>DASXDT010000006.1:350313-700626 GCA_036490475.1 Candidatus Tumulicola sp.
CCGGCGCGATCGCCACGCCATCGTAGGCACCGTCGGCGGCGACCGCGACGAACACCGATGCGGTGCCGTAACACACGACGATGAGCGGCGCGCCGAACCGCGCGCGCCCGCCGATGGCGGCCGCTACCAAATCCGCTCCGGACTGCGATGGGTATGCCGTGCGAACCGGGATGACGGTTTGCGTCTCCGGATGCAAGAAGGCCGGCGTTACACCGAACGCGCTGCGACAGACTTCGTCAAAGACCGGATCGAGTTTCGGCACGACGCTGGCGACGGCCGCGGCAGCGACTGCGTGCGGATCGATTCCGCCTTGCGCGAACAACTGTCGAAACAACGTCGCGTATTCGTCGGGGGTCCGGCGCACGTCGGTCGTCACGCGCCATGTCGCGGTCAACGTGCCGGCCCGATCGAAACAACCGAGTTTGATCTCGCTATTTCCCGCATCGATGGTCAAGAGCATCGCATCAACTCCTCGACGGCATTCAACAGCCGCGCCGCAAGCGTCGATTTGTCCGCAGTACCCAACTCCCGGCGTCCGTCGTTGCCCCACAACAGGGTCAGCGTGTTTTCTCCAGCCCCGAATCCCCGTTCGCCACCGACGTCGTTAACGGCGATCGCATCCAGGTGCTTGCGTTCGAGTTTTTCGCGCGCGTTGGCTTCAAAGTTTTCGGTTTCGGCCGCAAATCCGACCAAAAAACCGCCGCCTTTGCGGCGTCCCAACTCGGCCAGCACGTCGGGATTGGCGACCACCTCGAGCGTCTGCACGTCGTCGCCTTTTTTCAATTTCTGCGCCTGCTCGACGCGCGGCCGCCAATCGGCGACCGCTGCGGTCGCGATGACGAGATCGGCGCCGGCGGCATGTTCTAGTGCGGCGTCCATCAGTTCCCGCGCCGTCGTTACGCGAACGATCTCGACGCCCGGAGGCGGTTGCAGCTGGGTGGGTCCCAGGAGTAAGGTGACTAACGCCCCGCGCAACGCCGCCTCGCGAGCCAACGCGATTCCGGTCGCGCCGGTCGACGCGTTACTTAAAAACCGCACGGGGTCGAACGCTTCGCGAGTCGGGCCGGCCGTAATCGCGACGCGTTTACCGGCCAGCGAACGTCGCCGGGCGATGGCGCGTTCGATCGCATCGAGCAATCGCTCCTCATTCGCGAGGCGTCCCGTGCCGGTTTCGCGCTCGGCCAGAAATCCGCGCTCCGGCTCGACGATTTCGTAGCCGCGCGCCGCCAAAATCGCAAGATTGGCTTGCGTCGCAGCGTGTTCGTACATGGCGGAGTTCATCGCGGGCGCGATCAGAATCGGAATGCGAGCCGCCAAGATCGCGGTCGTCAAGAGATCGTCGGCGATGCCCGACGCAAGTTTCGCGATGATGTTGGCAGTAGCCGGAACGATCGCCGCGACGTTCGCCGCCCGAACCAGCCGGATATGCGGGATCTCTTCGGGTGCGTCCCACAACGACGTAAAGACCGGTCGTGCGGTGAGCGACGAAAACGTGAGCGCGCCGACGAAACGCTCCGCTTCGGCCGTCATCACGACATCCACTTCGGCGCCGCGTTGCACCATGGCACTCGTGAGAGCCGCCGCCTTGTACGCGGCGATCCCACCGGTGACGCCCAAAAAAACGCGCGCGCCGTTCATTTTTAACCCTTCGGTTCGACCAGCAGGTTATCGATCAGCCGGGTCGTTCCAAAGCGAGCGGCTCCAATGACGAACGCCGCACGATCGATGTGGTCGAGCGTTTCGAACGTCGTCGCGTCGACGGCGTCGAAATAACCCGCTACCCCCGGTTCGGACAAGACCCGTTCGGCCACGGCGCGCGCACGCTCTTTGGGCGCACCGCGCAGCAATTCGTCGCGCATCGCTTCGAGCGCGCGATGCAACGATGGCGCCGCCGACCGTTGCGTTTCGTTGAGATATGCGTTCCGGCTCGAGAGCGCCAATCCATCGGGCTCTCGCACGGTCGGAACGATCGCGACGTCCACGCCGAACGCGAGGTCGGAGATCATGCGCCGCAACACCACGGTTTGTTGCGCGTCCTTTTGCCCCAACAGCAAGATGTCGGGCTCGGCGACGTGCAGCAACTTCGCCACGACGGTGGCGACGCCGCTGAAATGTCCGGGACGCACCGCGCCTTCGAACGTCACGCCGGCCGGACCCGGATCGATGACGGTGCTGAAGCCGGGCGGATACATCGCAGCGGGGTCGGGAGCGAACAGCACGTCCACGCCGGCAGCGGCCAGTGCCGCGCGATCGCGTTCGAGGTCGCGCGGATACGCCGCAAAATCTTCTTGCGGACCGAACTGCAGCGGGTTGACGAAGATCGACACGCCAACCGACGCGCAGCGCTCGCGCGCGGTGCGCACCAATTCTAGATGGCCTTCATGCAAAGCACCCATCGTCGGAACAAAACCGAGCGGACGGGGGAGCGCTGCGAACGTGGCGCGCGCCGCTTCGATCGTTGTAACGAGCTGCATTGGAGTGCGGCGAGATTACGCTCGCGTCACCCGCAGGACGGTGCGTCCTATTGTGAACGGAAGCCCGACAGCCAGACACGCGTCGCCCTGGACGGGCTGGCCGTCGAGTTTGACGCCGTTTCGACTGTCCAGATCGGTGAGGACGATCGCGCCCTTTTCGATGATGCGCACGCGCGCGTGCCGTCTCGAAACGTAGCGATCCAAGGAAATACAGGCCGCCGCGACCGCGTCGTCCCGCCCGATCGTGATCTCACGTTCGAACGGCCACGTTTTACCGTCCAGCGGGCCGCTTAGGACCTCGAGCAAGTACATCCACATTTTGCCTTCTCTAGCGCGGTCACAATTCCGCCACGGACTTCGCCGCCGACAGAGCGCCGAAGCGTACGTGATCGGCCGACGTTCCGCCCTGCAAGTACACGTCGAACGGTGGGCGCAACGGCGCATCGCACGAGAGTTCGATGGTTGCCCCGGCTACGAACGCACCGCCCGACATGACGACCGGGTCGCGGTAGCCCGGGACGGGACCGGGCTCGGGCCGGAACCGCGCGTTCAATGGCATCGCGGATTGCAAACCGGCCGCGAACCGCAACAATCGCTCGGACGAGCCCAAACGAATGGCCTGAACGATATCGGTGCGGCGTTCCCCCGGTTGCGGATCGACGGCGAAGCCGAGTTCGTCAAAAAGCGCGGCCGCAAAATCCAGGCCGCGTAAGCATTGTTCGACGACGGCCGGTGCGAGAAAAAGCCCTTGCACGAACGCCCGGCCGAATCCAAGTGTCGGCCCCAACGCATCCCCTAAGCCCGGCGCGTAGAGATAGGCGGCGACGCGATCGACGACGGCGGCCGTACCGGCGATATATCCTCCGCCCGGCGCGATCGAGCCGCCGAGATTCTTAATTAACGAACCCATGATTGCATCCGCGCCGGCATGCGTCGGTTCGCGTTCCTCGACCAGTTCGCCGTAACAGTTATCGATCAGCACCAACGCATCGGGATCGATCGCTTTGACCGCGCGAACGGCGCGCGCACATTCGTCGACCGGAATCGACCGGCGCGGCGCGTATCCGCGCGAACGTTGCAAGAAGACGACCGAAGCACGCTCTTCGGACAGCGCGCGTTGGAGCGCGCCGGTGTCGACCGTTCCGTCGTCGCACAGGGCGATCTCGCGATAGCGCCGGCCGCGCGCGACCAGGGAGCGCGGATCGTCGACGATCGCGTTACGCAACGTGTCGTACGGACGTCCGGTTGCGGCCAGAATGCCGCTGCCCGAGGGCGCGCATGCAGCTAATGCGACGACGATGGCGTGCGTACCGCTCACGATCGAGAGACGCGCCAGAACGCGCTCGGTGCCAAAAATGCGCGCGAGGAGCGCCTCGTACGTAGCGCGCGCCGCGTCGTCGTACCCGTATCCGAACGTACCGGTTAGATCGCTCTCCGCGATGCCTTGCGCGAGAAAGGCATCGAGCACGTTGAGCGCAACCTCGCGCTGCGCGTCGTATACGATATCGCGCGTCCGTTCGTGCGCGCGTTCGGCAGCCAGGCGAAGTGCGGACGGCAGCGACAAGCGATCGCACATACGGTGGAGGCTCATACGCTGAGAGTGCTTTCCAGATGGCGTTCGTACGCGCGGACGAATGGGTAATACACGAGCGTCGCGATGCCGATGTTGATCGCTACCAATGCGACGGATCGTACGTCCTGGGTCGCTACATACGCCGAAACGAACGACGGAATCGACGACGGCACGTAAAACGCCGCGCGCGCGACGAAGCCGAACGCGACGGCTGCGTACGTCAGCGTCGCGAGAATCAGCGGAGCGAGGATAAACGGCACGATGAGATATGGATTGAAGACGATCGGCAAGCCAAAGATCAGCGGGTCGTTGATGTTACATAGCGCCGGAAGAATCGTCAGACGGCCGATCCTCCGCAGATGTTTGACGCGCGAAAACGACAGCATCGCAGCCAACGGCAGCGTCGACCCCGATCCTCCCGGGAAAACGAATAGAAACAACGACGTGACCACGATGAACGGCAATGGCGAGTGTGAGGAATATGCGTGCGTGTTTTGCATCTGCATCGTCAGATAGACCGGCGTCACGATCGTAGCCAGCAATGCCGGTCCGTGGACCCCGGCCGACCACAACAGCGATTGGGCGAGCACGATGACCACCAGCGCGAGGTAAGAATCGCCCATGCGTGCGATCGGGTGCATCGCCTCGGCAATAAGGGCCGACGGAACGACCCCAAGCAGCGCGAGTCCCAGGAAAAACGCTATCGCCGTTGCCGCAGCGAGCCATTGACGAGCGACCGATTCGCGCGACCGCAGCAACCACGCGAAAAAGGCCGTTAGACCGCACGCCATCATCGCCAAAAACAAACCCGAAGGACCGACCGCGCGCAGATACGCGACGACATCGGGAGCTCCGCGATGCGGCAACGCAGCCAAAAAAGCCAACGCGCTGCCGGCGACCATCGGGATGGGCGCGTAGCGCGCACACCTGGCAAATCGCAACGGTAGTGCGACCGCCAGAACGGCCGCCATTACGCCGAAGGCGGGCAGCAGCGCGCCGGCGATGCGTAATCCAAGGGACGAGCTGTGACCGAGAGCCGCGGGCTGCACGAACAACACCGCGACGAAGGCGACGGCTAGACCACCGATACTCCAGGGGAGCGCCTCGCGCACGGCGACGACGAAGGGCCAGTCTCCGAGGCGGCGCATGACGGGAACCGCCCGCCGCTCGAACCAGGCAAAGAGTGCGGCGCTATAAGCGCCGGACGACGGCCTCGACTCGGCCGAGGATCTCGACATCGCTCGCGTAGATTGGCGCCATGCTCGGATTCTCCGGCTGCAATCGGACGCGACCCGTCTCCCGGTAGTAGCGCTTGACGGTCGCCTCGCCGTCGAGCATGGCGACTACGATTTCGCCGTTTTCGGCCGTACGGCGGGGCCGGACGACTAAGAGGTCGCCATCCAAAATCGCCGCGTCGATCATCGAGTCGCCCTGGACGCGCAGCATGAACGCGTCCGACGCGCGCGGGACGAAATCGGCCGAGAGCAAGAAATCGCCCTCGATATTTTCGGCCGCAGTGATTGGCACGCCGGCGGCGACCTTTCCGACGATCGGCAGCAGGACGCTGTCGCGAATCGGTTGCTGATCCAAGCTGCTCGAACGCAGCGCTCGAGGCTTGGTAGGATCGCGCGAGATCAACCCGCGACGTTCGAGCGCTTTCAAATGGGCGTGGATCGTCGAGGTGGACGACAGGCCGACCCGCTGGCCGATCTCACGAACCGACGGCGGGTAGCCGTGCTCGGCCCTGAAGGCGTCGATCGCTGCCAGAACCTGCGTCTGCTTTTCGGTCGCAGGCCGTTCGCCGGTCGATCCAGCCATAATTCTCTCCCATCCGAGGCGCGACAATGCCACCCATATGGCACCTCAAAACGGTATCACCGTACCATATTCTCAATTTCTTGGCAAACATACGTTCGATAAATCTTGACATCGCTTGGCAGCTTCGTGCTAAAATGTAGTGGACGAACAGACGTTTGGCCCTAAATATGGGATTTCCGACCGAAAACCGGGTTTAATCGTACGCTCGCAGGGGAGAAACAAAAAGTGGTAAGGCGCAAACGGTTCACGCTCATGCCGGCGATCGCGCTGGCGGCCCTCAGTCTAATCGTAGCGCTGCCGACGCTCTCGAGCATGCGGCTCTATGCCGCCGGCGCTGAGCGGTATGCCAACGTTACGGTGCACCCAGGCGACACGTTGTGGTCGATCGCCGCGGCGCACGATGCCGGAGGCGACATCCAGCAGACCATCGATACAATCGACGCGGTCAACCACTTGCATGGGGCTGCTCTGCAGCCAGGTCAGAAGCTGCGAATCCCCGAGTAGTTCCCGAAAATCAGTGATGTGCGAAGATGGCGCCCCTTGGGCGCCATCTTTATTTTTGGCCGGCGGGCGCTTCAGCGCCGCGAGACGAGCACGATGCTGTGACCTTCGTGCTCGTCGAGAAACGCGAAGCCCTCGGCCATCCACGAGTCGAGGCCCCCGGTCGAGTGCTTCGAGACCTCGCGCACGATGTGGGTGCGGTCTTTGAGCCACCGCAGCTCGCTGCGCGTCGTCACCGGAAAGATTGCGACCTCGCAATCCTCGCACTTGTAGCCGTATTGCATCGGTGCCAGCGCTTCGCTCCGCAACGCTCCGGCCCCGCCGCGCTCGAGCGCTCCCCTACAAACGCACCTGTACGGTCATGTATACCTGGAACGGCGAGGCGATCTGGCTCGTCGAGGGCGCGTAGGCCTGATCGAAGATCTTCGGGTAGCCGGCCGTGCCGTTCACCGACTGGTGCGGCGAATTACCGTAGAAGTATCCGGCGCCGGCGGTATTGTACGCTTCGCCCGGCGACCAGCCTAAGTACTCGCTGTTCGGATAATATCCGCAGATGACGCCGTTGGGCGGGTATGCCGCCGTCCACGGCTCGGCCGAACCGCCGAAACACGCGGTCATGATGTTTGCAAACATCGCGCTCGCATGGATGCGGGGCGTGATGTCGTAGCCGATCTGCGCGCCGAGATTAAACTCCCACGGCTCGCGATATTGCGCGATACCGTCGAACTTGCCGGTCACGGGATTCGGTATCGAGATTTCCGACGCGCAGGTTTGGTAATCGCCGTACTTCGAGCCCGGCACTATTCCGAGCTGGCCTTGGTTATAGATACACGACCGCGGATCGTATCCCGCGAACTCGGCAGGCGAACCGTACTGCGTACCCTCCCAAAGATTGCCGGTCGCGGTAATTTGGAAGCGGTTGTGCTTGTACGATAGAAATCCGGCAAACACGTTCGGTGGAATGATCGTCGAACCGTCGCCGTCGTTCAGTCCGTCTGGGAAATAGTTGGCGTAGGTCGGATAGAACGCGGTCAGCGGATACTGACTCGCGAGTTCGGCATTGGTGTACGTGAACTTGTAGTACGGGTTGTACACCGCGTCCGATTTCTTACAATTTTCGGGCTTACCATTGGCATAGCACTGCGCGCCGCCGTTGATCTTTTCCAAGCTCACGAACGGTTTTAGCGCGCTCAGCAAGGTCGAGACGATGTTGGTTCCGTTGATCAACGAGTACTTGAGCTGCGAATACGTATACGTGTACGAAAGCTGGCCCGAGAAGCCGTTTCGCGATGCGTCGCCTTTTTGGATCGCGACTTCCAAGCCTTGCGTCTTCTGCGTGCCGGAGTTAAACGCGCCGGCGAGGCCACCCGGAAGCGCCACCGACACCGATTGATTGGACGTATACCGATAGTACGGCGAGATCTTGTAGCTCCAGTCCGTGCCCTTCAACCGCTGTTCGAACGATGCATCGAAGTTGTTCGAAAACTGGACTGGATTGTTGTGCACGATCGACGCGTAGCCATTGTTGTAATATGACGAATCGTACAGATTGGTCGCCATCTGGTAGCCGTCGGGATACGTCAGCACTTGCTCGTCGGCGGTCGGCGTCGGTTGCGTGTACCGTCCGTACGAAAAGCGGAAGACGCTATCCGGATTGAACGCATAGGTCAGCCCGAAACGCGGCGATTCGGTGTTATTGGTAATCGTTCCGCTGCCACCGAGCGTGATTGCCGGTACGCCGTGTTGGCCTGGATGGTAGAGTTTATCGCCGGTGAGCGGATCGGTCGGACATGCGACACCGGGAGCGGTCGTTAAGTAGGACGGATATCCGTCTGGAACCAGCCGGAAGCGATCCCGGCCGTTGTTAAAGTCACTCTGATTGACTTGTTGCAATCCGCGCGGGTCGACGCACACCGTCGCGTTGATTTGGGCGAACCAGAACTGCTGCTCGGCAGACTCGTAATTACCCAGACCGTATCCGTAGCTTTCGAATCGAACGCCCGCGTTGATGTCGAGCTTGTCACTTGGCCGCCACTCGTCTTGCAGTGCGGCGGTGAGAAATTTTGGACTGACGGTGTTGATGTTGGCATTTTGTTCGAGGTTCTGCGTGAGCTTCCACGTCGTGCCCGCGGGCGTATCACCCGGAACGGCTTGCAGGCACCCAAAGGTTTTTCCCACTGGACAATTGTTCTGGCCGTGTTGCACTGCATTCACCGGAGCGCCGGCAAGTGCCGATAGGCACGATACGGGATCCCCGGCTTGCAGCGACTTCGCATAACCCGGGTCGATTAGGCCGCCCTTCTGCTGGTTATTGTACGCCGCATAGCAGCTACCGTCGGGGGCCTGCAGCGTTGCGATCGGGGTGCCGTTTGCAGAGAACGTATACTGCTGGTTGTTGTTGCGCAACACGCTTGCCGTCGTATAGCTTGCCGTGGCGGACAAGAGGTTTTGCTGGTTGATCTGGTCCGAAAAATCGAGATTGAGACCGCGCGTATGCGTATTCAGTTCGTAGTCGCCGGCCGCTCCGCCGCCGACGTAGAACGGCGTCAGGCCGTAGTTGGGATCGGTCATCAACCAGTCGGAGTAGAACGAATACGCGAAGAATCGCAGAAAAGCGCTAGATCCAAAATTCTTGGTGTACTGTACTTTGATGATCGAGCCGTTATTGTTGGTATCGGAGTTTTGATACGGAGAAAATCCGGAGCCGAATGCGCGGTCCGTAGCCGTGCTCGGAAAGTAATATGGTGCTACGATATTCGGCGAGCCGAGCGCGGATTGTCCGAATTTCGCGCCGACGATCTGTTGTGCGTCGTAGTACGGGGCGGGAGAATACCCGGTCGACGCACATGGGGGCGACGCACCGAACTCGTTGAAAAGATTGAAATACGCGCACATTCCAGCATACGCCGGCATTTGCGCCGCCGGCAGCGCATACTTCTTGCCAAATAGGTTGACCATAAACGAGTTGTACGCACCGGATCCATTGGGGTTGCCCGCCGGCGAAAGGTACTGTTGAAAGAACGGCAGGCCGCCGAACGTCGAGAGGTTATCCCACGAGGTCGTCTGGTAGAAAAAATTGTCGTAGAGCAGTTGAACGTCGTCGCGTCCGCCGTCGTTCTTATGCGGAATGCCGATGTGGAAGTTAATGACGTTTTCGCGATCGCTCAAATCGTCGCCGCCCAGTGCGACGGTCCCCGTCGCTTCCAACGGACTGTACACGTTACACGTGCCGAGCTTTTTCTGGCCATAGATTTGGGCGATGAGCGGCGAGAGATACGAACCGTTGGCCGGCGCTACTGCGCCACCGTCGATGCACGTCGACCAGGGTCCGCGTGCGCTGGTTCCCAGAATTTCTTCGGGTGGAAGTAACAGCGTATTGAACGAGAAGCCTTGCACCGCATACGGGTTGTCGCCGTCGGGATTGAGATTACCACCGTTCTCGTCGTTGTACTCGTATGGGATTTGATTGGTACCGCGAATGCCGACGTACCACGAGAATAAACGGTCTGGCGTCGAGCCGCCGGCCTCGACTTCGGCTTTGTGATAGTAGGCCGGCGACCCGACGCCGAGGGTCGCGTTGGCGTATCCGGGAAACGTTCCGGTCTTGATGACCTGGTTGATGTAGCCGCCCAGCGTCGGAGACGTCGCGTTAGCGGGACCACCGCCGGTGTACACTTCGACCGACGAAGCGCCCAAGTTGGACAGCGAGCTGGCCTGATAGTTGTCGAACGAACGGTTGACGGGCACGCCGTCGAACTCGTAACCGATCTGGTTATAGCTCGAACCGTGGATGAAAAAGACTTGCCCGAAACCGTAGTTGCCCGGCAAGCCTAACACGCCGGGCTGCTGGTAGATTGCCGAATACGAGCTATCGAGATTGTTGCCGCCGGCGCCGGTGGCGAGCTGCGCTGCCGTCGCCGAGTTGACCGCGTAGACGTCGACCGTCGTGCCCGGTTGCACCAACGTCCCGCGCGCCTGCGACGTCACGTTCGCGATGTTCTTCAGCGACTTGCGAAGCAGCAGTTGAAGGGTCAGGTTTTGATCGGCGAAGACCGTCACGCCCGCGGTCGACGCGCCGCCGAATCCGTTCTTATCTGCCGTGACGACGTATGTATCGGGTGCGAGGGTCAGAAACGCGAAGTGCCCCGAAGCGTCCGAAGTCGTCGTGGCATTTTGCGATGGGGACGAAGCTCGAACGACCGCGCCCGCGACGGCGGCGCCGCTTTCGTTCACGACGCGGCCGCTCAGCGCACCGGTCGTGCCGGCCAAGCCCCATGCCGGAGCGAGCAAAAAAGTGATCGCACAAATACCGGCCGTGCCAACCCGCCGGACGATGCCACGAATACTCATAGCCGCGCTCCTCCACCGTTTATTGCGTGAATCCCAATTTTGTCAGCTTTCGCTCGCGCGCTTAGAGTCCTACGATTGATGCCGGCCGGTTTTCATCCTTTACCAGTGCAGCAAACCGGCACTGTGAGGGCGCACCCACACGACGAGATCCCAAATTGTCGGAAATTCGAAAATCGTGCCTACGTCGGTGGCCGATGGTACGCGTCCGAGTTTAACCAGTGTCTCTGCCGACGGATCGCTCAAACTGCCGCCGGCGGCCGTGAAGTCGTCGTTCCAAACCCATTGGTCATAGATCGTTTTCTTCTGGCTTGGATCGACGATCGTATAGTGCACGTGTCCGTTAAATTCGTACCAGCGTCCGGCGTCGATGCCCCATAGGACGGGACGCGCTTCTTGATGCGGACGCGGCACGGAAAAATCGGCACCCAAGAGATTGCCCGACACGTCGTACCAGAGCTGACTGGGATGGGTTGGGTCGGAGTTCCAACGACGGTCGGCGTAGCTGACCGCGCCGGTATCGTCGATGCCGGTGTAGCGTACGTATCCGGCCTTTTCCGCATCGGTAACGCGCGGAAAGCGATGTAACAAATCGATACGAACCGTGTCGACGAACGACTGCTCCGAAGGCGAGAGCGGGCCGGTATTGGTCGGCTGCTCGTCGGCACGCGCGAGGGTCGCGGTCGCAAATATCGCGCAGAGCAAGACGACGATAATT
The DNA here is from genome assembly GCA_036490475.1 of Candidatus Tumulicola sp. Classification (NCBI taxonomy): domain Bacteria; kingdom Bacillati; phylum Vulcanimicrobiota; class Vulcanimicrobiia; order Vulcanimicrobiales; family Vulcanimicrobiaceae; genus Candidatus Tumulicola; species Candidatus Tumulicola sp. The sequence continues at coordinate 361,745 of DASXDT010000006.1, forward strand.
TTCATGGATGCGGAACCTCGCACGACTCGAATGCAAAACTGTACAGCCCCAGTCCGTATTGCTGTGGGGACAGGCGCAGCTCGTATTGGCCGAATGCGGGGTTCGCAACGAGATCGTAGGCGCGCGCGGCATCGACGATTACGAACGACTGGCCCGCGGAATCGAAGCGAATGTCGCTGCCGGCGTCGGCGCGCGACAACGGGCGTCCGTTCTGCGTCACGTCGACGTGAATCGCGCTGCCATTTTCAGGTTTCATGACGGCGACCACTTGGATCGCGTGATAGGCCAGCGCCGCCGAATCGCTAGGGGCGGTGGTGACGACCGCGTCGGACGAACGCTTCCAATAGCCTTGCAGATACAAACGGCCATCGACGTGGTGTGCGCTGTCGAGATATTGGTTCTCGCCGCCGGGCTGCTCGAACGCGCCGGCGTTTGCGACCGGAACGTGCTTCACGATCAGCTCGGCAGTTTGCGGATAGCACACGGCGCCCGGTTTGTCGTAACTATCTTGGGCCAGCAGCGGAACGACCGGTGGAAGCCCGTGCACGCCGCCGGCCTCCAACAGCCGCTGGATCTCGCGTTCGGTATCCTGATAGCGCCCTTCGCCGAAAACGCTTTCGACCAGCCGCCCGCCGCGATCGTACAGATATTCGTGCGGCCAGCCGTCGTTGCGATATTGATTCCAAATTGCGAGGTTCGCATCCATCACTACCGGCCATCCGATGTCCAATCGGCGGACGGCAGCTTGGACGTTGACGGGTTGCGCCGAAAAATCGAACTCGGGTGTGTGGACGCCGACGATCGTAAAGCCGTACTTCGCGTAGCGTTTGTACCACTCGCGCAAATATGGCAACGTACGCAAGCAGTTGACGCACGTGTACTCCCAAAAGTCGACTAGCACGATCGACCCGCGCAACGAGTGCGCGTCGATGGGGCCGCTATTCAGCCAGCCGGTGTTACCCGCAAACGACTGCGGTCCGTAGGGTTCGGCGGCAGGCGAAGCAGCATACATGGATGCCGCTAGGACGAGCGCGACGACGAGTCGGCGACCCCTCATACTTGGCTAACGATGAATGCTTGCATTGCGTGACCGCGTTCGGAAGGAGTGCAAACGCAAAGAGCCTTCCGCCTAAGCGGAAGGCTCTCGTGGTCAACGCTCCGTTGTGGCGCTAGAGACGGATCTGAGCGTTAAAGTAGACTTGGAATGGAATCGCGTTGAACAGCGGTTGATACTGCTGGTTGAATACTCCAGGGTATCCCGCCGTTCCGTTGGCCGGATCGTGACCGGAGGCTCCGTAGAAGAATCCCGCACCCGGCTGATTGCCGACGTACGCGAAACCGTTCGGGGCGTATCCGCACACAATACCGTTCGGCTTGTACGCCGCGGTCCAATTTTCGGCCGAACCGCCGAAGCAGGTGTTGACGACGTTCGCCAACGTCGCGGTCAGTTGAATTCGCGGCGTCACTGCGTACCCGAACTGCAAGCCCATATTGAGCTGCCACGGTTCGCGGAACTGCGTTAAGCCGTCGAAGTTACCCGTCTGCGGATCGGGAATCGCGAGATATCCCGAGGTGACCGCACCCGAAAAACCGCAGGACTGGTAGTTGGCATACCCTTTGTATGGTGCACCGATGCCCGCGACGCCGCTCTGGTTGGCCGAGCATACGCGCGGATCCAGACCGACGATCGCAAGCGGAGAACCGTAGGTCGTGCCTTCGTTGAGAATGGCGTTCACCGTCGCCGTGAAGCGATCGTGCTTGAAGTTCAAGAAGCCGGTGAACACGTTGGGTGAGATGGCCGAGGACGTTACCGTATCCGGCGACGACTGCGGCGGGTTGTTCGCGTACGTATCGTACCAACCGTTGCGATCAAGCGTACCTTGGAGCGAGTCCCCGTAGTACGGATTCGCGATCGGTTGTTGCTTCGCTCCACAAACGCCGTTTTGCGACCCTCCGTTGCTTCCATTTGGGCCTTTCCCGTTGGTGCAATACCAGGGAGAACCGCCGCCTGCTTTGGTGAGACCGTTGAACGCCGTGATGTATCCGTTGATCACGTCGATGGCGTTCGAACCGTTCGCCAACGTACTGTATTTGATTTTCGCGTTGGTGTAGGTGTAGCTGAGCTGACCCGACAGACCGTTGCGTGACGGGTCGCCTTTTTGAATGGCGAGCTCGACACCTTCGGTGCGCTGCGTCGCGGCGTTAATCGCCGAGGCGAAGCTTCCGCCCAACGATACCGTCACGAGCTGGTTGGTCGTGTATCGATAGAATGGCGACAGCTTGAGCGTGACGTCCGTTCCCTTCAGATGCTCTTCGAACGACAAGTCGTAGTTGTTCGAAACCTGCACGGGATTGTCGTGGTTCGGCGTGTCGAATCCGAGCCCCCAGAAGTGCGTGAAGTCGAACTTCGCGGCCCCCAGGCCCGATGCGTTGAGGTACTGCTCGTACGCGGTTTGCGTCGGTTGCGTGTACCGGCCGTAGCTGAAACGAACGACGGTGTTCGGATCGAATGTGTACGTCCCGCCGACGCGCGGCGACCATTCGGGATGTGAGAAACCGTTAACGCCTTGGTTGGTGTACAGCATGCTTCCGTTCTTACCGTTCGGATGCAGCGCTTGTTTGCCGGACGGGGCGATGAGCGGTGAACCACCCGATTCGTAACACAATCCGGGCTTTTCGGCGGATCCGCTATTCGGAGCGATCACCGGGCCGGCTTGGCTCGGCGGCGATCCGAGCGGCACTTGCACGAGAATCGGCTGTCCCGTACCCGGATCGTAACAATAGGCGTTGGCCGCTTGCGCGAACCAGAAGTTGTTCTCGGCAGTGTCCGTATTCTGGAGATCGTAAACGTAACTTTCGAAACGAACGCCGAGGTTGAGGTCGAGTTTATCGTTCGGACGAAACTCGTCTTGGAGCGCCGCCGACGAAAACTGCGGTTGCACCTCGTTGATCGTACCGTAGCCTTGCGGCACGGTAACGATGAAGTTCGCGTTGGCCGCGCAAGCAGGCGAATTTTTCGGAAGATTCGCGCAGGCGCTTCCGCCGCTCCACGTCGATGGCGTCGGGTTCGAGTACGATCCCGCTGTGCCATTCTCGAGGCAGTTAGATAACGCTCCGGAGCCTGCGTCGTAGCACTGACCGTTGGCGCCCACCAAGTTCGTCACATTGCCCGGTGCGGCGTACCATTGGTTGTTCCAGCGCGTTACATTCGCCGTCGTGTAGTTGCCGGTGAAGGTCAACAAGTTTTGCGCGTTGACCTGATCTGCCGCCTGCAGTTGAAGTCCGCGCGTATGCGAGCTCAACTCGTAATCGGGCGACGGATAATCGGCGCCGGTGCTGAGGTAGCCATATCCGGTCACGAATTGGCCGGCGAAATTGGCCGACGACATGAGCCAGTCGGAATAGAACGTATAGCCGAGCAATCGCACGTAGGCGTTCGAACCGATATTCTTCTGGTATTGCAGCTTGATGATCGAACCGTCGTTCCACGTGGTATCGAGGTTCGTCGGCGAGATGCCCGCACCGGGACTGTGTTGGACTTGGCTCGGTGCGAAATACGTCGTCGATCCGACACCAGTGGCGCTCTGACCGAACGTCGTGCCGGGATTAAAGATCGTCGTGTCGGCGTAGCGCAGCGGAGATCCGCCGGTCGTCGCGCACGCGCCCGGACCGAACAGCACCGCGTTGTATCCGCACAAGTTGCTATACGGCCCATTGAGACCGTTATATGCTCCCGCGCCGAAGGCTTCGGCGTATCCGCTGGGTCCGCCCCAGCCGGCGAGGTTGCTGTTTAAGAAACCTAAACCGCCCTGTTGATCGATCGAGCCACCGAACTCTTGGTGATATCCAAAGTTGTAAAACAACGCTTGGATATCATCGCGGCCGGCATCGCCATGATGGGGGATGCCGAAGTGGAGGTTGATGATGTTCTCACGATCTTGCGTCACCAACGGCGTGCCCAGAAAGCCCGAGCCCGCCCATGGTGCGTAGGAGTTACAAACGGGGATGATGTTTACCGATGCGCCCTTAGGCGGCCCGTTGGGCGTACACGTCGAGTACGGACCGTTTCCGTAGTCGGTGAATACACCGGCGATCGGGTTGAAGTCCGACGAAAAGATTCCGTCTGGACCGCTGCCGTCGGTCGGAATCCCGGCACCGTTATTGTTGTCGATCGTGTTGTACGTTTGATTGTTGCCTTGGATGCCGACGTACCACGAGAACAAACGATCGGGCGTCGCGCCGCCGGCTTCGACGCCGGCCTTATGATAGAAGCCCGGCGTACCGATGCCGAGATTTGCTTGCGCATACCCCGGGAACGTGCCGGTCTTAATCACCTGGTTGACGTAGCCGCCGAGCGTTGCCGACGAGCCGCCGGCAGGCGAGCCGCCGGTGTACACTTCGGTCTCTTGCGAGCCTAAGTTTGAAAGCGATTGGCCGTTATAGTTGTCGAACGCGCGGTTGACGGGGATCCCGTCGTACTCGTAGCCGACTTGACTGTACGCCGAACCGCGAATGTAGTAGACCTGGCCGAAGCCATACATGCCGATCTGCGACGTTACGCCAGGCTGCGAATAAATCGCAGAGTAGGCGCTGTCGAGATTGTAGCCACCGCCGGTGCCTTGCACCGCTTGCTGGGTGGCGGAATTGACAGAGTAGACGTCGGCTGTCGTACCGGATTTAACGAGGTTTCCGGACGCGGTCGACGACACGTGAACGATCGTTTTTAGGGCACCCTTTTGCACCCGCAGAGCGAGATTTTGAGCTTGGTCGGCAAAAACGACCACGCCCGGGTTGGAGGCTGGTGCGTACCCTGGCTTGCTCACCGAAACGATGTACGTGTCGGGCGCAAGCGAGAGGAACGAAAAATGGCCGCCGCCGTCGGTGGTGGCGGTAACCGTCTGCGAAGCGGACGCGGCTTTGACCGCGGCGCCCGCGACGGGGGCTCCGGTTTCGTCGGTGACTTGGCCGCTGAGGCCGCCGGTCGTTCCCGCCAGAACCCATGTTCCCTGGACGAGGAATGCGACCAGGAGCGCAACTGCCAAACCCGCTCGACGAAGCGTGCGTGAAGTACTCATTGCTCCTCGATCCTTATTACAAGGGATGCACGGCGCGACGCCCCGTTCGTCGCCCCATTGGAAGGGCGAAATGTGCGCCGGCCGTTACCTGAGGAAGCGCTGAGGCCAACCGGGTTGTGACACAGGTCGACCTGCTCCCGTTGCCCGCACACAAAAAGCCCCCGCTCTTTCGAACGGGGGCTTTATTTTTCCGGCGCCTTCCGGCGCTAGACCAACCTGCTAGAGGCGGATCTGAGCGTTGAAGTACACCTGGAAGGGAAGGGCGCCGAACAGCGGTTGATACTGCGAGTTGAACACGCCGGGGTATCCCGCCGTGCCGTTCGCCGGATCGTGACCCGATGCTCCGTAGAAGAAGCCCGCGCCGGGCTGGTTGCCGATGTAGGTTTGGCCATTGCCGGCATAGGCGCAAACGATGTTGTTCGGGTTGTACTTCGCCGTCCAACTCTCAGCCGAACCGCCGAAGCACGTGTTCAACACGTTCGCCAGCGTCGCGGTGAGGTGGATACGCGGAGTAACATCGTACCCGAACTGCAGACCCATGTTGAGCTGCCACGGTTCGCGGAATTGGCCGACGTTGTCAAACGTACCGGTTTGGGGATCCGGGATCGCTAAGTTGCCCGACGCAACGAACGTCGAGGGGCCGCAGGTTTGGAAGTCTGCATACCCTGCGTACTTCGAGTTGCCGGCAATGCCGGATTGATTGCCCGAACACGTACGCGGATCGAGCCCAATGATACTGAGCGGCGAACCGTATGAGGTGCCTTCGTTCAGGATCGCGTTCACGGTTGCGGTGAACTTGTCGTGCTTGTAGTTCAAGAAACCAGCAAACACGTTGGGCGAGATTGCCGATAGCCCCTCATCCGGAGTGGCCTGCGGCGGTTCGTTCGGATAGGTATCGTACCAACCGTTGCGATCGAGCAACCCTTGCGGGCCTTCGCTGTAGTACGGGTTGGCGATCGGAGCTTGACCCGGACCGCACTGACCGTTCGCGGACGGACCATTGCTGCCGTTCGGGCCTTTAGCGTTGGTGCAATACCACGGTGAGCCACCGCCGGCTTTGGTCAGCTTATTGAAGCCGTTGATGTAGTTGTTGATGATGTCGATACCATTCGACCCGTTCGCCAACGTCGAATACTTAATCTTCGCGTCGGTGTAGGTGTAGCTGAACTGACCCGACAGGCCATTGCGGCTCGGATCACCTTTTTGAATGGCGAGTTCGACGCCCGAGGTTTTCTGCGTCGCCGCGTTAATCGCGGAGGCGAAGTTACCACCCAGCGAAATCGTGACCAGCTGGTTCGTCGTCCAACGATAGAACGGCGAGAGCTTCAACGATACGTCTGTGTTCGCGAAATGCTTTTCGTACGACAGATCGTAGTTGTTGGATACCTGCACCGGGTTATCGTGATCCGGCGTGTTGAAGCCGAGTCCCCAGAAGTAGGTATAGTCAAACTTCGCAGCTCCCAAACCCGAAGCATTGCTGTACTGTTCGTACGCAGTTTGCGTCGGTTGGGTGAAGCGGCCGTAGTTGAAGCGCAGCACGTCGTTCGGATCGAACGAGTAGGTGCCGCCGATACGAGGCGACCATTCCGGATGCGAGAAACCCGTCGCACCTTGGTTGGTGTACAGCTGGCTTCCATTCTTACCGTTCGGATGGCGGGCCTGAATGCCCGACGGCGAGATATACGGCGTGCCATCGCCATTGTAGCAAAGTCCGGCAGTCTCGCCGGCACCGGAATTCGGAAGGATCTGCGGGCCTAAGGAGCCTGGAGAAGATCCGGGAGTGATATTCTGCAGAATCGGTTGCCCGGTTTTCGGGTCGTAGCAATACGCATTCGCGGCTTGGTTGAACCAGAAGTTAAACTCCGGGTTTACCGTGTTGCCGAGATCGTAGACGTAACTTTCGAAGCGAACGCCGGCGTTGATGTCCCATTTGTCTCCGGGACGCCATTCATCCGTCAGCGCGAGCGACGAGAACTGCGGTTGCACCGTGTTCAGTGTTCCGTAACCTTGCGGCACGGTCACTTGGAAGGAGGCACCCGCGGCGCAGGCGGGTGATCCAGCAATACCGTTTGCCGGAGCACATGCACTGTTGGTTGTCCAGCCTTGGGTTGGGCCACCGTTGCCGATACCCGTTCCAGCGCCCGTGTATCCGCCCGCAGTAGAACCAAGTAAACAGTTCGACTGCGCGCCCGACGACCAGTTGTAACATTGGCCGTTTTTCCCGATGAGGTTCGTCACGTTACCGGGAGCGGAATAGAACTGGTTGTTCCAGCGCACGACCGTCGCGGTCGTGTAGTTGCCGGTGAACGAAATTAAGTTCTGAGCGTTGATCTGGTCCGATGCTTGTAACTGAACACCACGAGTGTGCGTGTCCAGTTCGTAGTCCGGAGCCGGATAGTCCGCACCGGTCGTGCCGTATCCGTATCCGCTGAAACCTTCGCCCGCAACGTTCGCGTTGGACTGTAGCCAGTCGGAGTAGGAGGAGTATCCCATAATACGGACGTACGCGCTCGAGCCGAAGTTCTTTTGATACTGCAGCTTGATGATGGACGCGTCGTTCCACGTGGTGTCCGTATTGCTCGGCGAAATTGTGGTTCCCGCCGCGTAGGAGCCTTGGCTGGGCGCCAGGTAGCGCGTCGCCTGCGCCGTCGCAGCGTTCTGTCCGAACGCCGTTCCGGGCTGGAAGATCTGCGTGTCGTAGTACTTCAGCGTGGATGCTCCGAAACCGCACCCTTCGCTAATGCCGAACTCGGCAAGTACCGCGTTGTAACCGCACAAGTTGCTGTACGGTCCGTTTTCGCGAGCGTACGGGCCGACTCCGAAATCCTGTTCGGCAATGCCGTTCGGACCGCCCCAGCCGGAGAGATTGCTGTTCAACGTCGCGAGTCCACCCTGCTGAGCGATGTTGCCACCGAAGTCTTGATGGTAGGCGAAGTTGTAGAACAGCGCTTGCACGTCGTCACGGCCCGCGTCGTTCTTATGCGGGATGCCGAAGTGGAAGTTCATGACGTTTTCGCGATCTTGCGTGTCCATCGGAAGACCGAGGAAGCCGCCCTGCCACGGGATGTACGAGTTACAGACCGGAATTCCGAGCTCGCTCAGCGAGCCTTTCGGAATCTGGCCCGTGCCGTTATTTCCGGCACCGCCGCACGTCGACCATGGGCCGTTATAGTATGAGGTGAATAGGCCGGCCACCGGATTGAAGAACGAGTTGAAGATGCCGTACTGGCTGCTTCCATCGTTTGCAATGCCCGCGCCGTCGCTGTTGTCAATCGTGCGATACGACTGATCGGAACCTTGGAAACCGACATACCATGAGAAGAGACGATCCGGGGTCGCACCACCGGCTTCAACGCCGGCTTTATGGTAGAAGCCCGGCGTTCCAAGACCGAAGTTGCCCTGGGCATAGCCCGGGAACGTACCGGTCTTGATGACCTGGTTGATGTAACCGGCCAACGTCGCCGACGTGCCGCTGGCGGGCGAACCGCCGGTGTACACTTCGGTTTCTTGCGAGCCTAAGCTCGAAAGCGAGTTGGCGTTGTAGTTATCGAAGGCACGGTTGACGGGGACACCGTCATACTCGTAACCGACTTGGCTGTAGGACGAGCCGCGGATGTAGTACACCTGGCCGAAGCCGTAGTTACCGATCTGCGACGTGACGCCCGGCTGCGAGTAAATCGCAGAGTAGGCGCTGTCCAGGTTATAGCCGCCGCCGCTGCCCATCACCGTTTGTTGGGTCGCGGAGTTGACGGAATAGACGTCGGCCGTGGTGCCCGATTTTACCAGGCTTCCGGCTGCCGTTGCCGCCACGTGCGCGATTTGACGAAGACCCTTCGGTAACCGAAGAGCCAACGTTTGCGATTGGTCGGCGAAAACTGATACACCCGGATAGCTATTCGGGTTGTAGCCTTGCTTGGTTACCGTCACGACGTACGTGTCGGGAGCAAGCGAAATGAATGAGAAGTGTCCGCCGCCGTCTGTGGTAGCAGTGGCCGTTTGCGAAGCCGAGGTGACCTTTACGGCCGCACCTGCGACTGGAGCTCCGGTTTCATCCGATACCTGACCGCTTAAGCTGCCCGTCGTTCCCGCCAGTACCCATGTTGCCTGGGCGAGAAAGGCGACGAGCAGCGCTACGGCCATGACGACGTGACGGAGGGTCCGTGAAGTCTTCATTCTGTTCCCTCAATCAGTTGTGCTGTGGTCGCATCAAAAAAGGAGGCGAAGCGGCAAAAATCCTCAGCCGCCTCCCTGTTTGATGTGAAGCGGCACTTTTTCGTTGGTGACTTACGTTCCTTTAAGAATGCTGAGGAGAGCCGCTATGCTTGCGAAGCACTCATCCCAGCAATCCGGCGGGCAAGCAGACCCGGAACCTCGGACGGGCGGTCCGCAACGGGGACCCCCGCAGCTTGAAACGCTTCGATCTTGCTCTTGGCAGTTCCAAAGGTGCCCGAGACGATCGCCCCGGCGTGGCCGAGCGATTTCCCGGGCGGCGCGTTCCGCCCGCCGATAAAGGCCACGATCGGCGTGCGCGGCAGATGCTCGGCAATGAAGGCCGCGGCGTCTTCCTCATCGGACCCGCCGATCTCGCCGCACAAAACGATCGCGCTCGTTTGAGAATCGTTCGCAAATTCGCGTAAGCAATCCACGAAGGTCGTTCCGATGATCGGATCGCCGCCGACACCGACGCAGGTCGATTGGCCGAGCCCCGCCCGCGTGAGTCCATCGACGACTTCGTACGTCAAGGTGCCGGAGCGCGAAACCAAGCCGACATTGCCCTCGAGAAAAATGTGGCCGGGCATGATGCCGACCGACGATTTGCCGGGAGAGATTAACCCCGGGCAGTTGGGCCCGATGATCCGCATGCCCGGCGTGGTTCCCACCACCTTGAGCACGTCGTGTACCGGCACGCCTTCGGTAATACACACCGCCGTCCCGATTCCAGCGTAATACGCTTCGAACAGCGCGTCGGCCGCAAACGGTGGCGGCACGAAGATACAGGTGTGGGTCGCGCCGGTTGCGGCAACCGCGTCCTTAACCGTATCGAACACCGGCAACCCGTGCGACCTCGTCTGTCCGCCTTTGCCGGGGGTCACGCCGCCGACGATGTTGGTGCCGTATTTGAGCATCCGCTCGGTGTGGTGCGAGCCTTCGGCACCGGTGATGCCTTGCACGATCACCTTGCTGTTTTTATCGAGGAAAATACTCACGCCGCGGCCTCCACGGCGCGCTTAGCGCCTTCGTCCATCGTTTCGACCGGCGTCATCCCGGCCTCGGCCAAAATCCGCCGGCCTTCTTCTTCGTTATTACCGGTCAGGCGAATGACCAGCGGGATTTTACGCGAGCTGGTCGTCGCCATTGCGTCCACGATACCCCGCGCGACTTCGTCGCCACGCGTGATTCCACCAAAGATGTTGATGAAGAACGACTTGGCGCCGGTGTTGTTGACGACCAGCTCGTAACATTTGCGCACGCGTTCGGCGTTAGCGCCGCCGCCGACATCGAGAAAGTTCGCGACTTTGCCGCCGGCGAACGCGACCGCGTCCATCGTAGCCATCGCCAAACCCGCGCCGTTGGCCATCGTACCGACGGTTCCGTCGAAGCGTAGGAAGTTGCGGATTCCTAAGCCGGCGCTGCTCGCCAATCGCTCGTCCTCATCGAGCGGTAACGCCTCTTGCCACTTCGCGAATTCGGGATGGCGAAACAGCGCATCGTCATCGAGTTCGACTTTAGCATCGGAGGCGACGACCTTACCGTCTTTGGTGAGCGCGAGCGGATTGATTTCGACCAGTTTAGCGCCGTACTCAAAAAAAAGTTCGTACAGCGCTCCGACAATCGCCGGTAGTTGCTTACGATAACCTGGATCGAGCTGCGCGTCGAACGCCAACTGCCGCCCGATGAAGGGTGAGTAGCCGATGGCCGTATCGATGTAGGCTTTCGCGATCGACTCGGGGTGATGCTCGGACACTTCCTCGATATCCATGCCGCCGAAACGGCTGACCATGATCACGGGTCTTTTCTGAGCCCGGTCGATCGTAATCGCGCAGTAGGCTTCTTTTTCGATCGGAAGTTTCTCTTCGACCAGCAACGATTTGATCGGTTCGCCGTTGGGATTCTGCCTGTTCGGTGGCATCGGCGTCGCCAAGATGTTTTGTGCGACGTGCCGGCCTTCGTCGGCGCCGGTTGCGAATTGAATTTTGCCGGCCTTCCCGCGACCGCCCATCAAGACTTGCGCTTTGACGACCCACTCGCCGGCCTGTTCTTTCAAAAAGTCCGCGACGTGCTGCGCGGTTGGGGCGTGGCTGTTGCGCGGAACGGGAATCCCGGCCCGGCGAAACAGCTCCTTGCCCTGATACTCCATGAGGTTCATTCAAATTTTCCCAATAGCGAACGAGCGATGATGATCTGTTGAATTTCGGACGTGCCTTCGTAGATCTCGGTGACCTTGGCATCGCGATAGTGCCGTTCGACAGCGAACTCGGTCGTGTAACCGTAACCGCCGTGAATTTGCAGCGCTTCCGCGGCATGCTTTCGCGCGGCGGTCGACGCAAACAGTTTGGCTTTTGACGCTTCAATCGTGAACGGACGGCCCGCGTCGGCCAGCGCGGCTGCGCGATACAGTAGAAGTCGCGCGGCGTCGAGATCCATCGCCATCTGCGCGATTTTGAACGATACGCCTTCGAACGCACCGATCGGTTTGCCGAATGCAATTCGCTCCTTTGCGAACTGCACGGATTCGTCCAAACACGCTGCGAGAATGCCGACGGCTTGCGCGGTGATACCGATCCGACCGGAGGTCAACGCCGTCATCGCACCACCGAAACCGTCGCCTTCGCTGCCGAGCAGCGCGTCGCCGGGAATCTTCGCGTCTTCGAACGCGAGATCGCACGTGTTGCTCGTGCGAATTCCAAGCTTATCGGTAACGCGCTCGACGACGATGCCGGTGGTACCGCGCGGTATTAAGAACGCGCTGACGCCCTTAGGGCCGGGGCCGCCGGTGCGGAACATGCCCATTACGACGTCGCAGTAGCTGCCGTTGGTACACCATTGCTTGCGACCGTTCAACACGTATCCGTCATCTTGACGGCGAGCGGTCGAGCGAAGCGAAGCCGCGTCCGAACCGGCATCGGATTCCGTCAGCGCAAATCCGGCAATCGTGTCGCCGGTCGCCAACTGCGGCAACCAACGTTCTTTTTGTGCGTCGCTACCGAGCCGCGAAATGGCGGCGCAAATCATGGAATGCACCGACACCGTAACGGCCGTGCCGGCGTCCACTCGAGCCAGCTCTTCGATCGCGAGTGCGTACGATACGTAATCGGCGCCGACCCCGCCATACGCTTCGGGAACGATGATGCCCATGATGCCGGCGTCGGTTAACTTTTTGTATAACTCGCGCGGAAACGTATGCTCGCGATCCCACTGCGCGATGTGCGGAGCGATTTCGCGTTGCGCGATCTCGGCTGCCAGCCCGCCGATAGCGCGTTGGTCGGCGGTCAGTTCGAACGCGATCGACGTCGAATCCATTAATACGTGTAGAAGCCGCGGCCGCTCTTGCGTCCCAGCCAACCGGCGGCGACATATTGCCGCAGTAGCGGACACGGCCGGTATTTGCTATCGCCGAACCCGTCGTGCAGCACTTCCATAATCGCCAAACACGTGTCGAGCCCGATGAAATCGGCCAGCGTCAGCGGCCCCATCGGATGATTCATGCCAAGCTTCATAACGGTGTCGATGGCTTCGGGCGTCGCGACGCCTTCGTATACCGTGTAGATCGCTTCGTTGATCATCGGCATCAACACGCGGTTCGAGACGAATCCCGGGAAGTCGCGCACTTCGACCGGCGTCTTGCCCATCTGTGCGGCTAGATCGCGCGTAAACTCGAACGTCTCTTGCGACGTCGCGATGCCCCGGATAATTTCGACCAGCTGCATCACCGGCACCGGATTCATGAAGTGCATGCCGATCACGCGCTCCGGGCGCGCGGTAACTGCGGCTATTTCGGTGATCGAAATCGACGACGTATTACTCGCTAATCGCGCGTTTACCGAACACTGTGCGTCGAGCAGGCGAAAGAGTTCGAGCTTGATCTCCAAACGCTCGGTCGCCGCCTCGATCGCCAGATCGACGTCGAAGGCATCGATCGCCGGCGCGGGCGCGATTCGCCCCAGGACGGCGTTGCGGTCGGCTGCCGTTAGCCGGCCTTTCTCGACCGATCGATCGAGGTTCTTTTCGATGCCGGCCAATCCGCGTTCGATATATTCGGGGCTACGGTCGTTGAGCAACACGTCGTGGCCGCTCGTCGCAGCGACCTGCGCGATGCCGGCGCCCATTTGGCCGGCACCGATAACCGCTATCTTCATTCCGCCTACTCGACTTTGATCAACAAAGCGTCGCCTTGTCCACCGCCCGAACAAATCGACGCAATTCCGTATCCGCCGCCGCGTTTGCGCAACTGATTGATCAGGGTTCCGACGATGCGCGTTCCGGACGCGCCGATCGGATGGCCCATCGCGACCGCACCGCCGAAGCGGTTGATGTTGATCTCGTCCAGGCCGAGATGGCGAGCCGATGTGATTGCGACGGCCGAAAACGCCTCGTTGATTTCCCACACAGCGATGTCGTCGCGCGTGAGGCCGGCGCGATCGAGCATTTTCTGCGCGGCCATCGCGGGCGTGATGCAGATGTACGGCGAGTCCCACGCCACGTCGGCATGATCCAACACCGTAGCGAGCACTTCGCGTCCGTGCTGGGCTGCGTAACCCGCATCGGCCAGGATCATCGCTGCCGCGCCGTCGTTGACGCCCGGCGCGTTGGCTGCCGTAATCGTACCGCCCGGATCGAGCGGGCGCAGTTTTGCCATCGCTTCCGCGCTGGCATCCGTGCGTACCGATTCATCGCGGTCGACCGTCGTCGAGGCTTCATTGCCGGTGACGAACGGAGCGTATTTTTCGTAATCTAGCGTGAACTGTTCGGATGGTTGATGATCCCACATACGATTCGAACCGCCTCCGACCGAGGCCGGGACGCGAACCTGGCCGCGACGCGGGAGCGCGTCGACCACAACTTTTCCGCGCGACTTGGTCGCGACGCGAACGGGAACGATTTCGGCATCGAAGTGACCCGCGGCGTGCGTTTCGGCCGCGCGTTGATGGCTTGCAAGCGCGAAACGATCTTGATCTTCGCGTGATAAACCGAGTTCGGTAGCGACTAGATTTCCTTGCGACGACATCGTCATCGGAAAATATTGATCCCACAGTCCGTCGTAGACCATCGCGTCGACCAGCTCGCCGTTACCGAAGCGGTATCCGAACCGTGCGCTGCGCAGCAGATACGGCGCGTTCGACATCGACTCCATGCCGCCGGCGGCGACGACCGTACGCGCTCCGGCGTTGATCGACCGCATCGCGTACGCGATCGCGACGAGACCCGACGCGCAAACTTTGTTGACCGTTTCGGCGGTTACGGTTTTCGCAAGGCCGGATTTAAAGATCACTTGGCGAGCCGGATTTTGTCCCGCACCGGCTTGCAGCACTTGACCGAAAATGGCGTGGTCGACGTCGCTCGGATCGATGCCCGCGCGCTCGATGGCTGCCGCCAACGCGACCGCGCCGAGCGTCGTGGCCTCGAGCGGAGCGAGACCGCCGCCGAGCTTACCGAATGGCGTGCGAGCGGTCGAGAGGACGACCGCTTTGGATGACGTGGAATTCATAACCGAGTCGGCTTCGCCCGGCTCGAGGTCCGCCCCTCGCCCTTGGTTATGACGGCCTTAATGCGCGACCACGACCGGACAGTTGTCGCATTCGAACTGTACCGTCACATGCCCGATACGAAAGTCCCGCTTCAGACATTCGTCGATTTCGCGCAATATCGTGGCCGCCTCGCTGATTCGCCGGTCCTCGAGCAACACGTGTGCGGACAGGGCATACGACGAGCTGCCGATCGACCAAACGTGCAGATCGTGCAAGCCGCCGACGCCCGCTATCCGCCGTAGCCGCGCTTCCACTGCGTCCGGGTCGAGGCCCGGCGGAACGCTTTCGAGCAAGACGTCGACGGCCTCGCGCATCAATCGGAAGACACCGGCCACGATCATCGCTGCGACGAGCAACGAAAGCGCGGGATCGATCCAGGCGCGATGCGTAAGCGCGATCGCGACGCCGCCGATGACGACGGCGATCGCACCGAGTGCGTCGCCCAGCACGTGAAATAGTGCGCCGCGCACGTTGACATCGTGTTCTCCGCGTTCGCGCAACGCCAGCGCCGCAACGGCGTTCAAGATCAAGCCGACGGCCGCGACGATCGTCATGATCGTCGTTTGCGGCTGCACCGGCACAGAAAAACGACGGGCCGCTTCGAATGCGATAACGACGGTCGCGACCAGCAACAGCGTCCCGTTGACGAGGGCGCCGAGAATTTCGATGCGCCCGTATCCAAACGTGCGCCGCACGTCGGCCGGCCGCGCGGCCGCGATGGATGCGGCGAGCGCCAAAACCAATGCGAAAATATCGGTGCAGACGTGCACTGCATCGGTCGTCAACGCCAAGCTGTGCGAACGAATTCCGCCCCAAAACTCCAGCGCCGCCACCGCGATGGAGGCAGCCAGCGCGATCGTTAACCCGCGGCGTGCCGACACGAAGAAGCCTCGCCTATTCTCTCGTTTTAAATGCGAGGACGGCCAACATTGCTGCGAAGGTGACGAACGTTCGCGTTTCCGCACTGCGGATAACCTCAGGCCGCCACGCGCCCCGGCCCTCATCCCACGGTGTCGTACGCGGAAGTAGCGGCGGTACGTTTTCGCGGTACCGGTTGAACTCGTGACCGAACTCGCCGAGCAGAAACTGCTCTTCATGCGGTACGATCGTCGCGTACACGCCGGCCATTACGCCGAGCGACGCGGCGATCGCTGCGATTCGCCGGCCCGGCCGAAGCCCACCGGTGAACGCGATCGCGAATCCGGCCGCAGTGATAAAATTGCCGACGTACAGCGGATTCCGTACGTAGGCGTACGGCCCGGCCGAAACGAGCTCGGGCGCTTCGACCTTGTCGCCACGGGTCGTGACACCCGAATAACCGACGGCCCAGCAGCGGAGCAGTTCGCCGGCGATGGCGAGCGGAATTCCGACGCGGGCGCTGGCGCGCGTCGGCTTACCGGTGAGTGCTAGGAGGACGGCCGGCAGCGCTAAGAGCGTGCCCCGATTTTTGAAAACGAACGCCTGCACGCTTTCGGGTGAATCTGCCATATGCGGGCCTTACGAACTCTCGCCGGGTTTTCCCGGCACGGCCGAGCGGTAGATGTCACGCAGCGATTGCGACAGTGGAATCGCCGGATGCCAGCCGGTCGCCGCTTCGAGTTTCTGCGCGCTACCCACAAAAACCGGAACGTCGAGCGGGCGCATCCGTTCGGGATCCTCGCGCACTTCGACCGGAACCCCAGCGATGGCGATGAGCTCGCGCAAGACGTCGCGCACGGTTCGGCCGGCGCCGCTGCATACGTTGTAGATTTCACCGGACGTACCGTCGCGCGCTAACGCGACGTATGCCGCGACGACGTCGCGCACGTCCAGAAAGTCGCGCACGGCGTTGAGATTACCAACCATGAGGACCGGCGAGGACGCGCCTCCGGCGATCGTCGCCAGTTGCCGCGCAAAGCTAGGAACCACGAATCGTTCGTTCTGTCCGGGCCCGATGTGATTGAACGCGCGAGCAACGACGACGTCGAGGCCGAAGCAACGGCTTTCCGCCAACAAGACGGCTTCGGCGCCGGCCTTACTCGCGGCATACGGCGTCGCCGGCGCCGGCAGCGTCGATTCGCGCAACGGCATCTCGCCGGCCGAACGCGCCCCGTATACTTCGGCCGAACTCGTAAAGAGAATGCGCGGCATCGCGCGCCCGTCCGCATAGGCGCGCACTGCCGAAGCGAGATGCGCCGTGCCGACGACATTCGTTCGATACGTCGCGACCGGCGACGCGAACGATTCGGGAACGAACGTCTGTGCCGCCAAATGAAAGACCAGATCGGGGCGCGCGATGTCGAGGGCCGCGGCAATCGCGGCCGGATCGTCGAGATCCAACGCGAACACGTCCGGCCCGTCGTGCGGACCACCGCACGCGAACACCGAAGCACCGCCGGCTTCCAATGCCGCGGTGAGGTAACGGCCGACAAAACCGGTCGCGCCGGTGACGAGCGTACGCATCGCGAAGCGACGCTAAACCGTCGAGCGTTCCGACAGGCGGTCGATATCGGCTTCGACCATCATTTGCACCAACTGCTCGAACGTTACGTCCGGCGTCCAGCCCAACTGCCGGGCGGCTTTGCCCGCATCGCCGATCAACAAATCGACTTCGGCGGGACGGACGAAACGCGGATCGGTGAAGACGTACGGCTCGTACGAGCCGAGCCCCGCAGCCTCGAACGCGATGCGAACGAAGTCGCGAACGCTATGCGTGCGACCGGTCGCGATCACGTAATCGTCCGGTTCGTCGGCCTGCAGCATCATCCACATCGCCCGGACGTAATCGCCGGCAAAGCCCCAATCGCGCTGCGCGTCCAGGTTTCCCAAGCGCAGTTCGCGGGTCAGCCCCAATCGGATGCGCGCCACGCCGTCGGTAATCTTGCGGGTGACGAATTCCAATCCGCGACGCGGCGATTCGTGATTGAACAGGATGCCGCTGCACGCATACATGTCGTACGACTCGCGGTAGTTCACCGTGATCCAATGTCCGTAGACTTTTGCGACGCCGTACGGACTGCGCGGATAGAACGGCGTCGTCTCGGTTTGCGGTACTTCGACCACCTTACCGAACATTTCCGAACTCGAGGCTTGATAAAATCGGATCGACGTGTCGACGTGGCGCACCGCCTCGAGGGCTCGCGTTACCCCCAGCGCGGTAAACTCGCCGGTGAGTACGGGTTGGTTCCACGACGTCGGTACGAACGATTGTGCGGCGAGATTATAAAACTCGTGCGGCCGCACGTCGGCAACGATCGACGACATCGACGTTTGGTCGAGGAGGTCGCCCGAAACGATTTCGATATCGTCGACGATGTCTCGAATGCGCTCGTGCACCTCGGTACTCGTACGCCGCGTCATACCGACGACACGATAGCCCTTCCCAAGTAAGAACTCGGCCAAATACGAACCGTCTTGGCCCGTGATGCCGGCGATGAGTGCGGTTTTCTGCAACGGTGCTCCGATCGTCGTTTATGCGAATAACTGGCTGCCGGAGCGGCGAAGACGCTCGGCCAACGTAACTGCGATGAATGCTGCGACTTCGCTCGGCAGCGTACCGCGACCGAATCCGGCGTCGTAGCCGAGCTCGGCTGCGAGCAACCCGGTAACGCGCGGACCGCCGCAAACCAACACGACACGGTCGCGTAGCCCTTCGGCCTCCAGCAGTTCGACCAACTCGGTGAAGTTTTTGACGTCGCTGCCTTTCTGGGTGACGATCTGCGACGCGAGGATCGCGTCGACGTCCTTCTCTTTGGTGAACCGGACCAGATCTTCTGCGGCGACTTGGCTACCCAGATTGAACGCCTCGAACCAATGATACCGCTCGAGGCCATAATCGCCCTTGTAGCCTTTCATGTTGAGAATGGCATCGATGCCGACGGTGTGCGCGTCGGTACCGATGCACGCGCCGGCCACGCGAATCTTGCGGCCGACGTTCTCGGCCACGAACGCGTCGACTTCTTCCATCGACATAGCATGTGCGCGCGCCGGCGACGCTTTCACGTTGTCGACGTCGACGCTGTGCGGCGTGCTCGCATACAAGACGAAAAACGAAAAGCCCGTAGCGATCTTCCGGCCTTCAACGACTTGCACGTCGACCAGACCCATGTTTACAGCCAGTTGGCGCGCGGCTTCGTCGGCGGCTTCGTTCCACTCGATCGGCAACGTAAACGACAGTTGCATCTTGCCGTCGTTCATCGTATCGCCGTATGGTTTCACGCCCTGCGTCATGCCGGCACCGTCAGTTCGGCCCGTAATGCGTCTTCGAACGGGTTGAAATATCCGGGTGCGCGTGCGAACACGCCGTCGGCCCCGCGACCGCCGTCGGGCGAGCGTTTGACGTCGGCAAAAAACGCGCCCTCGATCGCCTCCATCAAACCGATCGACGCAACGCGCTCCAATAACACCTCACAACCGGCCAGAACCGACGCGGCGCGCTTTTCGATCGTGCCGCCCGGCTTGACGACGATCTCGTCGCCGAAATGGCGTGCGGTATTCATGACGTAACGCGCGTTATCGATCGACAGAGCCCGGTCGCCGAGAAACGGGGTGTGGATCGCTTCGGTGAGCATTCCGCACAAGTGGATCGTTTGACCCGTCATGACCGACGTTAGGTTGAAAAGCGCGTCGATGAGATGGCCCTTGAAGACGTCGCCGGTCATGTGTTTTGTCGGCGGCATATATTTGAGCGGCGCGTCCGGAAAGACTTGTCGCGTCAGTTGCGCTTGCGCCACTTGAAAAAGAAATCCGTCCTCTAAGCCCGGATCGATTTCGTAGGCGTCGCCCAGCCCGATCTGCCGGTCGGGCATACCGGCACGATGCGCGAACTCCTCGTTAATAAATTGCGAAGCGAGGACGGCCGGTGCCTGATCCACCGCGTCGGCGGTGGTGAGATAATTATCCTCGCCGGTGTTGATGATGATGCCGGAGTAGGCGTTCAGCGTGCGGCTGAAATGTTGGTCGACGAACGTGCGCTTCATGTTGATGTCGCGGAACAAGATGCCGTACATCGAGTCGTTCAGCAACATGTCGAGACGCTCGACGGCCGCCAGCGCCGCGATCTCGGGCATGCACAGGCCGCTCGCATAATTCGTGAGCATCACGTATCGCCCGGCGCGCTCCGACGCTTCATCGAGGGCCGCGCGCATGATGCGGAAATTCTCTTGCGTTGCGTACGTGCCGCCGAATCCTTCGGTCGTCGCGCCGTACGGCACGAAGTCGAGCAGCGATTGTCCGGTCGAACGGATGACCGCGATGATTTGCGCGCCGGCTTCGACCGCGGCGGCGGCCGCAGTACGATCTTCGTAGATATTGCCGCTAGCCACAATCACGTACAGGAGCGGCGGCGGCAGTTGCTTCAAGCGCTCGAGCCGTTCGCTGCGTTCGGCCCGCCGTTCGCGTAGGCGGCGCATACCCGCCTCGACGTGCGGAGCCAGCGCCGCTCGGGCCGCCTCATCCGGCGTGCCCCCGAATTGCGCGAGCCCCAGCTCACCGGCCGCGATCGCCGCGCCTGCCTGCGCCGGATTCAAGCCGGTTTCGGCCACCATTTTGCCGATCGCCAACGCGATGCCGCGGGCCAGCACCGGCGTGGCGAGGGACTCGACGACAACGTTCGGCACCGGAATCTCGTCGCGTCCGACGCCGTCCACCCCCAGCAGCCGCAGAACCGCACGCTCGACGGACACGGTTGAGTGTGCGGCGATAAAGGCTTCGACGGGCGCGACGATCGAGCCCGACAGTGCGCGGCAGCGGTCGACGGAGGCCCGGTCGATGCAGAGTTCCATAGTAGCGCTATCTTACGGGGTTCGGCCCGCGCGCTCAAGCGAAAAAGCGGGCGGGCGCAGTTACGTTGCGGCTACGGGAATGCGACGACGCCCGGTGGTCGCCTGGATGGCCAGCGTGGCCGCCACCGCCACGGCGGTAATCGCGTTGCCTGCGGCGATCACGTTGACGACCTGGGCGAGCGAGGCATGCATGGCGATGATGGCCAGGAGCGTTCCGACGACGCCGACCAGTAGCGGCGCGGCAAATGCGATCCGATGGGTCGCGATGCCATACGACCCAAGCATGATACTCAATGCCAGGAACATCATCGCAGTGCTATAGGGCAACAACAACGGCACGGCTCCGTCGAACGCGTGGCCGACTAGCGCGTGGATCAGGAGGATGCCGAAGAAATGCACCAAGATGAGGCCGACCACGCCGATGCCCAACAGGATGGCGACGCACATTGCCAGCGCGTAGCGCGTCCGCTCGCCCCGAACGTGACGTTCGGCGGCTTGAGGAAGCAACACGGTGGGCACGAAGCCAACGAAATACAACAGCACTTTGCCGCCCAGCGACGCCGCCGAGTACACACCGGCAGCATCCGCATCGAAATAATGCTTGATCAAAATGACGTCCGCGGAACCCATCAGCGCACCGCCGATCGTGATCGCCGCGGCTCCGATGCCGCTGATGGCGATGCGCCGCCAATCGTAGCGGATCACGCAATGCTCGACCGTTCCGTAATTACGAAACAACCGTACGCCGATCGCAACCGCGCCGCCCAACGCACCGCACAAAAAGGCGGCAATACCGCCGAACAGTGCCAGACCGAGCGCGGTAAACGACAGCACGCCGATCACCTTGGCGACGCCGTCGGCCACGCACGAGCGCGCGAAGCCGGTAAAATCTTGCGTTCCTTGCGCGACGGCCCGCAAAACGCCGCTGAGCAAGAGCGTCCCGCCGATGATCGCCACAAACGGTGCGGGCCAAATCGGCGCGCGCAGAAAGACACCCGCCGGTTTCATGAGTACCAGCGACGCGATGATATAAAATACGCAGATGTACAAGCAGAATCGCACGACGTCGAGCACGAGGCGGCGAATATGCCGTTCGTCGTGCAAAACTCGGAACTCAGCAGCAAAGCGGGCGACCACCGGAGCGGCCAGGGTGGCCGGAATCGCAAGGATCGTGCTGGTAGAAATCAGCGCGTACAGCACGCCGTAGTCGGCCACGCCGATCCGGCGGCTGGCGACCGCATGGAACACGAAGCCGCCCATATTGAGGATCATGGAGGCGGCAAACACCAAAACGCCCTGACGGACGATGATGCTGCCCTGCATGCGTGCGAGGCCCCGGTCGATCAACGCTGCTACGGTTGCCATTTATGTCTGCTCAGAACGCGAGGAACCGCAGCCGCAGCACCAATCACGAGCATGTCGCACCGGATTCTGGTTAGACGCTCGTCGCGTCGGCTTCCTGTCACCCGTAACAAACGCCACCGCTCGCGGTACCACCCGGCGAGACACAAACCTTGACGGATGAAGCGGTGATCGCACGCGTACGCGAGGGAGAAAGGGAACTATTCGAGGTGCTGGTCGAGCGCTACAAACGAGGTATCGCCAATTTCATCGGCGCTGGTGTCCGCGACTCGGCCGAAGTGGCGGATTTGTCGCAAGAGACCTTTCTGCGAGCGTACGCGCATCTCGGAACGTTCAACCCAAAGCTCGGAAAATTTTCAACCTGGATCTACCAAATCGCGCGAAACGTGGTTCGGACGCATCTCGGAAAATCGCTGCGGCGCCCCGCGGCGGCAGCCATGGGCGACGATCAAACGCTCGAAAATGCGCTAGCGGACGGTTCCGTCGAGGCCGACCCGGCCGGCGGCGTATTACGCGCCGAAGCCGAGCGCGAACTTCGCGCGGCGCTGGCCGAGCTGCCGGAACGCACCCGTACGGTGCTCGCGCTGCGCTATTTCGATAACCTCGAATACCATGCAATCGCCAGTACGCTCGGTCTATCGCTGGGCAACGTGAAAACGCTCATCCATCGCGGCAAGATCGCCCTGGCAAAAAAAATGCGCGAACACGCGCAGCGGCCGCCGTCGCCGCGAGGAGGGCTGCGTGGCCTGCTCCTCGTGTGAGTCCTTGCTCGACCGCTACGTCGATGGCGATCTCGATCGGCGCCAAGCCGCCTGGGTGGCGCGTCACCTTGACGGTTGCCCGTCCTGCGAGCGACTGCACCGCCGGCTGCGTACGGTCGATGCGCTGCTCGAGACGACCCGGCCGGCCGAGCTTGCACCCGACTTTACGTTTGATGTGATGGGTCGTATCCGCGAACTCCCCGCACCGGCCATTGTGGCCCGGCCGTGGTGGATACTCCTCGGGATCTACCTCCTGGCAGGCTGGGCCGCCCTCGGTGTGGCGCTGCTCGAACTACGGACGGGAGCCGCGGCTAACGCCGGCAGCGCCTTGCACGCCATCAAAAACGCGCTGGGCGCGGTCGGCTCGGTCGCCCATTCGCTTTCGACGGTAACGCCGTTTGCGGTGTCCGCCGTCGTGTTAATGCTGACGATCGACGTGTTGCTTTTTGCGATCCTCGCCGTGTACTACCGCAAGTTGGTTCCGCGCCTCGCCGCGCACCTCGCCGCCGCGGGCATACGATGAAGCCGCAAGTCATACCGATCGCCCTGCTCGCGCTGATCTTCGCGACGATGTTGACGGCATCGGCCCGGGCAGACGTTCCCGGCCTCTATCACGGCGGAGCGTACATCGGATCGATCGTCGTCGAGCCCGACCAGACGGTCAAAGGTGATCTGACGGTGTTCTTCGGCGACGTTACGGTCGAGGGTGTTGTGGACGGCAACGTCAACGTCATCGGCGGAAACGTGTACGCACGTCCCGGAGCGATCGTCACCGGACAAGTCAATGCCATCGGGGGCGACGTCACCAGCGCGGTGGTGCCCTGGAGCGCTTCCCCCCAGCAGGCGCCGGGGTTGGCCGATCTACGCTTGATGTGGCACGTCGCGTCGGGCTTGTTGGTGGTGCTGTTCTTCCTCATCTTTCCGGTCCGCTCGCGCATCGCGTTAGATCGACTCGAACGGCATCCGGGGCTCTCGTGTGCCGTCGGACTATTGGGCTGGGTCGCGGTTCTCCCCATCGCGCTTTTACTGATTTGTACGATCGTACTCATTCCGGTGGTGGCGCTCGAGGCGGTCGCCGTGGTCGGCGCGATTTTCCTCGGCAAGGCGGCGTTGGCGCTGTTGGTGGGTCGCCGCCTTTGCGAGCAAATCAAACCGAACGCGACGCCCGCGCCGCTGGTCGCGCTCGTCGCCGGCCTCGCCCTGATTACCGCAGCCGAACTGATTCCGGTCGTCGGCGGGCTGGTGACGGTCTTCGTATTGCTCATCGGCATGGGTGCTTCGATCCTGGCGTTTAGCGGGTACCCGTTACCCGAAACCGCCGGCGTGCGGGTTCCGAAACCGCCGCTTAGCGGACCGCCTATGCCCATCGGCTAACATGGCGGCATGACCACCGTTTCCCGGTCGGCGCGGTTCGCGGAGCGTACCTCGCATCTGCGGGCTTCCACCATCCGTGAGATGTTGAAAGTGACGCAGCAGCCCGACGTTATATCGTTCGGCGGCGGCCTTCCCGCGCCCGAATTATTCCCGACCGACGCCATTTCGCGCGCGGCGCGCCGCGTGATGGAAGTTCGCGGAGCGGCGGCCCTGCAATACAGCGTTACCGAAGGCATCCCCGAGATGCGAACGTGGGCGGCCGAACGGCTCACGCGACGTTCCGGGCGCGTGTTTTCGGCCGAGGACGCGATCATCGTCAACGGATCGCAGCAAGGCCTCGATCTGGTCGGCAAGATTTTTCTCGATCCGGGCGATCACGTCGTGTTGGAAAGTCCGTCGTACCTCGGTGCGATCCAAGCGTTCGACGCGTACCAGGCGCGCTATCTCACGATCGCGACCGACGACGACGGGGCGATTCCGGAGTCGCTTGAGGAAGTACTCGAGCACGCCGATCCGTTTCCGAAATTTCTCTACCTCGTACCAAACTTTCAGAACCCAACCGGCCGCACGTTGTCGGCCGAGCGCCGCGAGCGTATCGTACGCATCTGCGAGCGATTCGATCTGCCTTTAGTTGAAGACGACCCGTACGGCGAACTGCGATTTGAAGGCGACGATCTGCAACCGTTGGTCGCGTACGAGAGCTCGGCACCGGTCCTCTACCTCGGAACCGGCAGCAAGGTGATGGCTCCCGGTATGCGGGTCGCATGGCTGGTGATTCGCGACGACGACATCCGCGAGAAAATCGTCTTAGCCAAACAGGGCGCCGACCTGCACAGCGGCACCTTCGCACAGTACGTCTTTTACGAATATGTCAGCGACGACGTTGGGTTCGACCGTCACGTCGGAACCATCGCGAGTACCTATGGACGCCGTCGCGACGTCATGTCGCACGCGCTCGAAGGGCTCGGATTATCGCGCCTACACTTCACGCCCCCGAAGGGCGGAATGTTTCTGTGGGTGACGTTGCCTGGAATCGATACCAGCGAGTTGCTGGCGGTTTCTGCTCAACAGAAAGTCGTGTTCGTTCCAGGCGTTAGTTTTTATCCGGCCCGCGACGTTCTCGACGGCATGCGGCTGAATTTCTCGAACGCGTCGGAAGATATGATCCGCGCAGGCATCGAACGACTCGGTCACGCAATCGCCACCTTCGCGCGTTAAGGAAGAGAGGGTTATAAGTGGCACAACGTCTGATCGTAGGAATCTTCCCCGACAGCGATGGAGCGGCGATCGAAAGCGCGCTGACCAGCGCACAGATCGATCCCGGCCAAGCGAGGGTCGTTCGCAGAGCGGGCCTCGCCGAGGACGACTCCGCACCCGACTTGCAGTTCATTGACGTCGTTCTCGAACAAGAGGTCAACAGCTACTCCGACGACATGACCAAAGGAATGGGCATCATGGGCGACGGCGGCGGCACTGGCGTCCCAATGGGACGCGACGCGTCGGCTTCATCGTTCGCGACGCGGCCGAACGGACCGGGATATTTCTCTAACTCCGGCATCCCCGACGATGAAGTCGACAACTTCAACGACGCCGTGAGCGAAGGCCGGGCAGTGGTGCTGTACAGCGGCGCCGTCGACGCGGAAGCGACCGCGACAGCCTTGCGCGCCGCCGGACTGCGCAACGTTCGGGTCTACTAGCCCTTAGGAAATCGACGGCGCGGGAGCGCCGTTTTTGTCGAGCAACGGCGGCGGCGGCGGCGGCAGGGTCATCGTTAGGCCGGCAATCGCACCGCGCACGAACGCGGCCGATGTCTTCAGGTGCTGCTTACTCTGCACGGCACAAATCAGCACGTATGCGAGCACCGTTGCCGGATAGAACAACGCAAAGAACACCGCCTTCGAAAGCCCCTTCGCGTGACGGCGCGCCAAGAGTGCGCGCGACCGCGCATGGTAGTACGCCCGCATCGGGTCGTCGATTGAAAAATCACCCGAGCCGATCGGCGAGCGATACTTGGGCACGGGCGTTCGATGGAACTCGCGAGCGTCGCGCGCGACGTAGTTTTTGAACCCCGCTTCCGAAGCACGAAACGACCAATCGGCTTCTTCGTGATGAAACGGAAAGGTCGCGACGTCTTGTCCGCCGATCGTCTGCAGCACGCTGCGACGAACCATGTAACAGTTTGGCGCGCACGTCGTTTCGACAACCTTTTCCTTCGGAATCTCCGTCAAGAAATTCGTCAGCCCGGTCGTGATGTTCAAGTCGCAACCCGCGTACCATATGCGATCGGGGGCGTCGTAAAAGTACATGACCGGCGCCACGAGTGCAGCGTCCGGGTGCGACAGCATCGCATCGTACAGCTCTCGTACGCAGGCGCGATCGACCACGTTGTCGTCGGCACTGGCAAACACGAACTCTCCGGTCGCGGCAGCGATGCCTTGATTGACGGCCATCGAAGCCATCAAGTTCTCGCGGTTTGCAATCACGCGCACTTGCGGAAAGTCGCGCGCCAGCATCTCGACGGTACCGTCGCTGGACGCGTTATCGACGACGATGAGCTCTTCGGGAACCTTGTCGCCGGCTAGCACCGACTGCAACAAGGCCTTGACTTGATCTCTGCGATTATACGAGACCATCGTAAACGTCGTTTTGTGCTCCATCATCCTCTGGCCGGGCCTTCAACAGCGGACCCCTCGATTCTGGCTTTCCGCCGACGCCGCGGGATAGTTGTTGCCAGAATCCCGCCGAACGCACAGATGACGAAGGCCATCGACAGCGCGATTCCTGCATCCAGCGTCCGTTGCGGACCGAAGGTCAACACGACGTCGCCGCCGCCGGGTCGAAGTTTCCAGCCGTTGGCATAGCCATTGACCATGAGATGTTCGAGCGAGATCCCGCCTTGCGTCGCCTTCCAACGGTCGTCAAACGAATCGGTCCATACGAGAAAACGACCTTCGGTTCGGATTCGCATCTCGCCGGGGCGATCGTCCGTTATTTCCGCACCGGCCATTACGCGCCGTGCCGGAGGCTGCAGCCGGGCGGCAGCGAGCACGAGCGATTCGACGCCCTGAACCCCCGGTTCGCGCGCGAAGCTTCCGCAGAACCGTAACGCGAGCACGTGCGTGCCTGCTCGCAGCGGCGCTTGCGCCAAGCGAACGACCCGCTGCGATTCATTGCTGCGAATGCGCGACCCAACGCACGATGCGGCGCGTCCATCGAGCGTCAACTGCAACGACAGCGATCGCCCCACGTCCTGCACCAGTGCCGACACGTCGTAGATGCCGGCGTGTTGCAAACGCACGGTGGCGAACACGGCGCTCGGCGCGGCAGGAACGAACAGCACGCGCGGACGGTCGTGTCCATAGTAAACTTGATCGAAGCGATTACCCGACGTTCGAAAATATGCCGGGGACGTGCTGGGTCCTCGCGCGTACGTCCAATGCATCCCGCCGAAATACGAGTCGACCGCCTGACCGTTGACGTTGGTCGACGAAAACCGGACCGAAGTGGCATCGCCCCACGCGGGATTGCCGAGCTTTTTGAAACTCTTGAAGTCGAGTAGTGCGTCGAGCGGCGTAAAGCCGACGTCGACGTTCGCTTGAAAAGCGTTCCGTTCGTCCGGTGCGAAGACTTGCACGTGCACGAACCGCGGTAAGCTCGAGGAGATTCGCAAGCC
This sequence comes from Candidatus Tumulicola sp., assembly GCA_036490475.1. Lineage (NCBI taxonomy): Bacteria > Bacillati > Vulcanimicrobiota > Vulcanimicrobiia > Vulcanimicrobiales > Vulcanimicrobiaceae > Candidatus Tumulicola > Candidatus Tumulicola sp. The sequence goes on from DASXDT010000006.1 coordinate 389,498, forward strand.
AAAGCCGGTCGCGCCCTTCGGCGCGCGCTGAAACGCGAAGGTTTCGTTTTCGCCGGCGCCCGACGCGAGGGTTCCCGAATAACCGGCGACCGGGCTGCCCTCGAGATGGAGATTGCTTTGGATCAATCGTAACGGCAGCGAAGACGGCCAGGAAACGAACGTTGCGGCAGGCAGGATCGTTTCGGACCACGTTTGCGAATCGGACGACGCGATCACGGCGGGTTTCGCGCACGAAGCCGTCGCCCCGGCGAGTGCGAGAATCTCATAGACGCCGGCTCGTTGCGGAGCGTACAGCAGGCAATCCGGCGCATACGCCTGCGCCACCGGAGCGTCGACTTTCCACAGCGACCGGTCGTCGAACGACGTTTGCAGCGTCGCAACCCGATTGCGTTGCATCGCCGCTTCTAAATACGGCTTACGGTTTTGTCCGTACAGTCGCATGCCGGCATAGGGCACGCCGATCGAGTGCACGACCAGGTTCTTGACCGCGGCCATTTTCAACAGCATGCGTTGTTGGGCCGGCGTTCCGCCGTCGGGAATGAGTTCGTCGAGCGCCTGCAGCAGCTCTTGCGTGGGTTCGTACGGCGTCCACTTGACGCCAAAGCCCATCGTCATGCTCGGCAAAAAACGAGTTTGCGGTTCGTCCGACGCCTCGAAATAGTAATCGAAAACTCCGGGATGATAATAATAGCCGGGCGAGACGGGCACATACATCGTGCGGAATTCCCGATTAGCCGGTTCCTGTGCCATTGCAACGGTTGCAGATTCGCCTTCGCTTTCCTTAAACGGCCCGATCAATCCGAAGAAATTGCTGTGTAGAAAGAACCCCTGGCCATAACATACGACGATGACTGCGCCGATCGCGACCCATACGGCCGGAACGCGCCAGGCGAAGCTGCGTGCCGCCAAATATACCAAGATCGGAACGACCAACGTGCCGACGAACATCAAATGCTGCGGCGTCCGCAGAAACAAACTATACGGAAGCAGGGCTTTGAATGCGAGAATGATGAACGGCCCGACCACCGGATTTCCGCCCAACGGCACCAACGCCGTCAACACAAAAAGCACTGCCAGAACGATTCCGATGGCCGAGGGCCTGCGCACCAGTGCCGTCACGACCAGCGCTAACAATACGCCGTATGCGATAAAAAAAAGCGGCGCCGCCTGTGCGATCGCATGTTGATAGAACTCGCCCGGGAACGCGAGCATGGTGAGCGTCAGTAAGGGATTTGAAAACTGCGCGAACACCGCCAGCGCGTCGGTGATCGGCGACACGTCCGCGATCGACTGAACGGGATGACCCCCAGCCGCAACCGGCACCAACCAGTACGAACAGAGCGCGACGGTCGCAGCGGTAAGCGCGATCAAGCGCACGACGGCGCGGACGGAGTGAGCGGACACGAAACAGACGATCCACGCGACGGTCATGGCAAAAGCGAAGACTTGCACGGAGGCGAGCGAGGCGGTGAACGTCAGCGCCGCGCCCAACGCATAGGCGATCCAGTGCCGTCCGTCCGCGCGCACGCAGCGCAGCGAAAGTGCGATCGCGAGCGGGCTTAACGCGGCGGAGATTAGCGCGCTTTGATCGCCCGAAATTATCTGGTTATAGGCATACGGAGCCAGAGCGTAGAGCAAACCCCCAAACGTCGCGGCGATTCCGTCGCGAGCATTGTCTTCGTCGCGCGTTAACGTCAACAAGAGAAACCGCATGCTGAGCGCGGAGACGAAAACGTTGAGCAATACCAGCGCTTTGCTGACGAACTCGCCGCCTAATCCCAAGAACCCGGGTATGCCGAAGAGCAGGCCCGTAAAAATGGTCGCGTAGCGAAACGTTACGTACGAACCGAAATCGTAGTCTTGCCACGCGCTGGCTTGCCCGTATGCAAGCCGTCGTAGTTCGGCCGGATCGGACGGTACGATCCAATCCCAATGATGGCCTAACGTTCCTCGCGTAAATAGCACGCCTGCTAGGGCGACGACCGAAACCACAGCGTAGAGGACGATTGCGACGTTCCAACGCGACGCACGGATCAACCAGGCCGGGAACACCATCGCCGGGGTTGGCGGCTTCGAAAGGCATCCCTGCCCCTATACGTAACGCGTACGCCGTGATCGTATTGTGTCGCCACGGAGCGACCGACGGCAACGCAGGGGGCGCGTTCCTGTCGGCCAGCGATCCACCGCTTAACACGGTTGGCTTAAAGCAAGCGGCAGAAGCTGCGCGTGCCCTGCACGACGTCGCATTCGATCTCGCGTTGACGAGTCCGAAACGGCGTTGCCGTCAGACCTGTGCGATCGTCGTGCCTACGATCGACGCGCGCATCGACGACAGATTGATCGAAGTAGATTTTGGTGAGTGGGAAGGGCGCACATCGCAGTGGCTGGAGGAGCATGCAGCCGAAGCACTGCGCCGGCGGCGCGAGCGTCCCGCCGACTTTCGGCCGCCCGGCGGCGAGAGTTTTATGGATGCCGCAATCCGCTTGCAACCGCTCGCCGAAACGTTGGACCGAAACGACGCGGTGCGCACGTTGATCGTGGCGCACCGCGGAACGTTAGGAGTGTTGGAACGGTTGTTGCGAGGACTGCCGATCGACTCGACCGCGGTCGTTCCACTCGAACCTGGCGAGTTTCGTACGCTCGAACGCTAAGTTAGCGTTCCATCGTCGTGCCGAGCCGGCGCGCGCCGTCGGCTTCTTCGAAGGTTTCGCTCCAGTAACGAACCATCGTCACGCCGGCCCGGTGCCGGCCGCGCATGTCGGCGACCGGGTTGCCGGCAACCATATCGAGTAACATCGTCGCGAAGTTGACGCCCGACGCCGTCGTCAACGCCAACGTTCCCGAGAATCGTGGGTTCATTTCGACGATCGGAAAACTGCCGTCGGCACGCAGCATGCCTTGCACGTTGGCCGGCCCGGTAATTCCGGTTTTCGCAACCACGTCGGCGGCGATCGCTTCGATCGCGTCGTGACGATACGTGCGCCCTTTTACCGACACGCCGGCTTTGATCGCGATGCGCTCGCGCGGCACCGCGGCGACGACGCGACCCGGAGCTGCCGCAAAACAATCGACGGTGAATTCGGCGCCCTCAACTTCGTCCTGTACGATCAAGTCGTCGCGCCCGAGCGCCGCTTCGTGCAGCGAGTCGAGACCGAGAATGCGCTGCGTTCCCACCGAGCCCGAACCGCGCCGAGGTTTGAGATAAACCGGAAATCGTTCGGGCGTTACGGCCGGCTCGTACGCGACGGTATGCGGTCCTTCGATGCCCGCACGGTCGAGAAACTGCGCGAAGGCCAACTTATCGCCGGCATTAAGGACGACGTCGCGAGGCGGCACCGTAACGTGGCAACCGAGCTCGGCGAACTCGTCGCGCCGGGCGTCGATCGGCAGAAACTCGCGTTCGACGATGATCGGGACGAACAAGTCGATCTTGAGCCGTCGGACGACGTCCAAGCATGCCGTCACGAACTCCGGATCGTCGGCGCGCGGCACGCGTACGAATTCGTCGACGAAAAACTTCGTTGCGTTCAAGTCGTCGAGATCGACGATCGCGACGAACGACGCCCGGCCATCCTCGCGCAGCGCTTTGATCAGCGACTGCGCCGTAACCGTCCCACCAGCCGAGATGAGGATTCGCATCAATAGTGCATTTCGGACCAGCGGTGGGGGTTACTCTGTAACCATTCCCATTCGCGGGCGAGACCGTCGCGCAACCTCGTGGACGGGCGCAAACCGAATGTGCGTTCGGTTTTGGCGGGGGACAGATGCATGATGCCGAGTTCCGACGGCAAGCGCATGCGGCCATCGACTAATTCGGATCGCTCGCCGGGAGCGACTTCTTCGCGAATCGGTCGAGCCTCGATTCCGGTGACGTCGCAGACCGCTTCCGCCAAGTCCACGATCGACGTCGCTACACCGGTGCCGACGTTGAACGAATCGGCGCCGGTACGATCGGTCTCGATGCACGCTCGATGAACCGCGACCGCGTCCTTTACGTACACGAAATCGCGCAACTGATCGCCCGCGCCGAACACGACCGGCGGTTTTCCCGAAAGCGCGCGCTTCAAGAAGATGGTTAGTACGCGGCCGTACCACTCGCGCGGACCGTAGACGATTCCGTAGCGTAGCGAAAAAACCGGAAAGCCGTAGTCGTTCGAAAAGACCTGCGCGTATTTTTCGGCTGCAAGTTTGCTCGCACCGTACGACCAGTTCGGATTGTGCGGATGCGCATCTTCATCCACCGGCGGCGCTTCGGCTTGTCCGTATATGCACGCCGACGATGCGTTCACGACGCGCTCGACGCCAGCCAGGCGAGCCGCCTCGAGCACGTTGATGGTTCCGATGAGGTTGGTATTGAGATCGCCGATCGGATCCTCGAGACATTTGGTAATCTCGAGCTGCGCGGCCTGATGCGAAACGATATCTTTACCGCGCGCCGCTTTGATAATCGCGTCGCGGTCGACCACATCGCCCTCGACGACTTCAACCTCGCCGGCAACAGCTTTGAGATTGTCTTCCAATCCGCTCGAGAAATTATCGAACACGGTTACGCGATATCCGGCCTTCACGAGGTCCTCGACGATATGCGAGCCGACGAACCCGGCTCCGCCCGTGATCAACACCGATTTTGGGGATCCCACGATCTTCTCCGTCATAAAAAGCGGCGCACGCTACGCCGGGTCATGGTACGCGCTTTTATTGAACTTCGGGCGCGCAAAGTCATGCGTTGGCGAATGGATAGCGGCGCAACGCCCCGAAGGGGACGCGCGAACCTCCGTCCTCGGAATCTTCCCTGCGACAGAGGTCGCCCCAGCGGCTTCGCCCGCTTCACACTACCATATCGGGAGTCCCTGCACCGCTATGAACGTCCCATTCGTCGATCTCAAAGCGCAGTATGCGTCGATTAAGCCTGAAGTCGGTCCCGCGATGAACGAAGTCCTCGAGGCTTGCAGCTTCATCATGGGTCCGCAAGTGACCAGTTTTGAAGACGAGTTTGCCCGCTATAACGGGACCCGTTACTGCGTCGGCGTCGAGTCCGGAACCGCCGCACTCAAGCTCGCGCTCGAGGCGATCGATGTCGGACCGGGCGACGAAGTCATCCTTCCCGCCAATACATACATCGCATCCGCGATTGCAGTATCGGCCGTCGGCGCCACGCCGGTGTTCGTCGACCACGACGACTATTATCTTATCGACGCGACCGCCATCGAAGCCGCGATCACTCCGCGCACCAAGGCGATCATACCGGTGCACTTATACGGTCAGATGGTTCCGATGCAACCTATTATCGACATCGCGAAACGCCACGGCTTGCGCGTCGTCGAAGATGCGGCCCAATCGCACGGCGCCCGCTGGCAGGGACATCGCGCCGGCAGCGTCGGCGACGTCGGTTGCTTTAGTTTTTACCCCGGAAAAAATCTCGGTTGTTACGGCGACGGCGGCGCGATCGTCACCAACGATGAAGCCATCGCAGAACGCGTGCGGCTGCTGCGCGACTTCGGTCAAAAGCGCAAGTACGAGCACGAGATCAAAGGCGACAACTGCCGCCTCGATTCGATTCAAGCTGCGGTGCTCAGCGTGAAGCTGCGTCACATCGATGCGTGGAACGCACGCCGGCTCGAAAATGCGAAAGAGTACGATCGCCTGCTCGGCGCCGCCGGCTTCGACGTTCCGAAACGGCTCACCGATGAAGGGCATGTCTACCACCTGTACGTCGTAGAGGTCGACGACCGCGCCGCCGTCATGCAACGTCTCGGGGAGCGGGGCGTGCAAAGCGGCATCCACTATCCGATTCCGATTCATTTGCAAAAAGCGTATGCCGACCTCGACGTGCCGCGCGGATCGTTTCCACGAACCGAGCGAAACGCCGATCGCATCCTGTCCTTACCGATGTTCGCGGAAATGACGAAGGAACAAATCGCGTTCGTCGTTGAGTCGCTCGCAGCGGTCGCGCGCCCGGCTGCTCCGGCCGTACACGCGTAAAGGCTCGCTGCATGCAATCCCCGCTCAACGTCGCAGTAGCCGGTCTCGGTTACTGGGGACCGAACTTAGTCCGTAACTTCGCGGCCTCGACCAAGTGGAACGTGGGCTGGATCGCCGATGTCGACGAACGCCGTCTGACGCCGATGGCCCGCCTGTATCCGAAGACGCGCACGACCATGCGTTTTGAAGACGTGCTCGAAGATCCGTCGGTCGATCTGGTCGCGATCGCCACGCCGCCGGCGTTGCATCACAAAATGGCGCTACAAGCCATCGCTGCAGGCAAGCACGTATTGGTCGAAAAGCCGATGGCCGAAACCTCGGCGCACGCGCGCGAAATGCTCGACGCAGCCGAAGCCGCCGGCGTTCACCTGTTCACCGATCATACGTTTCTGTATGCCGGTGCCGTCGAAGCGATGCGCTCGAAGTTTCTCGACGGCGAGTTGGGCGACATCTACTATGCCGAATCGTCGCGCGTCAATCTCGGCTTGTTCCAACAGTCGAACGTGATTTGGGATCTTGCGCCGCACGATCTCTCGATTCTTAATCACGTTTTCGGCGAACAACCCGAAGCCGTCGCATGTCATGCGATGGCATACATTCATCCGCCGGTTTGGGACGTCGCGTTTATATCGCTACGGTACGGCAGCGGCCGGATGGCGCAAGTGCATCTCAGCTGGCTGTCGCCGGTCAAAGTGCGCCGGATGATGCTCTCGGCCAGCACTCGCATGGTCGTGTGGGACGACGTCGATCCGTCCGAAAAACTACGTATTTACGACAAAGGCGTCGAGCGCCATCCCACGAGCGAAACGCTGCCGGCGCAGATGGTCAGCTATCGTTCGGGCGACGTGCGCATCCCGATCATCGACAATCGCGAGCCGCTCGCCAAACTCGCCGACGACGTGTATGCCGCGATTCTCGACGGCGCACAGATCCGCGTTGGCGGCACCGTGGGTTACGACGTCGTGCGCTGTATCGAAGCGGCATGCGTTTCGCTCGAACGCGACGGTGCTTGGGTCTCGCTCGCTTCATTACCAGACCCAAAGGTCGTCGCGTAGCGCCGCGTCGGCGCGCCGCGCTCGTACGAACGCCCATCCGAAGATAACCGCGGCCGCTAACAAACCGGCCGCTTGCGCTAATCCCGGCAAATACAGACGCGAACGACCGGCCTCGCCGGCCGGCCAGGCCATCATCCATCCGTCCGCCAGCGACGGTGCAATGAGGCGCCCCCCGTCGATCACGCGCCAACCGGCGTCGTAGCCGCTTGCAAGTGCGAGAACGCTCGTTCCGCGCAACTGCGGTTGCGCATCGCACGACGTAACGCTCAACGCGGCCACTCCGCCCGACAACGGGACGACGGTTCGGTTGCCCGCCGAAACGGCGTACCGTTTCCAACTCCCGTCGATCGCCACGCCGCCGGGTCCGAGCGCGCCGCCCGCCGTTGCGGCAGCCATCACGCAACGCGCCCTAGCCGGCACGTCGAACGGCAAGCGTTGATTTCCGAGCGTCCACACGAACGGATACATACTGTCGGGCATCCACGCGAGGTAGCGCCATCCAAGCATTCCACCCACCCAGTTACCACGCGGATCGGCCGTCAGCGGCGAAGGCGTGACGTCCAGGGACTGCTGCCCGAAGCCGGATACCCCGACCTCTCCCGGCGCCAGTTCCGAAAAACGCATCGCTCCCGAACGTACGCGGGCCAGATACTCGGCCGCCGCCGGCTTGCGCACGGCATAGACCGTTGAAAGCGAGGTTTGTGCGAGCATCTGCAGATGCGGATCGCGCGCCAGCGACGCCCCCAGTTGTGCGTCGCTGGCGCCGGCGAACGCCATCGGAAAACCGGTTCCGAAGTTCTGCCGGCGATCGGACCGTACGTACGTGCGGAAAACGACGTAGCGAACGTCCATGCGCGCGAGTGCCGTCCAATCCGGACGTCCGGAGCGCCAGGCCGCAAGCGCGTACGCGAGTTCCGGGTTTTGATAATCGTCGCTGATCGAGGGGTTATCGCGGGGCCCATACGTCGAAAAATCGCGTCCTTGATTGGCAGCGTTGAGCAGTCCGAGCGGTTCTTCGGCCGGCAGCAAGAGAACGCGTCCCGGCCCGTGCGCGCTCGCGACGCGCATATCGCCCACTGCATCGGCCACGAACGAACGAGGTACGATGATCTCGCGTAGCGCCTGCCCGGCCATCAACGGAGCCGCGATCCATACGGCCGCGGCGAGTGCCGGAACTCCCCACCACGCCGGCCGAAGTTCTACCGAAAGTCCGATCGCCAAGGCCATACCCGCAGCCGTCAATGCTGCAAAGTAGTGCAGGTCGCGGAAGGCCGTAAACGCAGCCGAGCGTTCGAACGCGACCGCGAGCACGCCGGCTAGTGGTCCGTACAAACCCGCGGTGAACGCAAAGCCCAACACGCACAGCAGCAGCGGGTAGACGCCCGTGCGTTTGGCGGCGACGATCGCGCCGAATAACCCGGCCGCAAGCAGCACGTAGAGCACGATTTCGGCGCCTGGCAGCGCGTGCGACTCGTAGTAATGCGTAAAATATCCGAGCATCACCCCGGCATCGCCCACCGGCGAGCTGTTATTTAGCTCCCAGCTCAACAACGCGCGCTGGCTGAGATACACGGAAGGCACCGCGCTTATCACAAGCGGCAACAACGACTGCAGTTGCACCACGATCGACAATCCGATCGCAATCGCTAGCCGAACCGTCCAACCGCGGGCACGGTCGACGAACGGGATTGCCGCGGCCACCGCGAGCCAACCGATGACATAGAACTGCACTTGACTCGCGGCGATCCCGACGATGATGCCGAGTACGACGCAGCGCATCGCGCCGCGTCGCGTTAGCACGCGCTGACCGAGTGCGATAACGAACGGGAGCATGGCGTAGCCGGCCAAGTACGCGAGATGTCCGGCGGCTTCACGCGTGAACGCAACTGGGCCAAACGCATAGAGCACCGCCGCCGACAATCGCGCCGGCCACGAGCGTACCCCGAACGCCGCCAGCATCGCGATACATCCGCCCGCCGCCGCACCCAACGTCAGCGCTAGCCACAACGCGATACCGAGCGACGGTCCGAGTACGATCGCGCATCCCGCTTGAAGAATTACGAGGTACGTTTGCCAACCCAAAGTGTTGGGTCCGCCCAGGCCGCGACCGTCCCACAGCCCGGCGAACGTCGACAACCACTGCACCGCGAGCGTGCGCGACAGCGGCCAGGTCCAATCTTGCTGGAATGCGGGAATACTTCCCGAGACGAGAACCGGCCATACCGAACAGATGCACAACGCAGCGACGATCGCTGCGATCGCCCATCCGGTGCGACGCGTGGTTACGAGACCTCGACCGTTTCCGGAGCGGCGCTCAATCGCCGGTTGATGGCGCGAAAGGCAACCACGGCGGTTAACAGCATACATGCCAGCGAAATCAACAAGCCTACACCGTACGGCACGATCAGGACGTTCACGGCATACATCGTAGCGCGTCCGGACGCTCGCACGATCCATCCGTTCGCGAAACCGTCAGCTTGAAAGTGCTCGCTCACGCGTACGGGTCCGCGGGACCATAACGCCCACACCGGCGCGAACGACTGCCGGAAAATCACGCCGCACGTGCCGCGCAGATCGCCGCTCACAGCATACACCATCGGATTGACTTCCCACGACCGCACTCCCGAACGATCGCAGGTCGATGGCGGCGATTGCAACGGTGGGCTGCGCGAGAGCCAACGGAGCCGTACGCCATTCAACGTCACGTGCTCGTGTGTCAGCACGATTGCGATCAGCGTCATCTGGCGCGCCCACGGCGGGACTTCCGCGATGGTGTGATCCGCAGCGACGAAATGCGTCTGACGTCCGTCGCTAAAGGCCATCGATCGAACGACCGTGCCTCCGCGCGCGTCGACCGAGAATTGCACCGCACCAAAGCGCTTTGGATTGGGCAACGTCAACGACACGCAGGCCAGCGTGTCGACCGTCGTAACCGGCAAGCTTTGCGACTTCGACAGGTGCGCCAGCCGGCTGGAATGGCCGCGGCAGCTTCCGATGCGCTGAAAAGCACTCGCCGGCAAATACGTCGTTTGGACCGGCGCGGGCGGCGCGGGCGCGAACGTTCCGGGAACGGCTCGTGCGGCGGCGGATGCGTCGTCCGACATCGGCCGGTACGGTAATCCAGTTTGCGCGATCTGCCACCACAGAAAATCGTCGAAGGTTGCGACGGCAACGGGCGCATCGAACACCCCGATCTCCGCTACCGGCGGAATCGTCGTCGCCGCAACGAGCCGAACGCCGTCGTCGCGGCGCTCGTCGACCGACGTTACGAAACCCTCGGCGGTTAAACGGCGCAACGTATCGAGCGAACCGTCGACTTCGACGTTTGGCCATTGTAGTTGCGGGCCGAGTGAGTCTGCGGCCACGGCGATCGTTCCGATTCCGAGTAGCGGCGCGAGCGCGCGAACCGTACGCGTCTGTCCGAGTTCCATTGCTTCGGCCAGCCGGCTCTGCAACCGGTCGGTACCACTCGAAACCCACTCTTGCATCGTCGGTCCGATCGCGTCCGATGGCGAGTTGAGCGATGTAAATCCGTTGATCACGTACGGCGACCAGCGATACGTAACATCGCGATCGGCGGGCATCCACAAGGTGTTGCCCAGCACCGGACGGCGGGAGAACTCGGCGTACTGTCGCGGCTGTGCGCTTTGCGGCAAGCCGGCCATCGGATTTCCGATCGGCAGAAACGCGACTGCGCCGCCGAGGGCGATGAGCCAGACGACCGCCGCGGCGGACGGTGCGACGCGCGCGCCCAGGCGCAAGCCCGAGGCCAGCATCACGAACGCGCCGATGATGTACAACGGCGAATAGTAGTCCGGCTCGACGAACGATCGCAACCCCGGAACCGCCGTGCGGAACCATTCATACCCCGCAGGCCAAAGCGCGATGCCGTCTACCAGCCAAAACCCCAGCAGCGCCAGTGCCAACCCGCAATACATCTTCGAGCGCAGCGACGGGCGGCGTGCCAGCAAGACCAACCCGAGCAGCAGCAGCGGGAGCAGCGTGCAAGCGATCTTGACGACCGCCGCCTGCCGGTCGAACGTCGAGTAAAAGAAACTCGACAGCCGGGCGGTATTCCACAAACCGACGCGCGTCGCGTAAAACACGAACGAATCTAAGGTGAAACGTTGATTGACCAGCGCGATATCGCCGCCCGAATTCAGGAGCCAATCGGCGATCATCGTAAACACGTAGAAGGCGCAGGCGGCGACGACCGCGCCGGACAAGGCCGCCAAACTCACGACCGCCGGCCAGCCGCGTAGCACGATCGCTCGAACGCCGATGCCCGCGCAGGTCACGACGGCGATATACGTGATCTGCGGTGCCGGAATCAGCAGCAAAACCGACAGAGCGAAATACAGCGCGCGGTCCAATCTCGGGCGTTGCAAAAAGCGCAGATATAAGTATAGCGACAACGGCAACGCTTGATACGAGAGAAAGATCAGCGACTGCGCGACGCGATCGTACGACCACAAATTGAACGTGTAGAAGATCGACAGCGGAACGGCATAGCGGCCCGCGCCCAACCGGCGGGCGAGCAAAAATGCGCCGACGATTCCCAGCGCTCCCTCGGCCGAGAACCATAACCACTGGCTGAGCTGCAGATTGTGAAATGTCGCGATCAAGACATCGATCGCGACGTGGTAGACCAGTCGCGGGACGCCGACGAACGTATTGTCCGCTCCGCCTGAAGCCGCACCGCTCCACGGAAGAATATAATCGATCCAAAACGGGTTGAGCGGAAAGTTCGTATCGGCGTATTCGTACAAACCGCGCGCGTTCAGGAGTGGAAAAAAAATTGCCGCCGGCAGCAACGCCAGCAGCCAGGGGCGTCGGTATAGGGCGTTCCAAACCGGACCGCCCAACGCGTACATGCGATGCATTGGCCGCCGAACGGCCTTCACCGGCGCTCCGTGCTCGTCGTCGTCGTCGCGGGAGGCGGAGGCACGTATGCGGCCTCATTGCAAGGCCGCCCGGTGCGAACGTCGTGAATCATTCTCGCGATGACCGCACGGTCGTGCATGCGCGCGATATCTTCGACCCTGTCTGAGATGGCCTGCGCGTTCCGCTCGAAATAATCGACCAGCGCGGCCGCGCAGCTGCGTGCGTCCGGAGCGAAGAGTTGGCACGGCAGCGCTCCCTCGAAGCGCAAATAGGTCGAAACCAACACCGGCTTGCGGGCCGCAAACGCAGCATGCAGCGGCGAACTCGCACCGTATGCCACCGTGTACGGTAACACGATTACGTCGGCGGCGCTCATGAACTCGGCTAACTGCGGCTCGGGCACGTATCGATCGTGCCACACCGCACCCGAAGCGCTGGCGCGTTCGCGAAGCCGTCGGTAGAACGCTTCGTAGCGCGCCTCGCCACGTAGACGCGGATGTTGCCCCGCGATGATGTGCAGCGTTATATCGGGAATCGTGCGCCGCGCGATGTCGAGCGCATCGAGGAGTACGTCGAGGCCCTTGTAGTACGACGCGTATCCAAAGAAGAGCGCGACTTTATCGTCGCCGATGCCGAGGCGGCGACGCGCTTCGCGCATGTCCGGACGCGCCGTTTCGTGCATTAACGGGAGCGGACATACGAACAATTTCGACGGCCGGACGAGATATTCGCGTTCGAGCACGGTCGCCAGTTCCACGTCGAGCACGATCAAACGATCGGACGCCCAATTCAACAGCCCGTAGATCGTTTTAAATCCTAGTCGGCCGATCCTCGAGTACGGCAGAACGAAGCCGTTCTCGCGCAACATCTCGCGCGTGACCATCGACAACGGCACGACCGAATGGACCGTCGTGACGATGCGCGTCCCCCGCGCTCGCACGGCGGCCAGGACGAATGGTAAGAGCAGCGATGCGACGACGCCGCCGAACAGATATGGTTCCCACTCGACGTGCAGCACGTCGAACCGGTGCCGCATGGCTTCGGCAAGAATTTGAAGCGGCGACGTGTGGCCGAACCGCCAACAACGACGGACCGTAACGTTCGGAGCGTATTGTTCTTCCGCTCCCAGGCGTCCATCGTCGATGGTGTCGGCTAAGATTACAAACGTGTCGCCGCGGTCGCCCAGCAACGGGTCCAATATCGTCTGAACGTAGGCGGCGACGCCGCTCTTGCCGACGCTGTGGTCCTCCGGAAAAGTCGTGACGATACCGACGTTCATCGCAACACCTTGGTACTCGACGCGACCGGCCATCCACCGCGTTCGATCGGTTTGCCGCGGCGCATCACTTTGGCGCCAAGCAACGCGCCGAAGGCCAGCGCTCCCAGTGGATCGCGAACCGCTTGCTCGAGCGCCGTGCGAAACGCATCGGTCGCGCGCAAATCGTAATAGCGAGTCAAATCGCTCTGCGGCCAGCGTTGCGCCAATAGCTCGCGTCCTTGCGCGTAGCGGTCGGTCTGCTTCAAATAATCCGTCGGCGTCTGCGGTGCGCGAAAGCGTACGACCGCGTCGGAACGCAACGCGTACGAAAACCCTTCGTGCAAACAAACGAGCATGAAGTGCGCGTCTTCGGTGTGTAGCGGCACGTTGGAACGCAAAATGGCCTCGACCATCCTTCGGCTCATGCCGAGCAATCGTCCGTTGGTGCAGAGCGCCGGATATCGATCCAGCAACTGGTCGCGCAGCCGTGCGTGTCGCAAGGCACTAAATACGGCGCCGCGTTCCCAAAACGTGCGGTTAAGCTGCAGCGGCAAGGCGTTGGCTAGCACCAGATCGGAGCGGCTTATTTCATCCAGCACGGCTTCGATCGACGCCACGCTCGTTTCGACATCGCAGTCGATGGTAAGGACGGCTCCGATGCCGTCGTCGAGCGTCCGCATCGCCGCTACGATGCCGGCCACTTTGCCGCGACGTTCGGCAGCTCGCATCACGCGAACGTTCGGTTGCGTTTGCAAATCGAACAACACCCCGCGGCTGGCGGGGTCGTCGGAGGCATCGTCGATCAACACGACATCGAGCGCGCCGGCGCTCGAGAGCGTCGACACGAGGGTGCGCGCGTTTTCCCCTTCGTTATAACACGGAACGAGAACGACGCAGCCGGTGGGGCGGGACACGTCCGTCATGGTACGGAGCCTTTTACTCGACGCAGCTCCGCACTGTTCCTGGCCTGCCGGAACCGCTCCCAAAATGGCTGACGGGCCGCGTCACGCGCGGCCCCCGCGATGTCGAAGCGGTAGAGCAGCACCGGGGTGCCCGCGATCAAGCTGCAGGGACGTTCCTCGATCCGCTCGACGAATCGAAACGGCCGCAACGGCCCCGAGACGTCGAACTCGCGCGTAACCCGAACGTCGCGCTGCGCGACGGTACGAACATCGATGTTTTCGAACCGTTGTGCGAGCCGCTCGGGACCGACCGAACGACCGCGCAGAACGATCGTTTCCGGCGAGTACAAAGTGTATCCCAAAGCTGCCGTTGCATACGGTGCGGCGTAGTCGTTTCCGGCGTACACGATGATGTCTCCGGCATCGTACGTCAGCTCGCAGCCGTCACCTAATCGCCGGACGGCCGGATCGATCGCGAACGTATTCAGCAGTCGCATTTCGCCCTCGAACCCGAGCGCTTTCGAACCGTTGAGGAACGCCGCCATCACGATGGCTACCGCAAACGCAGTGCCGAGGTACGCGGAAATGCCGGCTGCGGCTACCAGCGCTGCCACGCGCGCGGCCGAGCGCGACCCAACCGGCAACAGGAGCGGCCGGTAAGCGGCTACGACGAGCGCCAGAGCCAAAACAGCTGCCGCAACCAACAGCCCGGCATTGGGAACGACGCAACGCAGCGCTCCGGGCACGACGCCCGTACCGAAGTTGAGCAGCAGGTATTCTTCACTGCCCTCTTGGCAGAATTGCATTGCTACCGCCGTTGCCGAGAGCAGCGCGCCGATGACGCTAACGACGCCGTCGCCGGCGACCGCACAATACAACACGAGTGGGCCGGCGATCCACAAATAGAATGGCGGATGCGCGCCAGGGTCGAGCATGACGAGGGCGACGGCCGAGACCATCGCGGCCCGCGCGATGTCGGCGCGTTGCGGGCGGTGTCGGAGCTCGGCCAACGCCAAGGCGACCGGAACGATCACCACCGCTAGATCTTCGAGCGCAGGACGCAAGAAGGGCGCCATGGCGTTCAACAACGCCCACGGCGAAGCACTGTCGACGCGATGGCTTTCGGAGCCGAAACTATTGTTGGCAAACGCTCCGGCGAACGCAGCGGTGCGCCCGGCGACGACCGGAACGACCGTACAGGCGGCCACGACTGCAAAATACGCCGCCGAAGCCAGCGCGCGTTTGGGCGAGCCATTGCGATACGCGACGACCAGCAACAACGGCACGAAGGCGGCCGGATACAGTTTCGCGCCGGTTCCGACTCCCAGCGCGACGGCGGCCCATTCGAAACGCCCCGAAAGTGTCAGGGCTATTCCGGCCACTGCGAAAACGCCCGCGAGCGCGTCGCTTTGGCCGTGTGCGACCGTCACGAAGAAAACGGCCGGGTCGAGCAAATAGCGCAACGCCCAAAGAGTTCCGCCACGCTCCCCGGCGTATCGCCGGATGATCAGCGCCGTGCCCGCGTCCGCGATCAACATCGGCAGTTTGAGCAACGCGAGCCGTACCGGCACTACCGCCCACAACTGTGGGAATGCCGCAACCGGCAACTGCGATAGCAGAACGGTCGCCAAAGCGACGCCGCCGTACGGCCACAAAATCGCGGGTTGCACGTGTGCAAAGAACACCCGGTCGGCGTGCGTTAGAAATGCGGCGACGTCGTACGGATGCGCGATCCACGGCAACAACGCCGCGTCGAATGCCAGCACCAGCGCGATCGGCCACCATCCGCAACGATCCAGGGCGGCCTCGGCGCGATTACGAGCGCCAGTATCCACGAACGAACGTTTTCTGCTGGGGTTGGCCTCCAGGCCGCCAAAAACAACGGTCGCACGTTAACGCACCGCTGGAGCGGGCGCGAACGAACGAGGCCCATGTGAGGTTGCAGTCGTGCCAAACCGCTCGCGAAAGCCGGCTACCCGCAAAATTCACGGACCGCAGGTTCATCGACTGACCGACGAATGGCGACCTGTCGCGCAAATCCATCTCCGATAGATCGACGGGCTGGATCAGGTAGGTAGCACGCAACGCCAGCATCGACCAGGCCAAATGCGCCGTTCGAGACGCGGCGCGTACGGAGCCGTCGCGCTGCGCACGCAGATTGTTGAGACGCAGCGTAGCCAACGAGTCCCCCCACGCGTAGGTGGCCAAATCGACCGCCGCGGCGGCAACGATACGCGGCTCGACGTCCTTGTTGGCGATCGCGCCTACGACCGCGTCGAGGCTGCGCGTATCCAATCCACCGAGACGCATATGACGATGTAGCGCTTCCCAAGAAACGACCGATGGATTGCGTTCGAACGCGACGGCGAACGGAGCGAGCGGCGGTTGCGGTACCGAAAGATCGACGCGTTGTATGTATCGCGCGCAGCCGGCCGTCAGTGCCACCGACCACACCAGCGCGATCGAAACGGCGGCGCGGCCGCCCGTCAACGCACCCAGCGGGTGTCGACCAGGCTCGAGACTTCGGCGGCAGCGGGCGAATTGGAACGGAAGTACGTCCAATTCCCGTCGAGATCGACCGAGCGGACGTCGATGCCGACGATCGCGCGCATGATCTCGAGGAACATATCGCGCGCCGTTTTGTCCCACGAGAACAGTTCCGCACGCCGCAACGCACCGCGTTGCAGCCGCGCCCGTAACGCATCGTCCTGTAGTACCGAAACGATCGCGTCGGATACGTCTCCTCCGATCGGAACGATCAAGCCGCTCTCACCGTGGACGATCGCTTCACGTAATCCCGGAACGTCGTAGGCAATGGCCGGCGTCCCGCACGCATTTCCCTCGATGGGGGATATGCCCCATCCCTCGATTTCGGACAACGTCGCGGTTACCCACGCGCGTTGCAAGAGTTCGCGCTTGCGATCGTCGTCGACGAAGCCTTCGAACCGCACCGCGTCCTCGAGGCCGAGACGTTTGGCTAGCGCTTCGAGCGAAGGCCGCGCATCGCCGGTTCCCGCGATCTCGAGAACGGCGCCGGGAACGCGTTCGCGCACCCTGGCGAACGTTTCGATCAACAGATCGACGCGTTTGTGCGCTTTGAGGCGACCGAGATAGAGCACCGTCGGCGTCGCCGCTTTTTCGCCCGGCACCAGCCGCTTATCGACGCCGCAATGCACGAGCCCGGTGGTACCGGTGCCGACACCCGAACTCCGCATCTCGCGCAACGTATCGTCTGAAATCGTGACGAAGTGAACGCCACGGTACAGCAACGGTACCAACCGGGCCGACCACGCGAACAACGCGGCCATCCACTTGGGCAGATACTTGTTAAACGCATCGCGATGCACGTGATACACGATACAAATCTTCGGTTTCAGAGAAAACAGCGGCGAGAAGAACGGAATGCCGTTCGAGGAATCGATCACGACGTCGAAACGATCGCGAAACTCACGCAGATACACGAACGGAACGTGGAAATAGACGGTGTATGCGTTCCCGACGCGACGGATGGGAATTCCATCGATCAGGTCGCGGGACGCGCCACCCGGGAAGCCGCCGCTCAACCACTCGACGTGATTGCCCCACTGCTGCCAGCGGCGCGCTTGCTCGAACAGATACGTTTCGGCGCCGCCCGCCCACGGATGCTTGGGATCTCGCCAGTTGATGACCAGGATGCGAAGATGGTCGCGCGTTCGTACCGGTTTCGTCGGGAAAAGTCGATCGTAAACCGGCAACACGACCGACAAGAACGAATGTTTTAGACGTAACCGAACGACCGCTAAAAACATTTTTAGCGAGGTCGACACGAGCTTCACTTTCGATCCGGGTACGTCGATCCAATAGGTCGGTTCTTCGCGAACGCGCAGGCTGAGGCGCTTCATCGCGAACAATAAGTCGACGTCGAAGGCGAAATTGGCGGTCTCGACGTCGCGCATGACGTTTCGCAGTGCATCGCGCCGGAAGACTTTTGCCCCGCACTGCGTGTCGTTATACTTCAAGCCGAACAGCGTCGCGACCAGGAGGTTAAACGACCGACTGGCCAGCCGTCGCAACCACGGCTGTTTGATCTCAACCACGGCGTGCGGAATCCAGCGCGAACCGATGATGCCGTCGTTGGGGCCGAGGGCTTCGCAGAGCCTGCGCATTTCGCCGGCCGGCGTCGAGCCGTCGGCATCTACGTAGCCGACGACCTGCGAACGCGCCATCAGGAAACCCGCCCGCACCGCGCCGCCTTTACCGAGCGCGTCGGGAATATCTATCACGTTTACGTGGTCGTGTCCGGCAGCGACCGCCTCGACGACCGCATGCGTGTTGTCCGTGCAGCCGTTCAAGACGACGATGATCTCGGAGTCCGCGAACTCGCCGACGTAGGACGCTAGCGTCACGCCGATGCGCTCTTGTTCGTTGTGAGCCGGGATGATGATCGAGAAGCGTGGGTGCGGGGCGCGCCTCGTCGTCATGCGATGGGCGCCTCCCGGTTATCCGGCGGGCTTACGAGATTGCGCTCGAACTTCGCGACGATCGTGCGTCGCGCCAGTTCGAGTTCTTCGACACCGAGCATGCGCGCGACCGCAATGAAGACCGTGCCGCCGATCGCGATTTGACCGAACAGGAACCAGGCGCGCGATGCGAGCGTCGCTTCGGGCGTAACGCCGAGCCGGTTGATCCAGCTGAGCGCTAAAAACATGGCGAGCGAACTGAGCGCGATCTTGGCCATGGAGCCGACCAGCGAACCCCAATCGATGCCGGAGACCAAGCGCGCCGTCAACATCAGCAGCAACACCGCTTGCATCGTTTGGCTGATCGAATTTGCCAGCAGCAATCCCCGCGCGCCTAAGGTCGGTAGCCATATCATGGATAGCAACACGTTGACGATCACGGCACCCACCGAAATCGTTACCGGCCAAGCCGTCTCCTTGCAAGCAAAACAGCAACGCGTCAACACGACGTTAGCGGCTAAAGCGACCAACCCGGCCGCCGCGTACGGCAGCAGCCCGGCGGTAAGATCGGTAGCGCCCGCCTGGAACGTACCGCGTTCGAACAGCGCTTGCACCATCGGCTTGGCGAGAACGATCAAGGCGCAAACGGCGGGGATGGTGATGAAGTTGACCAGACGCAAACCGGTTACGAGGCTGCGGGCGACGCCGCGGCGATTGTCGCGCGCGAACTGCACCGCGAGCAGCGGAAAAATAACGGTAGCGATCGCCGCGGCGAAAATCTGTTGAGGAAAGTTCACTAATTTGACGGCGTAGTTCATGCCGGCGATGTAGCCTGGAGCCAGCGTCGACGCAAAAAACCGGTCGAAGAACAGCGCCAGTTGCCCGGCCGCCGAGCCGACGACGATCGGGCCCAGCAGCGTCCAAATCTTGCCCAGGCCCGGATGGTGCAGATCGATCGTAAAGCGGTATTTCCCGATCGATAAAAACGACGGCAGCTGCACCAAAAACTGTGCCGTCAAGCCGAGCGTCGTTCCGACCACGAGTGCATAGATGCCGAGCGAGTGATTGAAGAACAGCACGCATGCGATCGTCACGGCGTTGACCGCGGCGCCGACCATGGCGGTGGCGCGGAACCGGTGGTACGCATTGAGCATCGCCGAAAGTACGCCGCTCAAACTGACCGCGACGATCGTGGGCATGAGCCAGCGGGTCATCCGAATCGCGACGCCCATCTGCGGCGCCGGAAATCCGTGCGCGATGATCGGAACGTACCAGCGAGCGGTAAAGAATCCGACGATCGCGCACACGGTGAGCACGATCGCTAGAATGTTGAGCACCGTGCTGCCTAAACGCCAGGCTTCTTCGTCTTTTCGGTGCGTTATGTACTCGGAGAAGGTTGGAACCAGAGCGCTGATGAGCGCGCCGTTAAACACTCCGAACAGAATCGTCGGTATCGTGGCGGCGGCGAGAAACGTATCCATTTCCCAACGCGTGCCGTAATATTTGGCGCTGACGACTTCGCGCATGAATCCAAAGATCGTCGACAGCAGCGTCGCGCCCATGACGAAGAGCGTCGAAGCCGCAAGCGAAAATCGCCGCCTTCGCTTGCGCGGCTCGGGAACGAGCCGCAGGTGCTGCTTAATGCGCGCCGTCCTTTCGCAGTACGGCAGGTACCGTCTGCGCGACGAGAATCAAGTCGCCGAGCGGCGACCACGTGTCGACGTACGTGCCGTCGAGATGCATCCACTCTTCGAACGAAACACTGCTGCGGCCGTTAATCTGCCAGAGACACGTGATGCCTTGCGGAACCGTCAGACGGCGCATCGCGAAGCCGTCGTAATGCTCGACTTCACTCGGAAGCGCCGGACGAGGGCCGACCAACGACATATCGCCGAGCACGACGTTCAGCAGGTTGGGCAGCTCGTCGATGCTGGTGCGCCGCAAGAAGCTGCCGAGCGCATGCAAGCGCGGGTCCTTGCGAATTTTAAAGACGGGGCCATCGGCTTCGTTGAGATGCATGAGGTCGTCGCGCATCTGATGCGCTCCGTTGACCATGGTCCGCAACTTGAACATCTTGAAGCGCCGCCCGTTCATCCCCACGCGTTCTTGTGCGAAAAACGGAAAACCGCCGGTGACGCAGACGATGCCGGCGGCGGCAATCGTCACGATCGGAAGCACGATGAACAAGAGCAGCGTGCCGAGCGTGAGATCCACCCAGCGTTTCCAGACCCACCAGGAATCGGGTACGGTGCGCTCCCTAGGCGGGGCGATAGCGGCTTGCACCCTGCTAGCGAACCAATTGTCCGGCGCTGGTCGCACCGTCGTTGTGGAAACTCGCTCCGCAGATTCTTACTGCACGCACCTCGATACCCAGCCCTCGGTCGCCCAACCACCAATGCAGCGGAACGGACGCATTTTCGCGTTTTCGGCACTGGCGACAAAGACCCCGGTCCGGCGTGGCGCCGGCCGGGGCAAAAAGGGCCGGCCTCTCCGCTTGGTTGCTCGTCAAAACGCGCTCGAAAAGTGAAATACGCGCACGTCCCGCGTTTCGGCTTATGCGGGAACGCGCCTTCCCCGCCGGGCGAGGCCGGCGATAGGATACTCAGGCTGCCGCTCCAAACCGTTGCCCATTCACTACCCGTCAGAGGATCTTCGTGCGACGTATCTCGCTCTGCTTGGCCCTTGCTCTGATGACGTTCGCGTTTGCCGCGGGCGTTGCTCGCGCCAACACGATGATGCAGTTATCGGCTTCGCACATTGCGTTTTACAACGATCAGTTCGAGCTCGAAGCAGACGGCAACGTCAGGGTGACGACCAACGACGGCTTTACGGTTACCGGCGATGCGTTCTCGATGGACCTAAAACTGAACCGCTTTTTGGTCGCGGGACACGTGACGCTGCAGTACGGCAACCAGCGCGTTTCGGGCGCCGCTATCTCCGACTTTCTCGATTTCAACCGCATCTATTTCGTGCCCGTCACGTCGGAACCGGATCGCTGGACCTTCCTCAACGGCGATCTAACGCACCCCGTTAAGGGACGCATCATGCCGGGCGACGTTTTCGCGTTTCCGACATTGCCGAAAACGCCGAGCATCGTCGCGGCGAGCGCGACGGTCGGCACGCGCAGTTTCATCCACTTCTCGGGCGCGACCGGCTACTTTGCCGGCGTAGGAGTTCCGCTCGGTTCGTACGTCATCAACTTTTCGCCCAATCAATATTTCGCGCAAAACTCGCTGACCGGCGCGAATTTCGACGCCACCTTCAACGTCGCCGGCAACAACAATTCGCTTTCGGCCGTTCACGTTCGATACGATACGTTCAACCACGCGTATCTCGCGTTCGAACAGCATTTCGTCGGCAGCCACGACTACGCGATCTTCTCGGCCAATCCGCTGACGAAAACGCAGCGTTACTTTAATTTCATCGGCTACGAAAAGCTCGGCAGCCGCTTCCAGGTTCAGACGTTCTCGCAATTATATATCGATCAGGGGATTTTCTTTCAAGCGCTGCCGTCGTCCGAAACGCAGACGACGTACGTCAACATGACGTACGCTTTTCCGCATTCGTATCTGTCCTTGGCGACAAACTTTACGAACTACAACACCCTGGGTCCCGGATCGTTTACGAATCCCGCGCCCGTCTGCACGATACCGAATCCTACAAAAGATAATCCCTCACCCAAACCGGTGTGCGTCATCAATCCGGCCGGAAACCTTTCGCATCCGACCCAGGCACAACTCACCTGGACGAGTTTCCAAAATCAAATCTTTAAGAGACTGCCGTTATTCGAGCAGACGTATTTCAGCTACGGATTCAATCACGACTCGGTCGGACAGCAGTACGCCTTGCCGATCAACATCCACGGGCTGCAGGCATTCGGAGGCCAGTGCGTTTTCTCCAAGGCCGACGGGCCGGTTCCGTGCCCGACGACCTACACGACCATCTACAATCAGATCGTAGGTTTTAATTTCTTTCTAACGTCGGTCAAAATCGGCGGGGACAACCCGTCCAAAGACTATTTTTTCAACGCGACGTTTAACAAGCAACGGCAGTACAACTCGCTGCCGCATCACATCGACAGCACGACTACCACGGGCAGTTTGAGCCGGCAATTCTCGCGCCAGGTCAACTCGTATGTCAGTTTCCAGGTGCAGAATACCGGCGACTACTATTTGCAAGGCGGTTATCAGCCGTGTACCTTCATCCAGCCCAACCCGCCGCAGCCGCCGGTGCCGTGTCCGTCGTCGTTGCAATCGTTCACGGGCGTTTCGACGTTGCGTACCTGGACGTTGGGAATTAACTACGATCCCAATCCGGACTTCAACGCGTCGCTCATCGCTCGACGTCACGCCGACTTCCCGATTCCGGAGCCCAACGTGTTTCCGCTGCCGTCGGTCAACGTGTTAGGGCAGCCGCTGTACAACGACTACCTCGGCCAGCCGCCCTACGATGTAACCGGCGACGTGCGCTTTCATTTGCTTCCGCACATGCTGGTCGACATTCAGCGCACGTACTATTTCAACTTTGGAAATATCCGTTGGAGCCCGGCCTTTATCGTACAGGTGCTACCGCAACAATGATCCGCCGCATGACGGCCGCCTTCGCGGTCATACTCGCTGTCGCGTTGCTCGCGGCTGCCCCGCAATCGATCGCGGTGACCGGGCAGTTGCTGGCATATCAGGACGGCTTCGTATTCTTTACGACCGGCGACGGTTTCCGTGCCGCACCCGGCTTGGCGATTCGTAGCATGAACGGCGGACCGACGACGCTGGTCCCGGCGCCCCGCGTCTGGGCGCGAGCCCATTTCGATCCGAGCGGGACGATTACCGAGCTGGATCTGTCACGCGATCCGCTTCCACAAGAAGGAAGTTTCGGCGACGTCGCTCGTTTTGCGGTAGCCCTATCCTCACCGGTGCCGAATCCGGAT
The DNA here is from genome assembly GCA_036490475.1 of Candidatus Tumulicola sp. NCBI lineage: Bacteria > Bacillati > Vulcanimicrobiota > Vulcanimicrobiia > Vulcanimicrobiales > Vulcanimicrobiaceae > Candidatus Tumulicola > Candidatus Tumulicola sp. Next base: position 412,945 of record DASXDT010000006.1, read on the forward strand.
CTGCTGCCGTCAACCCCCGCTCCCGGACAGCCGCTAGTGGCGGTCCAGCACTTCTCGGGAAAACCGGTTCTGGTAACGTTCATCGTGCAAGTACCGCCCAATACGGCCTTCAACGCATCGGTCTACATCACGACCGACGCCAGCGGCTGGAATCCGCAGGCCATTCCGATGGATCGTTCCGATGCGTTGCATTATCAGATCACGCGGCGCTTGAACTCGGGCACCATCTTCCGGTATCTCTACGATCGCGGGTCGTTCCAATCGCAAGAAGCCGCCGAGAACGGCATGCAACGGACGCCGCGTCAGATCGTTGTGACCGACGCCGACGTGCGCGTTATTCGCGACACGGTGTACGCATGGACCGACGCTCTCAACGGTACGTTCAACCAGCAACCCAGCGCGCTCCCGACGCCGTACAACCCGGCGCCGTTCCCGAATCTTCCGCACGGCCTGCCAACGCCCGGCGTGCCGGGTCGACCGCCGGGCTAGACTCGCGACGGTTTAGCGAACCGTAATCGGAATCGTCGTTTCGGTCGACACGCCGCGGGTGTTGCGAGCGATCACGTGCATTTGGAACGTTCCGCGCACGAAGAACGGCAGATTCCCGATCGGATAGGTCAACGCGAAGCGTCCGATTCCGGTTTTCGCCATGCCCATTCCGAAGGTCGCGATACGAACCTCGACGCTCGCTACATTAGACGTCGTAGAAACGCTCCCGGTCACCGTGTCACCCGAATGGACGGTCGTTTCGCTAATCGAAACCGCAAGAATTTTTGGCGGGGCATCGGGCTGTACCATCGGCACCGCGACGTGCTTGGGTGAAGCGGTCGCAACGGGAACGCTGGTTTCGACCGGCGTCGGCGTCGCCGTTGGAGTCGCGGTCGGAGCTTGCGTAGGCGAAGGCGTCGCGGAGGGGGTCGAAACGGGTCGCGTTGGCGTCTGCTGAGGCGACGAGAACGGAGCCCCCGATGGGGATGGCACGGCATCCGGAGTGCTCGATGGCGGCGCCGTGCCGGTCGACGCCGTATACCGGCTGCACGCAGCTGGAACCAACACCATCGCGGCGAGCAGCATCGCGCTCCGAAGTCGCATCACAGGCCTGCGGTTTCTCGGCGCGTTGAACGGTTCCGCCCGTGGCGAGGCCGCCGCGCTCGCCCGTCGAAGCGCTCGCGAACAATGCGAGCTGCGAACGCCGATCGTCCGACGTTGAGCGTCGTCGTTCCGATGTATAACGAAGCGGGCAACGTATCGACGCTGCTCGAGCGCATCGTCGAGAACGTCGACGGCATCGAGGGCGAGCCGACTTACGAGATCCTGGTGGTCGACGACGGAAGCACCGACGGCACGGCCGACGCGGTTCGCGAAGAGTTACGGCGACGCCCCAACCTGGCACTGGTTCGGCTGTCGCGTAATTTCGGGCATCAGTTGGCTGCAACCGCCGGCATCGAGCTAGCTGCCGGGGACGCGATCGTCCTGATGGACGGCGACCTGCAAGACCCGCCGGAATTGATCGCGCAGTTCTTCGCGCGCTGGCGCGAAGGTTACGATGTGGTCTACGCCGTGCGGCGTACGCGCAAAGGTGAGAGCCCGTTCAAACTCTTCACCGCCGGGTTGTTTTACCGAACGATCAAGCGCCTGACCAAGGTGTCGATCCCAGTCGACACCGGCGATTTTCGTTTGATGAGCCGGCGCGTCGTCGAAGCGCTCCGCCGTCTGCCCGAACGCCACCGGTTTTTGCGCGGCATGGTCAGCTGGGTCGGCTACCGGCAGACCGGCGTCGAATACGACCGGGACGAACGCTCGTGGGGAGCGACCAAGTATCCCATCCCGACAATGCTACGATTTGCAATCGACGGAATTACCTCGTTCTCGGACATTCCGTTACGCTTCGCTTCGTATTTCGGGTTTTCGGTTAGCGCCATCGCATTCGTCTACGCGCTCGTCGTGGTCGTCGCCAAACTGCTGCGCATCTATCCGCCGGGCTACACGCCGGGCTGGGCGTCAACAATCGTCGCGGTGGTTTTCTTGGGCGGCGTCCAGTTGATTAGCCTTGGAATCCTCGGCGAATATTTAGGACGCATCTACGACGAAGTCAAGGGCCGCCCGCTCTATTTAATCGACGACATCGAACGCTCTTGACGTATCACCCGGTCGTCGATCGATTTGCGATTCCGGTCGTGCTCGATCCCGCGTCCGCGCTGTTTTTTGCCGTAGCCTTTATCGTAGCCGCGTTCGTAACCACGCGGCGCGCTTCGTTCGGCGTAGCGGCGCTGGTGGCGACGATGCCGTTTGCCTTCGCGCGCGACGCAGCCGGCACGACGCTAACGCTGCCGAAAATCGTGCTGCTCGGCGTCTTGACCGGTTTGACGACCTACGGCTTCCCATCGCTGCGCGCTCCGGCCCGTGCGATCGCGATTGCGATCGGCGCGTATTTGGCGGTCGTCGCCCTATCCGCGCTCGGCGCGCAACATCCGTCCGCGTCCTTGCGCGAAACCTTGAAGGTCGCTCAATATGCGTTGACGTTTCTAGCCGCCTATTGGTGCTGCCGCGTCGACGGCGACGACCGTCCGTTGATTTGGACGATTGCATTGACGGCGGTCGCGGTATCGCTGACCGCGCTGGCCCAAGAAGCGATCGGAGCGCCATCGGGACTGTTCGTCGGCAAAATCGTAGTGCCGCGCATCGCCGGCGTGCTGGAAGGTCCCAATCAACTGGCGGGCTATTTGCAGGTCGCCGTTGCAGCGCTGGGGGCCTGGACGGTCGTTCGACGTTCGGCCGTCACCGACGTGGCGCTCGCCTTCGCCGCATGCGCGGGTGTCTTGACGTTATCCCGGGCGGGATTGTTTGGTTTAGCCGTCGTCGTCGTGGTGGTCGCAGTAACAAGAGGACGCAACGCCTGGGGCGCACTGTGGCCGGCGTACGCGGGTGCGTTCGCGGGGGGAGCCATCGTTTGCGCGTGGGCGTTGTACGCGCACACCGCCAACGTGCTGCGCGTCTCGTTCGAAGAAAGCGCGTATGCCGGCGGCGTCGGCGACCGGCATGCGTTGTGGCAAGCCGCATGGCGAATGTGGCGTTCGCATCCGTGGCTCGGCGTCGGCGCTGGAAACTACGAACTCGAACTTGCCGCGTACGGCGCACCCGGCATACGCACGCACGCCAATAGTTGGTTTCTGCAATCGTTAGCGGAGGGCGGAATCGTGCTCTTCACTGCAACGATCGCGTTGCTCGCGACGATTCTCTGGTCGTTCGGACGCCGCTTGCGCGCGAGTTCTCCGTGGATCGTCGCGGCATTCGCAGCCAGCGTGGCCCTCACGCTCCATCAAATCGCCGATTATCTCGTTTTTTATCCGAAGGTTGGCGGCGCGTGGTGGCTGTTGCTGGGAGTCGCTGCGGCTTCCGCGCTTCGCACCGCGCAACCGTGATCCGCACGCGCGCTGCCGTCGCGATGGTGGCATGCGTTACGCTCGCAGCGATCGCGATGCGCGTCCTGCTGCCGCACGCTCCGCTCGGCGTGCGTGTTCAATTATCTCAGCCGCTTGTTGTTTTGACCGACGCCGGAATTTTCGGCGCGGTGCAATTGAGCATACTCGCGATCGGACTCATCGTCGCGACCGCAGCCTACCTCATGTTCATGCGCGAACTATCGAAGCGCCAAGCGCTCGATTCGCGCGCCGTTCGCCTGGCCGCACTAGCGGCGATCGGTGTGCTGACCGCCTGCTGGCTGGTTCCGGTAACATTTTCCAGCGATGTTTATGCCTATGCGGCGTACGGCGAAGCGGCGCTGCGGGGAGCGGATCCCTTCGCCCGGATCGTATCGAGCGGGACCGGTCAGATGACCGCGGCGTTGCGCATGCAATGGGGCGCTGCCGTTCCCGCCTGCGTGTACGGTTGGGGCTTCATCGCGACGGCGGCATTCGTTATGTGGCTGACGGTGCCGATGGGTCTTCTCGCCCAACTCGACGGCTTGCGTCTGACATCGTCAGCGGCAGTCTTGGCCTGTGGGGCGCTAGCATACGCTGCGTTTCCGGGCGACCGCACGACCCGATTGCGCTCGGCCGTTCTGATCGGCTGCAACCCGGTTACGTTGTGGTGCGCCGCCGAGGGGCACAACGACGCATGGGCGGCCGCGGTCGGCTTGGCCGGATGCGCGCTGGCACGAAGCCGGCCGCGGCTCGGCGCTTTTGTGGCCGGAGCCGCCGGGGCATTCAAGCTTCCGGCGATGGCCGCGGGCGCATTCGTAAGGTTCCGGAGACCGGACGTGTGGATGTCTGCGGTAGCCGGTATTGCCGTGAGTGCCGCAGCTATGTGGCCGGTCGCAGCACACTGGGCGAGCGGTTCGAACCTGCACGGCGGCTACGCTCCGCAGGCATCGCTCCAGGGCTTAACCTTCGTTCTCCTCGCGCCCGTGGCTGGATATGCAACGGCTCGAATGGCTGCAATCGTGCTGGCATCGTGCGCTGCGATCGCGTTGGGTACGGTCGGCGGCGCGCACCTGCGCCGCAGCCAGCGCGACGGCTGGGTGTTGCTGGCCTTGGCAGCTTGGTTGCTCATACCGAATCCGTATCCGTGGTACGGACTGTGGCTCACGCTGGCAGCAGCCTTGGCGCCGGCCAGCCGGGCAGCGACGGTCGTCGTATGGACGATCGCGGGATCGCTCGTACGCTACGCGCCGGATGCCGCCGGAATGCCGCCGTTTTGGGTATCCGCGATGTTGAGCGCGATCGCGATTATCCCGTATGCGTTGCTGATTCGGGCTCGGTGGTCTGCTATAATCAACGGCCCGACATGAGCACCGTTCTCGATCCAACACATTCGTACTCGTCCGCACGCGATCCAATCGTCGATGCGTTGATCGCCGCTCCGCCGGTCGACGCGTTGATCGAGCGGTTGACGCGCCTGCGCGCGTTGAGCGGGCCGAAACCGGGCGCGTACGCGTTGCACGAAACGGCGGCCGCCGCCCGCCCGGCGTTGTTGGCGGCGATACACCGGCGGCTCGGCGGAACGCTGCTGGCGGTCGTTCCTACGGTCGACGTTGCGGAACGCGCCTTCGCCGATCTTTCGTATTATCTCGGCCAAAACGAGCCCGATACGATTGCGTTAGTGCGTTCGCGCGACGAAGCGGTGGGAGCGATCGAGAGCCCGTCGGAGCGCAGCGCGCGAATGACGCTGCTGGCCGACTTACAACGTGGCGTCCCGCGCATCGTATTGGCGCCGATCGGAGCGGTCCGCCAATACATGATGCCGGCGGCGCTCTTCGCCGAGTTGCGTTTCGAAACACGCATCGGCGACGAACCCGGTTGGGAAGCGTTTCAACAACGCCTCTACCGCCTCGGCTACACGCGCGTCGACGTCGTCAGCGCCGCAGGCGAATATGCCGTGCGCGGCGGGATCGTCGATGTGTTCGCTGCCAGCGAGCCGTTGGCGACGCGCATCGAGTTTTTCGGCGACACCGTCGACAGCATCCGCCAGTTCGATCTCGGGTCGCAGCGCACGCAATCGTCGATCGACCGGGTCGACATCGTGCCGTGGAATCAAATTCCGCGCGACGACGAGTATCGTTCGCGCATCCTCGAACGCTTCGACGGACCGCCTGCAACGCGCCGTGAGTTCGAAACCGCGATGCAAGCCAACGCCGATGTGCCCGAAGCGTGGTTGTCGCTCGCATTCGAACGTCCGGAAACGCTGTTCGACTATCTTCCGACCGGCAGCGTTGTCGCGTTCGACGAACCCGCCTCGATCGCGGCAATCGCGGACGCGCTCGACCGCGAGCGCACGCGCGAGCAGCACGTGCTATTGGCCGACGTTGAGTCGGGCGAGCTTCCGGTGGACGAATCGCGCGTCGGCGAAGCCTTGTTGGCCGAAATCGCTGCTACGCACCCATCGCTCGACGATCTTGCGCGAGCTGCAGCCGACAAGGCTACCCTGATCGTACCGGGTGCGATCGAAAATGCCGGGGTAACGCAGTGGCTACCGCCGGTCATCGAGCGATTTGCGCTCGAGTGCCGGCCTGCCGAACATTTCAACCGACAGATCGAGCTCTTTTCCCGCAGCGTGCGCGAAGCGGTCGAGGACCACGAGCGCGTTGCGATCGTTACGTCGGCCGTCGGCCGAACCAACGATTTGCTGCGCGCCGCCGGAGTGCCCGAGGGCGGAGCAACGGTCGTCGCGGGAAGCATCGAAGCCGGCTTTAGCGTTCCGTCGTTGCAGTTGCGCGTGCTGGGCGATCGCGAAATTTTCGGAGCGCCGCCCAAGCGCGTCAAAATGCGGGCCATTAAAGAGGGCGTACCCGTCACCCTCGGCGATCTCAAAGTCGGGGACTTCGTCGTCCACGCAGTACACGGCATCGGCCAGTACCTCGGGTTACGCGCAGAGACCGTGCTCGGCGCTACGCAGGATTACCTCGACCTGCGTTACGCCGGCAGCGATCGTATGCTCGTACCGGTGACGCAGATGCATCAAGTCACCAAATATACTGCGGCCGAGGGCCAGCTGCCGCGGCTTTCAAAAATGGGCGGCGCCGATTGGGCGCGGACCAAGACGCGCGTTTCCGAATCGTTAGCGAAAATTGCCGATGGATTGGTCGAACTGTACGCCGAGCGCGAACTTTCCAGCGGCTACCGCTTTGCCGTCGACACGACATGGCAAGTCGAAATGGAAGAAGCGTTTCCGTACGAGTTGACCGTCGATCAACGCTCGGCCATCGAGGCGACCAAACGCGACATGGAAGCCGCCAAACCGATGGACCGGTTGATTTGCGGCGACGTGGGCTACGGTAAAACAGAAGTCGCGATGCGCGCTGCGTTCAAGGCGGTCGCCGACAAGAAGCAAGTGGCGGTGTTGGTGCCGACGACATTACTCGCGGACCAGCATTACCGTACGTTCGGCGCACGTTTCGGCGGATTTCCATTGCGCATCGAAGAGTTATCGCGCTTCAAGACGCGTGCCGAACAGCGCGTTACCATCCGCGATCTGGCACTCGGCAAGGTCGACATCGTGATCGGAACGCACCGGCTCTTGCAGAAGGACGTCGTCTTCGCCGATCTCGGATTGATCGTCGTCGACGAAGAGCAGCGCTTCGGCGTAATGCACAAGGAACGTTTGAAGGAGTATCGCGCCGGCGTCGACGTGCTGACGCTCTCGGCAACGCCGATTCCGCGGACGCTGCATATGGCGCTCCTCGCGGTTCGCGATCTTTCGCTGATTCAAACGCCTCCCAAGAACCGTATGTCGATCAAGACGCTGGTGGTGCCGGCCGGCGATGCGGTGGTTTCGCACGCGATCAATGCCGAGCTCGACCGCGGCGGCCAGATCTATTACCTACACAACCGGATCGAATCGATCTATGCGCTGAAGGCCGCGCTCCAGAAGCTCGTGCCACGCGCGCGCATCGGCATCGGACACGGACAGATGCGCGAATCCGAGCTCGAACCGGTGATGCAGGCGTTTATCGACGGTCAACTCGACGTGCTGCTGGCCACGACGATCATCGAAAATGGGATCGACATTCCCAACGTCAACACGATGGTCGTCAACGATGCCGATCGCTTCGGCCTCGCGCAACTGTACCAGTTGCGCGGGCGCGTCGGCCGTTCGAACCATCAAGCCTACTGCTATTTGCTGTATCAGGGGCACAAGTCGTTGGGCGACGATGCCAAGGCGCGACTCGAAGCGATTCGAGAGTTCACGCATCTGGGTTCGGGCTTGCAGATCGCGATGCGCGACCTCGAGATTCGCGGAGCCGGCAATTTGCTGGGCGCGGCGCAATCCGGATTCATCGCGTCGGTGGGCTTCGAAACGTACTGCGAAATGCTGGCAGAAGCGATCGCCGCTCGTCGCGGCGCGGGGTCCGGCATCGAACAACGCCGTGAGGCCGTGATCGACGTAAAGATCAGCGCTTTTATTCCGAGCGATTACATTCCGCAAGTCTCGCAAAAGATCGGCGTCTACCAGCAACTCGCCAAAGCCCGCAGCGAAGCCGACGTCGACGAGATCGCGGCCGGCGTGCGCGACCGATTCGGCCCGTTCCCCAAGCCGCTCGAACATTTGGTCGAACTAACGAAGTTGCGCGCCGTCGCGCTCGCCAAGCACGTTACGCGCGTTGTGATCGATGAAGAACGATTGACGTTGGGTGTTGGTTCGGGCTTCAGTCTGGCGCCCGAAGCGATCTCGAAATTTCAATCGCTCACGAAGAATCGATTCCGAATCGGCGAGGGCAAAATGACGGTCGATTTGCCGTCGGCCGGCGGAAGCAGGCGGGCGGAGGGCGCGTGGATGCCACTGCTCCGCAGCCTCTTAGAAGCGATGTAGTCTCATGAAATCCACAGATTAGGCGCTCCGAAAGGACCTGGGATATTCCGCTCGAACCGGTCGGTCTTAACGTGGGGCGCTCTGCCCCGCGCTTACTACGCACTGACTTTTCCCTGTGGAGCCGACCATGTCGAAAGCCCAACGCCTTATCGCGGGCATCGCGTCCTTAGTCCTCGCAGCCGGTTTGACGGCTTGCGCGACCGGTGGAGCGGTGGCCACGGTGAACGGCGAAAATATTAGCACTGCCGCATTTCAGGACAAACTCGAAGCGAGCCCAGGCGCGCGCAACACCCTGCAGCAGATGGTGCAGGAAACCCTGATCATGCAGTACGCCAAGAGCAACAATATTAACGTCACCGATCAAGACGTTTCCGTCCGCGAAGACGAGCTGAAAGCCAACTTCCCGAACGGGTCGTGGAGTGAGATGCTGAAGGCCCGCGGTTTGAGCGAGGCCGACGTCCAGCAGGCGTTGCGCGAACAAATCATCCTCGATAAGGCGCTGGCCAAACAAGTAACCATCACGCCGGCCCAAATCAAGACGTACTTCGATAAGAATCACGCTGCGTACGACAAGCCCGAATCGGTGCAAGCGCGCCACATCCTGGTCGCCAACCTCGAAACGGCTCAAAAAGTCGAAGCAGCCCTGAAGTCGGGTCAAGACTTTGCAGCGGTAGCCAAGCAATACTCGGTCGATCCCGGCAGCAAAGACAAGGGTGGCGAACTCGGCACGTTCAAGCGCGGACAAATGGTTCCGGCGTTCGACAAAGTCGCGTTCTCGGCGCCGATCAACCAGATCAGCCCGCCGGTGAAATCGCAGTTCGGCTATCACATCATTCAGGTCGAAGCCCGCACGCCCGCGCAGACCGCTACGCTCGCCAGCGCGACGCCGCGCATCGAAGAAGCGTTGCGTCAGCAGCAGGAAGCACCGCTGATTCAGCCATTCCTGCAGAACCTTCAGCAGAAGGCGCAGATCAAGGTCAACGATCCGCGCTTCGCCGATCTGTTCCCGCCGCCCATGCCGATGCCGGGCGGAACCGGAGCGGCGCCGGCAGCGTCGCCGTCCGGAATGTAACCAACCCGACGTCGCATGTTCGAAAGGCCCCGGCAAATCGCCGGGGCCTTTTTTATGCTGCCACGAAGCGCACGCACGTATGGTGCTGTCGATCGTCGGCCTCGGTCCCGGAGAGTCGCAGTTTCTGAGCGTTGGCGCACTCGAAGCGCTGCGCGCGGCCGCGTGCGCGGCGGTAATCGGTGCGCCCGCCGACCTGCGCGCTTATCTTCGCTCCAACGGTGTAGACCTCGACGGTGATTTGATCCTCGATGAAGCCGGTCTGGCGTCGGGCGCAAGCGCGGCCGTCGCGCAGTTCGCTCATCGCATTTCGGGACTCGACGGCGTTGCGTTGGGCGTACTCGGCCATCCGCTGACCGATTTTGCCGGCCTGCCGGAACTGGTGCGCGAGCTGGAAGCTCGCGGAGATTCCGTCGCGATCGTGTCGGGCATGCCGCGCGCAACGCTCTCCGCCTCGATGTCGATCCCGCTCGTGCCGCTGCCCGCACCGTCCGCGCATTACAGTTGGGACGATCTGGTCGAAGTGATGGCGCGTCTGCGAGCCGGATGCCCGTGGGATCGCGAGCAAACCCACCGCAGTTTGGTACCGTACTTGATCGAAGAAACGTACGAAGTCGTCGAAGCGATCGAAAACGAAGACAATGAGGGCCTGTGCGAAGAGTTGGGCGATTTGCTGTTGCAGATCGTTTTCCACGCACAGCTCGGTGCCGAAACCGCGACGTTTACCGTTGCCGACGTCATCGACGCGTTGGCCAACAAAATGGTACGCCGCCACCCGCACGTATTCGGCGACGCCGAAATTCGTGACGTCGACGCACAGTGGGTCAACTGGGAGAAGCTGAAAGCGCTCGAGGCTACCGGTAAGAAGCGCCGTAGCCGCTTGGACGGCATTCCGCGTGCGCTCGGCGCGCTGCAACGCGGACAACGCATGCAAGAGAAAGCGTCGCGCGTCGGGTTCGATTGGAAAAGCGTCGACGGCGTGCTCGACAAGCTCGACGAAGAACGGCGCGAACTTGCCGTCGCTCGCGAAGAGGCGAACCCCGACGGCGTCCGCGAAGAGTTGGGCGACGTGCTGTTTACGCTCGTCAATCTCGCGCGCTCGCTCGGCGTGGACGCCGAAGCCGCCATGCGCGAGGCAAACGAAAAGTTCTATCGTCGCTTCCGCTTCATGGAAGAGGATGCCGCACGCAAAGGCCGGCCGCTGGCCGAGATGTCGATCGAGGAGCTCGAAGAGTTATGGCAGCAAGCCAAGACGCAAGCAGCATAATCCGTTTGCGCATGAGTGCGCACGACGCACACTACGGTGGGAATTTGGTCGACGGCGCCCGTATGCTGTCGTTGTTCGGCGACGTCGCAACGGAATTGTTAATCCGCATGGACGGCGATGAAGGCCTGTTCGTCGCCTACGATCGGGTGGAGTTCCTCGCGCCGGTGTTCGCCGGGGACTACGTGGAAGCCGAAGGCCGGATCGTTTCGGTCGGCCGCACGTCGCGCACGATGGAGTTTGAAGCCCGCAAAGTGATCGCCGCTCGCCCCGATATCGACGATAGCGCGGCCGACGTCCTAAATCCACCGGTCGTCGTGTGCCGGGCTTCGGGGACGTGCGTCACGCCGGCCGCCAAGAAGCGCATTCCGTAAAACCTTAAACCAGACGCTCGTGGGTACGGCGTTTCCAGACGAACTCGTAGTAGCTGAACTGCAATACCAGACCGCTGCAGAACGCGATCGGATAGCCCATCCAGACGCCGGGCAATCCGAAGTGGCGCATTAAGAGATAGGCGGCCGGCACTTCGATGCACCAGATCGAAACAACGCTGATCGTCGTGGGCCATAACACCGCTCCGCTGCCGCGCATGACGCCGCTGAGAACTGCGTTGTTGCCGAATATTACGTAGCTCCATAGCGTGATCGTCAGCAAACCGTGGGCGATCGCTAGCGTCCGTTCGCTAACGATAAACCATCCGAGAATATCCCAAGCGAACACATAGCATAGAGCGACCAGCACGATGCCCATGATGTAGTTCAAGCCGACCGCATTGCGGACGACCGATCCGAGCTTATCCTCGCGGCGCGCGCCGATGCACTGCGCGGCGAAGATCGACGCGGTGATACCGATCGAGATGGCTGGAAACTGCACGTAGCTGACGACTTGGTTGACGGCACCATACGCAGCCGTGGCATCCGAACCGAAACGGTTGACGAACCCCAGCAAGGCGATTTCGGCCAACGAAACCATCATGATTTGGAAGCCGGTAGGAACGCCGATTCGTATGACCGTTCGTAGAATCGTCCAGTCGACCAGCATATCCGACAGCGTTTCGCGATCGAATTTTAGCGGATGATTCTGGCGATGCAACGTCCACAGAAGCCACGCAAACGCGCCGCCGTTGGCGAACAATCCCGCCACCGCGGCCGAGACGACCCCCAACTTAGGAAAGCCGAACCAGCCCAGGATAAACAACGGCGTGATGACGACGATCAGCAGCGTCGAAACGATCAATGCATAGAGCGGCGTTGTGGTGTCACCGGTGCCGCGTAGAAACGTCGTGTACGCGATATACGTGAAGATGACCGGCATCGTAAGAAATACGACCTTCGCGTACGCATCCGATTGCGCCAAAATATTGGCCGGCGTTGCGAGCAGCCCCAAGATCCAGGGCGAGACGAGGAAACCGATGACGGCGACCGCGATGCCCATGTATAAGGCGGCGCCGAGCACGGTGCCCGCAATTTTTTTGACCTTGGTATGGTTGCCGGCCCCGAACGCCTGGCCAATCAAAACGCTGCCGCCGCTCGCGATTCCAATGAAAAACGAGATGAGCAAAAACAGTAGCGGGAAGACCGCCGACATCGCGCCCAGCGAAGCCGTTCCGAGCAGCCGCCCGATCCAAACGCTGGCAACGGTCTGCGATGCCGCTTGCAGCACGTTGCTAAGCATCAGCGGCACCAAAAAGACGAGCATCGTACGCCACATGGGCCGCTGCTCGTCGAAGATGTTGACCCCGCGACGAGCGGCGGCCTGAGCCATGGCGGTTACTCCTGGGCGAGCAGCGTGTAGATCTCTTTACGCGCCCGGTCGAGCAGTTCGCGGACGTGCTCTACCGTCTCCGGCTTGGAGTCGCGGCCGATTTGCGCGACCGCTTGCATTAAGCGACCGGCGGCACTGCGTAACTCGTTGCCTTCGCCCATCTCGGGCGCATCGTCATCGGCATCTCCGAAGAAGCCGTGACGCATCGGACCATGCTCGCTGAGATGCTTACGCCCCTCCTCGGTGATCTCGTATATGCGCCGGTCGCCCTCGTCGCGTCCGGCAATCAGACCCTCTTCCTCAAGGGTGGTCAGAATCGGGTAGATCGACCCGCCGCCGCCGCCCCAGCCTCTACGACGAAAGTCTTGAATCAAGTCGTAGCCGTGGCCCGGATCGTCGGCCAGCCGCTTTAAAATGACGAATTTTAGAATCCCGCGCTTGAATCGACGGCCCATATGCCGCAAGTGTCCGCCGAAGTCTTCGCCGAATCCGCCTCGGTGGTGATGATGAATATGTTCTCTCATGTCGATACAGTATTTGATATATCGATATCTGTCAACATCTGTCGGGGCGAGAAGCGGGACGCAGGGCCGCCGGCGGTGTAGCCACGCGAGTGCGGCTCGATAAATTTATGAAGGTTTCGCGGCTTTCGCGCCGGCGCAGCGAGGCACACGAAGCGCTCGAACACGGCCGCATTACCAAAGATGGCAAACCGCTAAAACCAGGCTATCAAGTAAAACAGGGCGACATCATCGATATCCATTACGCGACGCGATTCGTAACCGTCATCATACGAGACGTTCCGTTACGCGTCACGCCATCGGTCAAGCCGGCCGATTTGTACGATGTCGTTTCCACTCGCCGGGACGACCCGGCCGACTGGGCGTGACCGGCAGCGACGTCAAGGACTCGCTGGCGCGCGAGATTCCGGAGTGCGCCGGCTGCCGCAATGCGTTGGGCGATGCACTCATTCTGTACGGCGCTCGCGACGGACGATTCGTGGCACACCGCCCGGCGGTGGCACGGCTTTTCTGGTCGCTGCTGGGCGCCGACCGAAAACAGCATCCGATTCGACGGCTGCCGCCTTCTAGACTCGGCCTGTCCGGGTTCGAGATCGCGGTACCGGATAGCCGGTCGACGGCGCCGCCGGTACCGTCGCGCCGCTGCGAGCGTTCGGCTGAGATTCGCGGTGCATTTTTGGCCTGTGGCACGTTGACGGCCGCCGGCCGCGGCTATCATCTGGAGTTCGTCCCGCAGGACGGGCGTGCCGTACGCCTGGCGCGGCTGCTGCAGCCGTTCGGCGTGCCCAAGCGCGGGCATCGCAACCGGCGCGAAACGTTGTATTACAAAGACTTCGAGGCCATCGCCGGCGTACTCGCCGCAATGGGCGCCCACGCCGCGGTTCTCGCGCTCGAGGACCTGCGCGCGCTGCGCGAGACCAAGAATCGCGTGCACCGATTGGTCAACTCCGAAGCCGCCAATCTGCAACGAACCGCCGCGGCAGCGGCCACGCAGAGCGAGTCGGCCCGCATTCTCGCGCAGGCGATCGGTCTCGAAACGCTGCCCTCCGCCCTTCGAGAAATTGCCGAGCTTCGACTCGAGCATCCGGACGAATCGTTGGCGGAACTCGGGCGCCGCTGCCGGCCGCCGGTCGGCAAACCCACCGCCAGCGGACGTCTGGCATCGTTGCGCCGGATGGCCGAGCGGGTACGAACCGGGCAGGGGCCCGTCAAGCAGGCCCGGTAAATCGACGCGTTCTCACTTCACGGAGCATTGCATTGCGTATCGGAATTAACGGCTTCGGCCGCATCGGCCGGAACTTCGCCAAGGCGCTGATCGAGCATCACCCCGACATCGAAATTGCGGCAGTCAACGACCTCACCAGTGCCGCCGAGTGCGCGCACCTCTTCAAGTACGACAGCAACTACGGGACGTATCCGGGAGACGTTTCGTCATCTGGCGATTCCATCAAGATCGACGATCGAACGATCGCGGTGACCGCCGAGCGCGATCCAGCCAAGCTGCCGTGGGGTAAACTGGGCGTCGATGTGGTGATCGAGTCGACCGGACTGTTCACCGACGCCGCCAAAGCGCGCGCGCACATCGACGGCGGCGGCGCCAAAAAAGTGCTGATCTCTGCACCGGCCAAGGGCGAAGATCTCACGGTGGTGCTGGGCGTCAACGATGGCCAGTACGATCCGCAAAAGCACAACGTCATTTCGAACGCGTCGTGCACGACCAACTGCTTGGCGACGGCCGTCAAGCCGATCGTGGATCATCTCGGATGGGTGAAAGGTTTTATGACGACCATTCACTCGTATACGAACGATCAGAACATTCTCGACGCTCCGCATAAAGATTGGCGTCGCGCGCGCAACGCCGCGACCAACATCATCCCGACGTCGACCGGCGCGGCCAAAGCGCTCTATCTAACGATTCCCGAAGTGCAAGGAACGTTCGACGGATTCGCGTTACGCGTACCGACGCCGACCGTTTCGATGATCTATCTCGTCGTTCAAACGAAAAAAGAAACGACCCGGGAAGAGCTCAACGGCATCTTGCGCGATGCAGCCAACGGCCCGATGTCGCGCTACGTCAGGTTCACCGAAGAGGAGTTGGTGTCGTCCGATTTCAAACGCGATCCGCACAGTTCCATCATCGATGGTAAGCTCACCAACGTAATGGGCGACTTGATTCAAGTCGCGGCATGGTACGACAACGAGTGGGGCTACTCGTGCCGTCTCGCCGATCTCACCGACATCGTTCTCAAAACGCTTCCAGCGCCGAAATAGCAGCGCATGGCGCTGCGCTTCATGAACGAGCTGGACGTCCGCGGCAAGCGCGTTCTGCTTCGGGAAGATCTGAATGTGCCGATGGACGGCGCGCGAGTGGCCGATTACACTCGGATCGACGCGGCGCTGCCGACGCTGCGCGCGTTGCACGACCGGGGTGCGCGAACGATCGTTCTCTCGCATCTCGGCCGGCCCGACGGCACGCCCGACCCGAAATACTCGTTGTGGCCGGTCGCGCAGGCGTTGTCCGAACGATTAGGGTTGCCGGTGGCATTTGCGGACGATTGCGTCGGACCGCAGGCGCAGGTGGCGGTCGCCGCACTGCACGACGGCGATCTGCTGTTGCTCGAAAACGTGCGCTTTCACGCCGGAGAGGAGCGCAACGATCCGTCCTTCGTCGCGCAACTCGCGGCATTGGGCGACGTCTACATCAACGACGCGTTCGGCACGGCGCATCGCGCGCATGCTTCGACCGAAGGGTTGGCGCACGCGCTCCCGCACGCCGCCGGACTGTTGATGCAAAGCGAACTGGACGCACTGCGCAAGCTCACGGATCGTCCTGCCAAACCGTTCGTCTGCGCGATTGGCGGCTCGAAAGTAGCCGATAAAATTGGTGTGTTCACCCACTTGATCGAATTGGTCGACGCGTTTTGCATCGGTGGCGGAATGGCCAACACGTTCTTAGCGGCCGAAGGAGTGCCGGTCGGCAAGTCGTTGCGCGACGCCGATCTGGAACCGGCGCTCGCCATCCTATCGCTCGCTCGGCGAAGCGGCGTCGCCTTGCATCTGCCCATCGACGCCGTCACCGGCAGCGGAGTCGACGATCCGTCGCCCCGAACCGTTTCGACCGCGGCAGTCGCCGCCAACGACATGATCCTCGACATCGGTCCGGCAAGTGCGAAGGCGTACGCAAACGTGATCGAACGCGCCAAAACCATCGTGTTTAACGGGCCGATGGGCGTGTACGAAAAGCCGGCGTTTCGCGCCGGCACGCAGGTGGTGGGTGAAGCCATCGCGCGCGCGACGCGGCGCGGCGCACTCAGCGTCGTCGGCGGCGGCGACGCAGCGGCAGCCGCCCATATGCTGGGCTTCGCGGATGACGTTTCGCACGTATCCACCGGCGGTGGCGCGACGCTAGAATACTTGGAAGGCCGCGTGCTGCCGGGCGTCGCGGCATTGGAAAGCTGACGCGCGTGCCGCGTACGATCGTCGCCGGCAACTGGAAAATGCATAAAACAGCCGCCGATACGATGGCCTATCTCGACGTATTGTTGGCCGAACTCGAACAAACGCCGCCGCACGTCGACGTCATGCTCGCTCCCCCTTTCACGGCGCTTGCCGCCGCCTCGGCCCGGCTCGCGGGCTCGCGCGTACTGCTCGGCGCCCAAACGATGCATTGGGAGTTGGAAGGCCCGTACACCGGCGAAATTAGCGCACCGATGCTCGAAGAGTTCGGCGTAACGTGGGTGATCCTCGGGCACTCCGAACGGCGCGCGGCATGCGGTGAAACCGATCGAACGGTCAATTTGCGATTGCACGCCGCGCTCGCGCAGCAACTGCTGCCGGTCGTCGCGGTCGGAGAAACGGCTGCCGAACGTGCCGCAGGCGCGGCAGACGAACGCGTCGTTCACCAAACGCGCGCCGCGCTCGCCGGAATCCCCAACGAATCGCTACAACGCATCGCGCTGGCGTACGAGCCGGTATGGGCTATCGGCACCGGCAACAACTGCGATCCAGACGAAGCCGATCGGATGATGCACCTGATTCGCAACGCGGTTCCCGGCTTAGAAGAAACGCCGATTCTCTACGGCGGCAGCATGAAGGCCGCCAACGTCGCCGATTACACCGCCAAACCGAACATCAACGGCGGCTTGATCGGCGGAGCGTCGCTCGACCCCCGCGGCTTCGCAGATTTAATTCGCCGAGCGTGACAGCGAATCGCCCCCTGGTCCTCGCCATTCTCGACGGCTGGGGTTGCGCGGACGCCGGTCGCGGCAACGCGATCGACGCAGCCTCAACGCCGCATTGGGACGCACTCCTAGCGCGCTATCCTCACACCACGCTGGAAGCTTCCGGCGTCGACGTGGGCTTGCCCGCGGGAATCATGGGCAATAGCGAAGTCGGCCATTTGAATTTAGGCAGCGGCCGCGTCGTTCCGCAAGGGTTGGTCGTCATCGACGAGGACGTCGCGTCCGGCGCGCTGGGCCGCAATCCGGTATTGACTGAGGCGATCGAGCACGTACGCCGTACCGGCGGAACGCTACACTTGATGGGGTTGCTATCGGACGGTTGCGTGCACAGCTCGCTCGGGCATCTGTTCGCGCTCATCGACGCGGCGGTGGACGCCGGCGTGCGGGTCGCGATCGACGCATTTCTGGACGGCCGCGATACGCCGCCGCGTTCCGCGCAAACCTACGTCGCGCGGCTCGAAGAACAACTCGCCGGCAGAGGCCGGCAAGGCGCAATCGCGAGCGTGTCCGGACGTTTCTATGCGATGGATCGCGACAAGCGATGGGACCGCACGCGAATGGCATACGATATGCTCGTCCACGGCAATGCGGCCCACCATGCCGCCACCGCCGCAGAGGCGGTCGATGCCGCGTACGCGCGCGGCGAAGACGACGAGTTCGTCGTGCCGTGCATCGTCGGCGCGGCACGTCCGGTACGCGATGGCGATTCGTGCGTCTTCTTCAACTTTCGCCCGGATCGTGCCCGTCAGTTGACGAGCGCGATCGATGCCGGAACTCCGGCCTACCGGCACGGCGAGTTCGAAGCGTTCGTACCCAAAGAATTTCGCGATTTGTACTTTACCACGATGACGAAGTACGAGGAGCATTACAAAAACCCGGTGTTGTTCGGCCCGCGCCCGCAGTACGACACGTTCGGCGACGTACTTGCTTCACACGGGCTTCGCCAGCTGCGCCTAGCCGAGACCGAAAAGTACGCGCACGTTACCTATTTTTTCAACGGCGGCCGCGAAGGCGAATTGACCGGTGAAACGCGTAGGCTGGTGCCGTCGGACCGTTCGGTTGCGACCTACGACCTCGCCCCGGAAATGCGAGCGAATGAAATTACGACCGAAGCGATCGCTGCGATCGAGAGCGGAACCTACGATGCGATCGTGATGAACTATGCGAACGCCGACATGGTCGGGCATACCGGTAAATGGCAGCCGACGGTGCGCGCGGTCGAAATCCTCGACGATTGCATCGATCGTTTAGCACGCGCGGTATTGGCGGCCGGAGGAACGCTCGTGATTACGGCCGATCACGGCAACGCCGAAGAGAAGATCGACGCAGACGGAAATCCGTTGACCGCGCACACCACCAACCGCGTTCCGCTCGTCATCGTAGGCAACGAATCGAACTTCGCACTTGCATCCGGCGGACGCTTAGCCGACGTCGCGCCGACGCTGTTGCATCTGATGGGCGTCGACGTTCCCGAAGCCATGACGGGTCGCGACCTTCGCGCATAACGATGACTACGGTCGTCGCGCGCTTGGCGAACAAAGCGCCAACGTTTGTATTTCTCAGCGAAATCACTGCAGATGTCCAGACCGTTATCAGTAATATGTGATTAAACATAAGGAGCGCACCGAAACAGGGAGGCTGCTCCGAATGGACGAGCGTTTAGTAACCGAAGATCGCGGCGTAGCGATACTCGCAAGAGCGATGGTCTGGTTCACCCTCATTGGATCCGCAACAGTAGCCGTCGCATTCGCGGCGCACCTCCGCTGACGTACCGCCCCGTCATGACGGCGAAGCCACCTGGACGTTCGGAACGTTCCCCACCACGACTACGCGTGTGTCTCGGAATCATCCGACAACGATCAAACGTCGATCGCATAACTACCGCTCGCATCGACGCGCAGGCGCCGCCCTCCGACGGCGATCGAACGAACGCGATGGTCCCAGAACGACAAGACCCGAAAGACCGCCGGACGCAAACGCGCGACCACACTGCGAGCCCGGCGCGACAATGCGACGGCGTCGCGCACCCAGGCGGGATGCTCCCGCGGAAGATCGGTAACGTCTCGTTCTTCCGCAATCGCCGCGACGACCGGCTCGGGCGCCGCAACGGCAACGGCCGGCAGATGCGGAGCGCGTTCTTCAGGATCGACTCGACGCAACGAGTACACCGGCTTGCAGTTTCGCGAGCGCCGCCAAGTGAAGCTGCGAAACGCGTTGAGGTGAGATCGCCATCCGCACGCCGATCTTCCGCAGCGAGACCCCTTCGACGTAGTGCTGCAACACGACGTCGCGCTGACGGGAAGGTAACGCACGGACGAGCGCGTTCAGGGATGCGCGCTCGGTACGCCGCTCACTAATCCCGGCCGGATCTCCGCTCCAATCGCCGGCGAGCGATTCGCCGATCGGCAGCGGGGCATCCAGCGACAGCGGCTGGCCTACATAGGCCGCCGTTATCGCACGCAAGTACCCCGGCTTGCGCGCTTCCATCTCGCGCGCACTGGGCAACTCGCCGTTCGTCATCGCCAGCGCATACCGCACGTTTTCGCCTTCGCGAACCGTCCGTCTGGCGCGCTCGGAGACGGGATCCATCCGCCGGATGCCGTTGAGCATCGCGCCGGCGATCAAGCGCCGAGCATATTGCACTGCGGTCGGTCCGCGAGCCGGATCGTACGAGTCTACCGCGCGAATTAATCCGATGCTGCCGTCGCCGACCAAATCTTCGAGGTCGAAACCCGGAACCAAGCGCTTCACACGGCGAGCGATCCGTTTGACGAGCGGGAACATTTGCCGGACGCGTTCTTCACGATCTGTCGCATCGAGGACGGTCACGGTGCGGCTCCGAGCGCGCCGTCGACGAGTTGCGCGAAACGATCGTCGCGTTGAGCGACCGATTGCGCGAGCAGGGTCGCGCCATATCCGCCGAGCGGGTCCGACGGTCCGAACGCCGTCTGCAGCACCGGCGTCAGCAGCGCCGCTTCGAGTACGATGCCGATGGTCATGCCGCGATTCTAGCGCGCGTTTATCGCCCAAATGTTGCCCGCGCGTCAGTGATTATCGCGCAAGTCGATGCGCCAGTCGTTACAGCGCATCCAATGCCCCTTCGGATATTCGACCCTATGCTCGCCTACATTCGTAAACCCGGCATTGCAGCACACCGCGTTGGAAGCGGCGTTGTCGACGTTCGGAAACGCGTGGAGGAACCGGCGCTTTGCTTCTTTGCGAGCGAGCGAGACGATTTCCAATGCGGCTTTCGTTGCGAGTCCCCGCCCGGCGTACTGCGGAAGCGTCATCCATCCGGTTTCGTAGACGTCTTCGCCGAGCCACGAGCGCTCCCAAAAACCCACCGACCCGACAACGGCGTCACCTTCCCAAACGGTGAACATGTCGCGGCCGCTTACGAATCTCGCGTGGCGCCGCTCGATCTGCTCTGCCGATTCTATGCCACCCAGATGGAGCATCATTGCGGGGTTTCCGAGGGTCGCATGCAGCACCCAACAATCGTCGGTCGTCCATGGCCTCAGCGCGATCATGACGCCCGAGTTCTCGATGTTGGTTTTAGCTACCCGCGCTGCAAGTTGTTGGCGATGCGTAGCATTTCATCTGCGGCTTGGACGCCTTTTGCGTTCGCCTCGTAAGCACGTTGCGCCGACAGAATCTGCATCATCGCCTCGACAATCGAAACGTTCGAGCGCTCCAGGGTGGCGAACCGCACTTTCGGACCGTTCTCCGTTCCTAGTTCGACGAAGCGCGCGGGCCCCGATTCGGGGGTCGCCGCGAACAGCGAACCGCCGGCGCCGCGAAGCCGCTCCGGCGCAGCAAATTCGGCAACGCGTATCCGTCCGATATCCTGCGTTCCATGCGCCATCGTAGCGGTCACGCGACCGTTTCCCGCAACGCTCATCGACAATGCGCCGGCCGGGACACGCACGCCGTCGAGGCGCATGTCGAGCGCGTTTCGCAACGTGCCGTCGGACGCGCGCGCGAACTGGCCATCGCGCGTATACCAACGTTTGCCACGATCGTCGGCGACCGTGAAAAACCCCGGGCCGTCGATCGCAACGTCGAACGGCCCGTTCGATTTCTCCAGCTTTCCCTGCGACAGCACGACCTGCGGCCCGAGTGCGATCGTACCGCTCCCATCTTCGCCGGGCGCGGTCAACTCAGCAAATCGCTGCACTTGGCCTTTGAACCCGGCGACGTCGCTGTTTGCTAAGTTATCTGTGATCGTGTCGAGATTTTGTTGTTGTGCGGCCATGCCCGTTGCGGCCGCGGATAATGCGCGATCCATCTCGGGCCTCTATCGAACGCGCGCGACGTCGGATGCGTTTTTTTGACGGAGCGAGTCGATCGCGCCGACCACTTTCTGTGCGCTTTCGAATGAGCGCGATGCGTCGACGATTCCCACCATTTCGGCGATCGGATCGACGGACGACTCTTCGAGGAAGCCGGCCCGCACCGTCGAGTCGTGCGGCAGTGGCAGCGTTCGATGCGTATCGGTGTCGCCCGCCAGCACGCGCCCGCGTTCGTCGATCGTGGCGCCTTGCGGCACGATCAACGGTTCGGCGTCACTCAGCAGCGTTCGCCCGCGCGCATCGACCAGCGTTCCCCGAAGCGTGCGCTCGAAGGACCCCGAGCGCGTTTCAACGACTCGCCCGGCGGCATCGCGTACGGAAAAATGTCCGGGGCCGACGATTGCCAGGTCGTAGTCGCGGCCGGTACGCCGGATGCCGCCGCGTTGACTCGAGCGCTCGGCGTCGACGCGCGCGCCGTTCGACGTCAACACACCGCGCGCCGTGAGCTTTCGAAAGCCGTCGCTCGATACATTCGCGAGATTGCGTGTGGCGATATCGAGGCGCGTACGCGCCGCCAGCATCGCGCTTCCGGCCCAATCCAAAGCATCCATACCGCCTACGATAGCGGCGGTGTATGAACGCCGTGTGTCCGATTTGTCGCCGGCGTTATCCGGCGGTCCAGATCACCACGTTTCCGGCCAGCACGAGACCGCCGCCGAAACCCATCAGCAACAGCTTATCGCCCGGACGCACGCGTCCGTCGCGCACCGCAGGCGTTAATGCCAACGGGATGCTGGCGCCGGACGTGTTGCCGTATTCTTCGATGCTGAGCAGCGTGCGTTCGATGGGAAACGGCAGCCGATGGGCGAGTGCTTCGATCATGCGCGCGTTGGCGCTGTGGGGCACGAACCAATCGATGTCGTGCAACGTCAGACCCGCGCGATCCAATACCGCCTGGATCGCCGCCGGAATGTTCTCCATCACCCAGCGATAGATCGATGCGCCTTCCTGACGCACCAGCCGCGACGAATCGATCTTGCCGTTTACTTCTTGCCGTACCGCGGTGCGATATAAAAATGCGCCGGCAGTTCCGTCGGAGCCGGCATACATACCGGAGATCGCCGGCTTCTCCGAGCGCTCGACCAGCGCCGCCCCGCCACCGTCGCCGAACAGCACGCAGGTCGCGCGGTCGGTGTAATCGATCGTGCGCGTTAACGCGTCGCCGACACAGACGAGTACGCGCTCCGCTTGTCCGGAGGCGACCAAGCCCGCCGCTAAGTTCAAACCGTAGGTGAACCCCGCGCAGGCCGTGCTGATGTCTACCGCACCAACCGTCAGCGGCATCTTGTAGTGCGCCTGTACGAGTGCGGAAATACTCGGGAATGCATAATCGGCGGTCGACGAGCCGGCGATGATGAAGTCGACGTCGCGGATCGTGTATTGCGGATTATGCGCGAACAGATCGTCGATCGCTCCGAAGGTGACGGTGCTGGCGTACTCGCCTTCGCCGACGCGATGGCGACGCCGGATGCCGGTGCGCCGGACGATCCACTCGTCGCTGGTGTCGACCATGCCCTCAAGATCCGCGTTTGTGAGCAGTCCGGCAGGCGCCCAAGCGCCAATCGCCGCGATGCGGGCCGGGGCTGATATCACCTTCGCTCCGTTCATAAGAGGGTTGCGACCACGTTGGTAAATTGCGAAGTCGACAGCGCCGGGCCGCCGGCCGCGACATCGGCCGTGCGCGCGCCTTGCGCATAGGCGGTTTCGACCGCGGTCTCGATTCGCGTAGCGCCATCCTCATCGCGCAAGCTGTGACGCAGCAGCATCGCCGCGGACAGGATCGCCGCGGTCGGATTGGCGACACCACGGCCGGCGATATCGGGCGCGGTACCTCCGATCGGCTCGTACAGTCCGAACCGTCCTGTTTCGGTTTCGCGCGTTCCGAGGCTCGCGCTCGGAAGCGTCCCAATCGAACCGGTCAAAATCGCCGCCTCGTCGGAGAGAATGTCCCCGAACATATTCTCGGTTACGATCACGTCGAAGTCACCTGGACGCCGTACGAGTTGCATCGCGGCATTGTCGACCAGTAAATGATCGAGCGTTACATCCGGATACTCGCTCGCAAGACCGCTTACGACGCGCCGCCAGAGTCGCGACGTTTCCAAGATATTTTGTTTATCGACCGAGGTGCAGCGTCCTCGGCGCGAGCGTGCCAACTCGAACGCGACGCGCGCGATGCGCTCGACTTCGGGTGCTCGATAGATCATCGTATCGATCGCTTCGTCCACTCCATCGACGCAACGTTGTTCCTTGGGCGTGCCGAAGTAAATGCCACCGGTGAGTTCGCGCACGACCACCAGATCGAGACCTCGTACCAACTCCGGTTTGAGCGACGAAGCCGCTTCGAGGCCCTCGAAAACGCGCACGGGCCGTATGTTGGCGAACAGCTCGAAGTCGCGACGCAGGACGAACAGCGCGTATTCGGGCCGTTCCTTGAGCGGCTTGCCGTCGTATTGCGGTAAACCAACGCTGCCGAACAGCACCGCCGCGCTGCGCTCGCACAGCGCGAGCGTTTCGGGCGGCAACGCGTTGCCGGTGCGCTCGAGAGCGGCGCCCCCAGCCAATGCTTCGACGCAGTCGATGTCGGGACGCACGAGTTGCAGAATTCCGGCCGCAGCGGCAACGACTTCCGGACCGATGCCGTCACCGGCCAGTACTGCGACAGTGTGCTTCACGAAAAAGTGTTAGTAAACCGTAATACGGGTCGTGTCGTCGCTCGGCGGCGCCTCACCATTGCCCGATGCAGTCGATGGCGGTGGCAGCGCAGCTTCCGGGGGCGGCGTCGGCAAAACGCCTTTTTCGAGTAGGGCGAGATGCGTCGCCAGCAGATTACGGAACTCGGTTCGAGTTTTTTCGCTCGCTTCGACGGTGCGCTGATGTTCGCGACGGATATCGCCGATCGCGTCGTTGTAACTGGCGATTTCCCGCTCGGCTTCGAGTCGCGCTTTCTCGCGAATGAGGTCGGCTTCTTTATGCGCCGATGCTTTGGTTTCGTCGGCCGTGCGCTGCGCTAACACCAACGTGTTTTGCAGCGACTCTTCCATGGCTTTGAAGTGGCTGATGCGCTCTTTGAGATCGGCGGCTTCGGCTGCGAGCGCGGCTTGGTGCTGCGCGCCGTCTTCGAGCGTTTCGATGATCTCGTCGAGGAACGCATCGACTTCGGTGCGATCGTAACCTTGAAGCGCCTTCTTGAAACTCTTGTGCTGGATATCGATCGGCGTTATCTTTTGCATGCTATCCTCGGCCGGATACAAAATCGAGCGTGCCGTCGGTCATCATCGATTCGCGTAAGCCGGCGGCGTTGACGACGATTCCGGCCGGAACGATCAGATAGATTGCCTCGGCGAGTTTCTGCATCTTGCCGTCGATCGTATAGGCAACGCCCGAGGCGAAGTCTACGACGCGTTGCAGCAACGCGCGATCGGCGTTCTGCAAGTTCACGATCACCACTTGCCGGTTGCGCAGCGAGTTAGCGACTTCCATCACGTCTTGGAAGCTGCGCGGAGAATACACGCTGACTTCCGTGCCGGCGCGACGGCCGGCCTGTGAGATCGGGACGACCCGACCGTCGGATTCTTCTTCATACGGATCGTCCTCGTCGTCGCGAATCGAGAAGAACGAACCAATTTTACTGAACATGCTCACGCTGAGATCCTCCCGCCAAACAAAGCCGTGCCCACCCGCACCATCGTCGATCCGGCTCGCACGGCTTCACGCCAGTCGCCGGACATACCGATGGAGAGCGTTGTTCCACCTACGCGGTCAAACGTCTTGGCGGCCAGAGCGAAAGCGCGAGAAATCTCTTCGCGAGACTGGGCGAGCGGCCCGATCGCCATGACGCCGTCGAAGTGCAGTGCGGCATGCGCGCGCAGCTCGTCGGCGAGGCGCGGCGCTTCCTCGGGCGAGCAGCCGAATCGCTCGGTCGGGGAAATGTTGACTTGGAGCAGCACGGTGACGCGTTTGCCGATCCGCTCGGCTGCGTTGGCGAGCGCCAAGCCTGCCCGGTTGCTATCGACGCTCTGCACCACGTCGAAGAGCTCCGCCACCGCCTTCGCCTTGTTGGTCTGAAGATGACCGATGAAGTGCCGGCGGACGGGAGGGAGCGCCGCAAACGCCTCCTGCGCCTCCTGCAGGTAGTTCTCTGCCACGTCGGCCAGCCCGGCGTGGATCGTCTCGGCGACGAGGTCGAGCGGCTGACGTTTAGCCACGCCGACGAGCGTGACGCTGCCGGCCGGCCGGTGGTTACGAGCCAATTCATCCTCGATCGCCGAGCGCAGCGCCGCCAGCGCGGCCGCCGCGTCGCGGCTCACTGCGAGGTGGTAGGGGCGGCGACGGGGACGGCGTCGCCTTCGGTTCTGGGACCGGGCCGAGTCGCGCAGTAGACGATTCCGATGACGCCGATCAAGATCATGGGTAAGGCGTATAGCTGTCCGCCGGTGATGCCCAGGAACGTGAAGTCGGCCTGGCGCCACAGTTCTGCGACGCTGCGCGTGATGCCATAGGCGGTGAACCACGTCCAAGCCACGACGCCGTCTTTCGGTTTAGCGCGATAGACGAGCAGCAACAACGGCAACGTCAATAGATCGAGTACGGCTTCGTACAGTTGTGCCGGATGGCGATAGGAGTTCAGCGGCGGCCACGCCGCGGTGTCTTTGGGGATCATGCACCACGCGCGGTCCGGTATGCAGAGATTGCCCCACAGTTCGTCGTTGATGAAATTCACGAGGCGTACTAGTGTTATTCCCAGCGGCAGCATAACGACGACTTCGTCTCCCAGGACTCGAAAGCGCAATCCCGGATGCTTGCGTAAGAAAAAAACGATCGCGATGACGACGCCGATCAATCCGCCGTGAAACGCCATGCCACCGTTCCATACCGCGATGAAATTGATCGGGTTCGAAAAGTAAAAGCTCGCGTCGTGGCGGCTGATGATGTCGTTGATGACGAAGAACGTGCGTCCGCCGACGAGCACGCCGATCAATCCGTAGAATAAGAAGTCTTGTATCTGCTCGCGGGTCAAGCCCAAGCGGCGGCGTCCGGCCGGCCGGCTCATCCATAGGTAGACGCAAACGAACGCGACGAGATAGGCGATTCCGTACCAGTGAATACTTAGCGACCCGAGGTGAATCGCGACCGGGTCGATATTTGTCGGATAGGTAAACCAGTGAGTCATCAATGAGAGGCCTTAAACGGACGACGGGATAACCTTTTTCGACGCATGAGTTCCGCGCCGCATATTACCGTCTGGATCGCCTTCGTGGCGGGTTTCGTTTCCTTCGTTTCGCCGTGCGTCCTCCCGCTGGTTCCCGCCTACCTCTCGTTGCTGACCGGCGAAAGTCTCGAAGACCTCAAATCGGCGACGACGGCCGCCGCTCGCGGTCGCACGATGGCGCTCGCGTTGGCCTTCGTGGCCGGATTCAGCATCGTGTTCATCGCGCTCGGATTAGGTGCCAGCTTAGCCGGCGGCGTCTTAAACGCGCATCGCGTGCTGGTGGCACAGATCGGCGGCGCGATCGTGATCGTGCTCGGTCTGCACATGATGGGCATCATTCAAATTCCGTTCCTGATGATGGACGCTCGCGCGCACGTTCAGCAATCGGGTCGACGAACGTTGTGGACCTCGCTGATCGTCGGAATGGCGTTCGCAGCGGGTTGGTCGCCGTGCATCGGACCGATCCTCGCGGGCATTTTAGCCATCGCCTCCGAACAGCGCAACGGCGAGGCGGCACTCCTGTTGGCCGCCTACTCGCTGGGATTGGCCGTCCCATTTTTGGCGACTGCAGCCGCGATCGGATTCGTGCTGCCGATCCTCAACAAAATTAAACGCGCTCTTCCGATTATCGAGTTTGCGGCCGGCGCTTTCTTGGTCGTCGTCGGACTCATACTCGTCAACAACGCATTTCTCAACGTCGCAGGATGGTTTTATCAGTTTGTCCCGCAACCGAAACTCTAGCCTCGTCCAAGCGCTGACGATCGCGATCGTCGCGATCGCGACCCTTTGGCTCGATCAATACACGAAGCGTTTGATCGTGCAAAACTTCATGCCGGGTCAGAGCCGTTTAATTATTCCGCACGTGCTTCGGTGGACGTACGAACGCAACGTGCACGGCGCGTTCGGGCTGTTCGGCAGCAACTCCGTGTTGCTGATCGGAATGGCGATCGTCGTGCTCGTCCTGTTCTGGTACAGCTTCCGCGAAGCCGCCGCAAAATCGCTGATGGTGCGCATCGCGTTCGGCATGATCGCGGGCGGCGCGATCGCCAACATCATCGATCGCGTGCACTACGGTTACGTCATCGATTTCATCGACGTCTTCGTCTTTCCATGGTGGGGCAACATTTTTAACGTCGCCGATTCGTGCATCACCGTCGCCGTCGCGTTATTGATTATTTCGTCGTTTGCAACACGCCGTCAGCGCTGAAGAAGCGGGCTTTCGCGCCGACGTCGTCGTCGCGCGCCTAGCGACCGCATCGCGCGCCGCCGTCGCGGCCGCGATTAAACGTGGCGACGTTACCGTGAACGGCGAGCCGGTCAAAGCGAGCCGCACCCTCGAAGAAGGCGATGTCGTCGTATACGACGTTCCTCAGCCCGAACGGCCCATCGCTCGGGCGGAATCGATCGACGTTCCAATCGTGTACGAAGACGAGGATCTCATCGTGGTCGACAAGCCGGCCGGCATGGTGACGCATCCCGCGCACGGCTCTCCCAACGGCACGTTGGTCAACGCACTGCTCGGCTATCTCGGAACGCCGCTGCCCGGCAGTTCGGTCCGCCCCGGACTCGTGCACCGGCTCGATCGCGACACATCCGGCCTGCTGGTCGTGGCAAAAAACGAGCCGGCGCTGTCGGCGCTCGGGATTGCGATGAAAGCGCGCCGCATCGGTCGTGAATACGTCGGGTTAGTGACCGGCATTCCGGATCATGCGCGGGGCACGTTGGACGGTCCGGTCGGCCGCGACCCTCATAATCGGCTCAAGTTCGCAATCGTGTCGAACGGAAAGGCCGCCGTCACGCACTACGAGCTGATCGAACGATTTTCGCGCAACGCCGAATTGTCGTTCCGGCTCGAAACGGGGCGGACGCACCAAATTCGCGTGCACTTCGCTGCACTCGGTCATCCGCTGGTCAACGATCGCATCTACGGACGCGCCGATTCGCGCAGCGAGCTGCCGGGTCAAGCATTGCACGCCCGCCGCCTCTCGTTCGCGCACCCGCGCACCGGCGAAGCGATGACGTTCGAAGTCGATCCGCCGGCGGAGTACGAGCGCACGCGCGAGGCACTCGCCGTCGAACGCTAGGGCGAACGTGGCGGATTTTACGCTGGTCGCCGTCGACGGTAGCGCGCGCAGCGGTACGCTCGCGCTGACGCACGGCGTCGTCGAGACTCCTTGTTTCATGCCGGTCGGCACGGCCGCCACCGTTAAAGGGTTGACACCCGACGACTTGCACGCGACCGGCGCGCAGATCGTGCTGGCCAACGATTATCACTTGTGGTTGCGACCCGGACTGCGCGTACTCGAGGCCGCCGGTGGATTGCACCGCTTCATGGGCTGGGACGGCCCGATCCTCACCGACTCCGGTGGCTTTCAGATTTTTAGCTTGGAAGGCCGCCGCACGATCGACGACGATGGCGTCACCTTTCGATCGCACATCGATGGTAGCGAGCACCGCTTCACTCCCGAGAGCGTCATAGCGTTTTCGCGCGCGCTCGGCGTCGACGTCGCAATGGTGCTGGACGTGTGTACCAAACTGCCGGCCAGCTATGCCGAGCTGGAGCGTGCGGTCGAATTAACAACACGGTGGGCCCGCCGTTCGGCCCCCGGTGCAAACGATGGACCGACCGCGGCGTTCGCCATCGTACAGGGCGGTCTCGATCGTACGCTCCGCGAGCGCAGCGCGCGCGAGCTCGTCGAGCTCGATTTCCCAGGGTACGCCATCGGCGGTTTATCGGTGGGCGAGACGCGTGACGAGCTGTATGCGACGGCGCGATTCACCGCCGAGCGATTACCGCAGAACAAGCCGCGCTACCTGATGGGCGTCGGCACGGTAACGGATTTAATCGAAGCGGTCGACGCTGGCGTAGACCTGTTCGACTGCGTGTATCCCACCCGTTGCGGACGCACCGGTCGCGCGATGACGCGCGACGGTCATTTCAACATTTTTAACGCACGGTACAGCGACGATTTTGGCCCGCTCGATCCGAACTGCGGCTGCCGGGTCTGCGCTCGATTCAGCCGCGCATATCTCGCGCATCTCTTCCGCAGCGAAGAGATGCTGGGGCCACGCCTGCTCTCCGAGCATAACGTGACGGTTCTCAACGACCTCATGCGCGACGCCCGCACGGCGATCCGCGCCGGTCGATGGCGCGTTTTGGCCGAGTCGCTCTTGGGCAGAACCAACCATCCCGCCTAAAGGAGCCGTCTTGCCGAATATTCTTTGCGTCGTTACGAGCCATTCCGAAATCGATTCGGACCATCCGACCGGATTGTGGTTGGAAGAATACGCCCACGCGTTCGCGATTTTTCGCGACGGCGGCTGCGCTATCACGACCGTCAGCCCGCGCGGCGGGGTGATACCCATCGATCCGCGCAGCAAAAACGACGACAGCGACGCCGAAGCGGTCGCCGCGTTGCAGACGACCCTCATGGTGCATCAGGCCGGCGACGCGATGCAATACGGAGCGATTTACATTCCCGGAGGGCACGGTGCGATGTTCGATCTGGCCAGATCGGCGCCGCTCAAATCGTTGTTGAGCGAGTTCGACGCGCAGGGTAAGATCATCGCGTCCATTTGCCACGGTCCGGCTGCGTTCGTCGACGCCATCCGCGCGGGCGAACCGGCAACGCTCGTGGCCGGGCGGCGCATGACGTGTTTCACCGACGCCGAAGAACGCGAAACGGGGTTGGTCGATCGCATGCCGTTTTTACTGGCGTCCAAACTCCGCGAACAAGGCGCGAACGTCATCGAAGGTGATTCGTGGAGCGATCACGTGGAGGTCGACTGCACGTGGGTGACCGGGCAAAATCCGCAATCGACGGCAAGCACGGCCCGCGCGGTTCTCGCCGCACTGCAGTAACGTCGCGCGAATGAGCCGGGCGAGCACCTGGTTCGCCTGCGCGCTCTTCGCGGTGCTTCCATGTGCGGCGATGGCACAATCGTCGCCGGTGTCGACGCCTTCACCGGCACCATCACCGACTGCGGATCAGTGCGGCGGACACGGTCGATTGCTGTCGACCGCCAACCGGCCGACGATCGGCTATTCCGCGTGCGCGGTCGCGCCGCGAACCGCCGTTTTCGAACTGGGGTATCAAAACCAAACGACCGGATCCCCGCAAACCGGTAGCGTTACCTCGCAAGTGCCGCAGGCGTTCACGCGCATCGGCGTTGCGCCACGTTTTGAGGTCGATGTGATCGGCCCGAACTACGTCGCGACGCGAGCCTACGACGCGGTGACACCGATCGCGCGCACGGCCGGCGTCACGGATTCGGGCGTTGGCGCGAAATACGAACTGGCGGCGAGCAAACGTTGGATCGTTGGAATCGATGGTCTGTACACGCCGCCCACCGGATCCACGTTTCTGACGGCCGGCAACGCGACCATCACTGGGAACCTCGACGTCGCCTACGCGTTGAGCGAGGCGACCGGACTCGGCACGACGATCGCGGTCGCGAGCACCGGCGGATTCGCGCCGGACGGAACGCACGCGCGGTACGGCGTCACGACGCCGTCGTTCGTCGCTACGACCCGCCCGGCACCCAACACGCAACTCTATGCCGAATACGTCTACGTTTCGAAGATCGCCGCGGTCGAGGGCGGTCGCGCGTTTGCCGATGCCGGCGTCCAGCAACTGCTTGGCACGAATTTCGAACTCGACGTCGAGTACGGCCACTCGTTCATCGCGAGCCCGGCTCTCGGCTTTCAATACGTCGGGGCCGGCCTCGTGCTGCAGATCCCTTAAGGCGCTTCGCTTGTAAAATCCTCGACCGAACGGAGCGCCCCGAATGCGGCAGTCAAGTTGCTGCCGGAGATCGTTCGAAGCACGTACTGCCATGCCGCGTTCGAGCCGGCACGCGTCTCGAGTAATCGACAGATCCAGACCGCGACCGGAACGAACACCACACCGGCGGCCACGTTCGCCAATAGCCAGGTGCGGTCGAGCGTCGCCGATACATCGACGCCGAAAACGGCATGCAACCCGACGATCGTCAGCGGCACCCACGCTAGTAACGCGAAGGCGAAAACACCGCGTGCCGCTCGCAGACGCTGCAGCCGCAAACGTTCCAGTGCTGATTGCACGAGCGCAAGCGGACCGGCGTAGTCGATCGAACGCAGTGTCGCGATTTGCATCCCGAGGTTGATCAACAGCAGGATCGCAAACACGTCCAGCACGACAGCCGATACGAACGCGACCGGTTCGTGCACCCACTCCGCGGCGGCATTTCCGAGCCACGCGACCGTACAAATAGACAGTGCGAGCTCGGCCCAGAGTCCGGCTTGGAACCAGCGCAACGGTCCGCGAACTCCGTTACTGCTGAGCGCGTGCAATGCTCCGCGATCGACCACAACGATGCGGCCGTGGTCGCGATTCTGCTGCAACCAGCGCTCGAAAGCTCTCTCGAAACGTTCCTCCATGCGATCTCCGTTCACAAGCGATCCTCTCTTAGTTGTTGGTCGAAGCGGCATCGCAGCTCCGACTTTATGCGGTTGATTTTCGTCCCGACGTTGCTCTCGCTGATACCGAGCGTCTCGGCGATCTCGCGATGCGGATACCCCTCGAGGTAGAGCAGCATCAGGGCTTTTGGAAGCGGGTCGAGTTCTTCGATAAACGAACGCAGCGCCGTTAGGTCGTCCGCATTCTGCGGTT
Source organism: Candidatus Tumulicola sp. (assembly GCA_036490475.1). Lineage (NCBI taxonomy): Bacteria > Bacillati > Vulcanimicrobiota > Vulcanimicrobiia > Vulcanimicrobiales > Vulcanimicrobiaceae > Candidatus Tumulicola > Candidatus Tumulicola sp. The sequence goes on from DASXDT010000006.1 coordinate 445,326, forward strand.
CTTGCTGCACCGCCGCATCGATGGCGGCATCGTCGAACAGCATGTGTTCGGTATGACGGCGCATGCGCCGGCGGTACGAGATCGCGACGTTCAGCGCCACGCGGTACATCCACGTTGAGAACGCATACCGATCGTCGTAACGCTCGAACGAGCGCCATAACTGCGCGACGATCTCTTGACCGAGATCCTCGCGTTCGTTACGGTCGGCGCAGTACGAGCGGCAAACCGTATAGAGAATGCCGCGGTGCTCCTCGATCAGCCGCTCGAAGCGGCCCTGGCGTTCGTCCATCTACCGCGGTTATTCGCAGCCGCGGCGGAAAAATCACAGATCGAGGCTGGAAAGTACCTCGGCGCAGTCGGAACACACCAGCGGATTGGCCGGGTCCGAGCCGAGCCGCCGGAATTTCCAGCAGCGCGCGCACTTCTCACCCGAGGCGGCAAGTAATTCGAAGCTCTCCGTCTCGCCCTCGGATCGGAACAGTTCGACGTCCGAAACGACCAAGGCTTCGCGCAGATTGTCGCCCAGCGATGCAAGCCAGTCGAAGCTCTGAGCCGGCGCACCTAGCCGGACCCTGGCTTCGAAGTCACGCGGGGATTGCGATGCGGCGACGCGCGCTCGTAGCTCGCGCAGTTGCTGCCACCGCCCGACCGCGGGATCTGCGGGATCGCCGTCACGCAGTTCGAGGTCGAACACGCTGACAGCATCGCCGTGCAACGCTTCGGGCAGCGACTGCCACGCTTCTTCGGCCGTAAACGACAGCACCGGCGCAAGAACGACGAGCAACCGCTCGAGTACGTAGAGTAACGCCGACTGCGCGCTGCGCCGGCGCGCATCGTGGCGTGCCCGAGAATACAGCGGATCCTTGAGCGCATCGAAGTAGAGGCTCGACATGGCGCTTTCGAACTCGACGATTTGCAGGTACGCCTCATGCAACGCGAAGGCATCGTACGAGCGTCGGACGCCTCCGGCGAACGCGTCTGCGACCGCGCACGCCAAGCGGTCGAACGGCTCCATCGCATCGCGGGGAACGATCGCATCGTTCGGAAGATCGTTGACGTTCCCGAGCAAGAATCGGATTCGATTGCGCAGATTGCGATACACGCGACCGATTTGATCGACGACGTTGGGTCCGAAACGCACGTCGTCGACGAACTCCACCGAGGCCGTCCACAAGCGCAACACGTCGGCGCCCCAGCGTTCCATTGCCTCACGCGCGCCGATGCCGGTGCCGGTGGATTTGGACATCGCCCGGCCGTGCTCGTCATTGACCCAGCCGTGATTGATCACGCGTCGATAGGGCGCGCCACCCTCGATCGCAACGCCGGTAATCAGCGAACTGCGAAACCAGCCGCGGTATTGATCGGCACCTTCGAGCACGGCGTCGCTCGGCCAGTTCAAACCGTCACGCCCGAGCACGGCCAGGTGCGAGACGCCCGACTCGAACCAAATGTCGACGATGTTCCGTTCGAGTTCGAACTCGCCGCCCGCGCAATGCGGACAGGCAAAGCCGGCGGGAAGATAGGTTTCGACCGGATCGGTCCACCAGACGCTGGCGCCCGCTTCTTCGAACCGATCCGCGGCGCGACGCGCGACGCCGGGATCGAGCACCGACTGCCCGCACGCGCGGCAGATCAGCGCGGGAATCGGCGTTCCCCACGTGCGTTGGCGCGAGATACACCATTCCGGATGCGTTTCGATCATTTGGCGTTGTCGCGTGCGTCCCCATTCGGGAACGTACGACACGTCTTCGATGGCCGCAACCGTCCGTTGGCGCAGCTCGTTGCGGTCCATCGAAATAAACCACTGTGCCGTGGCGCGGAAAATTACCGGATTGTGACAACGCCAACAATGCGGATACGAATGCTCGTACGCTTCGACGCTCCACAGTGCGCCGGTCGCGCGCAAATCCTCGACGATGCGGTCGTTCGCATCGAAGATAAACTCGCCCGCGTATTTGCCCGCGGCTTGCGTGAAATGGCCGGCAGCGTCGACTGGATTGAGAATTGCTAGTCCGTAGCGACCGCCGGTTTCGAAGTCGTCGGCGCCGTGGCCGGGAGCGGTATGCACGGCACCCGTTCCGGTTTCGAGCTCGACGTACGCACCGAGGACGAGCAATGAATCGCGCTCCTCAAACGGATGCCGCACGGCGGCACGTTCGAGCTGCGATCCCTCGACCGTCGCCAGCAGTTCGGCAGATGCGAATCGCTCGCCCAACGTGCGTTCGGCCAGCGCGGCAGCAAGGATCAACCGCTCGCCGTGTACGCGATACATGCCGTACGTAGCGTCGGCGCGCAACGCGATGGCGACGTTGGCCGGCAGCGTCCACGGCGTCGTCGTCCAAATAAGAATCGAAAGCGGAGCGTCGTCGTGCGGCGTACCGAAGCGTCGTTCCAGTTCGCGCACTTGTTCGCCGCGTGCTGGGAAACGCACGTAGATCGACGGCGACGTTTTGTTTTCGTACTCGATCTCGGCTTCGGCCAGCGCCGTTTCGTCGTGCACGCACCACAGCGTCGAACGCAAGCCTTTATAGATCTGCTCGCGCTCGGCGAGATCCGCCAGCACGCGTACGATCGTCGCTTCGTACGACGGCTCGATCGTGCGGTACGGCCGTTCCCATAAGCCGAAGTTGCCCATCCGGATGCGAATGTCGCGTTGCCGTTCGAACCAGTAGATGGCCCGCTCGCGGCACCGTTGGCGCAGTTCGACCGGATCGATCGCATGGAAATCCGTGATGCCGAGATGCTTTAGCGTTTCGAGTTCGATCGGCAGACCGTGCATGTCCCAGCCGGGAACGAACGCCGAGTACTTGCCTTCGAGCAACGCAACCTTGACGAACACGTCCTTGAGGACCATGTTGAAGAAACCGCCCATATGCGGCTCGTTATTGGCATACGGGGGACCGTCGTGCAGCGTCCACCGCGCGTTGGCCGCGTTGCGTTCGAGCCGCCGTTCGTACGAGCGTTGGCGCTCCCACCAGGCAACGCGGTCGGGCTCGCGCTTGGGCAGCTCGGCCTTCATCGCAAAGTCGGTGCGGGGCAGATTTAACGTGTCGCGATAATCGCGGCGCGCTCCGGTATCGGTCATGGGAACGCTCGAGTTTCGCGCAGGCTCGGGGGCTTTACTCCCCGATTAAGTCGTCGAGCACGTCGAAGTTGCGCTCCGCCGCCGCCCGGATCGCCGCGACATCACCGGCCAGGTGCTCGGAAATCGCGTCGTGCTCGGCGATCAGCCGGTCTACCAGCTCGTCGGCCGATGCCGGTTCGCGCCGGCGTCCCGGCTCCCACAGCGGTTCGAGTGGGTAGCGGAGATCGTCGCACAGCGCGTTGACCTTCGGATCGTAGGCCAGCGCCAAGAACGGCACGGCAAAGCGCGCAGCCAAAACGAGCGCGTGTAGCCGCATCCCGATCACCGCGCGCGAGCCTGCGATAATTGCGCCGGCTTTTTCCAACGAGCATTCCGGCAACAGCACCGGCGCGCTCGCACACTTGCGAATGATGTCCGTCGAAATTTCTGCGTCCGGCGCGCCGCCCAACGGAAGAAACGCGCTACGGATGCCGTGAACGCCCGCCAACCGATCGACCGCGTGCGCGACGGTTTCGACCCCGTCGCGAAAGCCCGGCGACTTGCGAACGCTTATGACTGCATACTGGCCGCTATCGGGACCTAAGCCCTCAGCGCTCAGGTCGTGGGCCGGCGCCGCCGGATCGTACAGAAACACCGGATCGGCCGTGCGCTCCACCAAGGTGCGCGGGAGTAGCCGCTGGAGCAATCCACGCGAGCGCTCGTCACGCACCGTCGCGCGCGAAACGCCGCTACAGAATTGCCGCACCAAGAACTCACCAAGACGATCCAACGGTCCGATCGACTGCGCGAAAATCATCGATTTCCGGCGCGCTCGTACGGCCTCACGAACGATTCCGGCATAATACAGCAAGCTGCGCGAGCTCGTAGCATTTTGTAACAGGCCGCCTCCTCCCGAGAGAACGACGTCGCACTCGCGGATCGCACGACGTACGTTTCGCCATTGTTCTCGCGGCGACGATCGTACGTCGAGTTGGCGAGCGGTCAACAGCGGCGTAGCCGACAAAACTTCGATATCGGCGTTTGGTACGCGTGCGCGGATGCGCTCTACGATGATTCGCAGCAGCGCCTCATCGCCCAGGTTGCCGAATCCGTAATAACCGGAGATCAGCAGGCGCACTCGCTAGGTAAGAGTGGCTGGGCGCACAGCCATCTTTCGATATACGTACACGACGATCGAACCCACGATGGCGCCGATGATCAGCCCGTTGACGATCCGCAACAGCGAGATGGAAAGCGGCGTGTGCAGATGCGAGAACGTATCGATCACATCGCCGATTCCGACGCCCGCTCCGAGCGCGAGCAGCCAGCCGACGGCGCGCCGGTGTAGCGGTGTTAACGCCGCGATCAGCATCATACACGGGAAGCCAACCAAAAACTCTTTGAATCGCGGCCGGACCGACAGCACGTTCGTTAACACGTGACGCAGCGTCAGCTCGAACTGCGACGGCGAGATGTCGCTGTCGTTTCCGCTGCGCATGACTAGGAACGCGGCCCCTGCGACGACGACCAGCCCCGCCAAGAGTTGATACGCCAGCACCGGCGATGAAGACAGCTCTTTCAACCGGCGCCCGACGCCGAACCGCGGGTCGAACGTATACATCAACAGCGCGATGAGTGGCGGAAGTGCAAGCACGAGTTTGACGCCGCGAAAGCGCTCGATCTCTTCCATCGCGAGTGGCGCACTCATCAGCCCGACGACGACCAGTGCGCCAAGAAGTGCGACGCCGGTGGCGGCCAACGTCCACCCCGAACAGCGCAACAGTTGGGTGCGCGTGTCGCGTGCCGGCTCTTCACGAAATGCGGGAGCGAGCACCGCGAACGCAGCGGTGGCGAACAACAGAGCTCCGGCGAGCGCCAGGACCGAGCGAATCAACAAATCGTGATGCGATACGACGCCGCCCGCGTACGCGAGCACCGTTACGGCATAGGCGGCGATTGCCCACCGCAGACGGTACAAGCCGAACCACTCGAGCAGCAAGATGAAGATCGACGGCACGGCGAGCGCTGCGACGGCGACGATGAGACGATTGTTTCCGTGGTACGGTGGAATCGGCGTCGCGCGGCCCAGGCGGTAGCCGCCCGATTTAAGCTGGTTCGCGATGGACGCGACGAAGTCGACGTTCGTTCGCTCGATCGACTTGTTTCCGTCGCGATGATCCCACGGACGCAAGTACACGACGCGCACGTTTCGCTCGCGCGCGCCCAACACGTAACGAGCGACGGCGACGTCAACTTTGATTTTGTCCAGCTCGGTTTTCGCGATGGCTTGTACGCGCACGGTGCGGCCGGGGATCAACTCGGCCAGGCCGTCGTTACCCTTTTGCACCGTCGCTTGATCGTAGGTTTCGATCGAGCCGAAATTAAACCGATGCTCTTTGAAAATTGCCGCCATATCCTCGAGATGGTCGGGAAATCCCATGACTTGGTTGCGCAGCCCGAAGAAAATCAACGTCGATACTTTCGGATCGTAGCGCAATACCGCGTCGATTTCGGCGGACATTTGCGAACGTTCGAACCGTTCGTCGTTCTGTAGCCGCGGAATGACTAAGAGGCCGAGACGACGCGCGAGCAAGATCTCGTCGGTTGGTATACCCAACGAGGTGGTGTTGAAATAATCGATTTGCGTGCGCACTTCGATCAACCACGGCCGCGATGCTCGCAGCACGCGGACGCTGCGCGGAGCGAAGTGCAGACCCAACTGCAAGCGATATCGTTGATAGGTCAGTGCGTCATCGACCAACAGATACACCGCGCCGGGATCGATACGTCCGGACGCGACCATTCGCGCCAGCAACGGATCGCGGATGGGCGCAATTTGCGCCTGATTGCGCAACGACGCTCCCGTAAGAACTTGCGCCTTCCCGTCGTCGCCGACGTTCGCGCCGAGCTCTTCTGTCAGCGCGAGCGAGGTCAAACCGGCTCGCCGCAATGCGATCAAAAAGCCCGCAGGGTTATAATCATACGAACGCGCCAGCGCCGCGAAGTCTTGATAGTCCATCGAGACCTCGACGCGTTTGGCACGATCTTCCGTCTGTAGACGAAACACCGCGACAGCCAAACAAGCAAGTAACCCGACCAGAAGCACGATTCCGGCATAGCGCGTACGCGTCGACACAAACGTCACGGGGCGCTCTCATTCGACGCGCGCGCCGCGTGCCCGCTCCGAAAAACACAGGGAGACTCGCCAACGGCGAGTCTCCCTGGCGTCGCGTATGTACGAGCCCTTTTTGTCGGGACAATACATACCGGGTGTGGGCGACGGTTTATGCGCGAAACGCGCCCACTCATAGCCCATATGAGTGTCGCGGAACTTCTCTGGAGCGTACCGAAACCCACAGGGTTTGTCAATGCCAGCGCGGCGCGCGTTTTTCTAAGAACGCGTCGATGCCCTCGCACGCGTCGGCTTCCGACGCGTTTCGAATCATGACTTCCTTGGTGTAGGCGTACGCACCGGCCGTGTCGCGGTCGATCTGTGCGTAAAACGCTCGCTTGCCAATCGCCAAGACCGTTGGACTTGCGCCGGCGATCCGCGTCGCTAGGGCCAACGTTTCGTCATGAATACGCTCGGGTGCGACGACGAGGTTGACGAGTCCCCATTCGCAAGCGGTGCGCGCGTCGATCGGATCCCCGGTCAACAGCATCTGTAACGCTCGCTTGCGACCAACCGCGCGCGACAACGCAACCATGGGCGTGCTGCAAAACAACCCGATCCGCACGCCGGGTGTCGCGAAGGTCGAACGTTCCGATGCAACGGCCAGATCGCAGGCCGCCACGATCTGGCAGCCGGCGGCGGTCGCGATGCCGTCGACCTCGGCGATGACCGGCTGCGGGATATCTTCGAGGCGCTGCATCAGGCGCACGCACGCGTCGAACACATCCCTGTGGATAACTGGGTCGCCTTGGCGGAGCTCGCGCAAGTCGTGGCCCGAACTAAAGGCTGGGCCCTCGGCCCGCAGCACGACCGCCCGTACGGAGCGTTCGCCGGCGGCCGCTTCGAGCGCGTGATCGAGCTCGCGCATAACAGCTAGCGACAGCGCGTTACGCCGCGCGGGACGGTCGAGCGTCAGGACGCGAACGGCGCCTTCATCGACAACGGCGATGGTGCGATCTTCGAGCATACCAACCTTTACGAATCGGCGACGCGAGGCTCCCGCGTGGGAAGGCTCGTCCCGGGCACGAACCAGCTTCCGGCTTGCGTTCGTTTCGAGGCGGCGCCGTGCTCGCCGGCGCGCTGCTCCTCTTCATTATTATCGACTTGGCCGCATTCTACGCGCCGCTCTACCGGCCGCTGCTCGACCCGAAATCGAGCACCGGCGCGTTCGAAGGTTCGTTGGGGGCCTTGCGCGCGCTGCCGCCCGCCGCGGAGAGCGACGTCCTGGTGCTCGGCGACTCGCGCATCTATTCCGGGCTGGACCCGGCGTCGGCGGATCGCGCGTCTCGCGGCATGCTGCGGTTTCTCAATGGCGGCGTCCCGGGAACGAATCCGCGCTGCTGGTACTTCTTTCTGCAAGAACTCGATCCGCATGCGACTCGCTACCGAGCGCTGGTCATTCCGGTCGACACCTACTCCGACGACGATAGCGCTCTCGGCAGCATCGACGGCGACCAGCGGACGCCCGACCTGCACTACATCGCGTTAGCCGTGCCACCGAGCGACATTCCCAAGCTCGCTCGCTCGTTCCCCGACCCAAGAACGCGGTTGGCCGTAGCCATCGACATGCTCTTGCGCGGCCCGGAGTTGCGCGGCGACGTGCAAGCGTTGCTAGGCTCACCGCACGCGCGCTTTCAGGCCATCGCCGACGCGAAGTCTCGACACCTGTACGACCCGTTCGCGAGTCATCTCGAAGTCGCGTCGGTTTCCGGCACTCACCTCGACGCGCGCACCGGACGGCTCACGATCGCGTCGAACGTGCCGGCCAGCGAGCGGCCGCTCCTCGCCGACATCGTCCTGCGGCTCGGCCGGCCAAGCCCGTCGTACGCCGAATATCGACGCCGCTGGCTCGAGCCGATCGTCCGTCGATACGCCGCCGCAGGCGTTCCGGTCATTTTCGTTCGCATTCCCACGCGTCCGATTCACCGCGACGAAGGCGAGCGGGTGGATGGTACCATTGCCGGCTTCGAACGCCAGTATGGCGCGACGTTACTCGATGCCGCTCCTTACGGTCATCTCGAGCAACCGCAACTCTTCTTCGATCACGACCACCTCGATCGAAGCGGCGGCCAGACCTTCAGCCTCATGTTGGGGCGAGATGTCGCTCGGGTACTGTCGGCTCCACACTCCGGCGCGTCGATCGCCGGCGGACAGCCGGCAACCACGCATACCGCGGAGCGCCCGCGCACCGGGCTGCTGGTCGGAATCGGAATTCCGATGCCGATGCAGTCCTACGAATTCTGGATCTTCATTCTGGTGGTAGCTGCGGGCTTCTACTGCCTGCCGCTACGCGTTCGCTGGTGGTTTCTGCTGGGCGCGAGCTACTATTTCTACGCGCGCTGGAATGGCGCGTTCGTCGGCTTCTTGTTGGCGCTGACGCTGTCCGATTGGGCGATCGGACTCGGACTCGAACGACTAACCGGAAACGTACGGCGCGTCGCGTTGGCCGCCGGCATCGCTGCGAACGTCGCATTTCTCGGCACGTTCAAGTATGCCAACTTCGCCAGTTCGACGATTGCGGCGCTGGCCGGAATGCATGGCAATCCGTGGTTCGTCAAGCTGTTCGTGCCGATCGGTATCAGCTTTCACACGTTTCAAAGCATTTCGTATCTGGTCGACGTGTATCGCCGGAAAATATCGGCGACGCGCAGCCTGTCGCGCTATGCGATGTATTTAGCGTTTTTCCCACAGCTGCTGGCCGGTCCGATCGTGCGAGCCGGGCTGTTTTTTTCCGAGCTCGCGCACTGGCGTGCGCCGGACGCGTCCGACGTGTCGTACGGCTGCATGCGCGCCGCCTTCGGATTAGCGAAAAAGATCGGGATCGCCGATCAATTCTCGCCGATCTCGGACGCGTATTTTTCGGCACCGGCGGCGCATCCCGGCGCATTAGCGGCGGCCGGTGCGATCTTCGCGTTCTCGATGCAAATTTATTTCGATTTCTCCGGATACAGCGATATCGCCATCGGCTGCGCCCGCCTATTTGGATTCGTCTTCCCCGAAAACTTCGCCCAACCGTATCTCGCTTCCAGCGTTACCGATTTCTGGCATCGCTGGCACATCACGCTGTCGACGTGGCTGCGCGATTATTTGTACATTCCACTTGGCGGCAACCGCCACGGCGAGTTCGGTACGTTACGCAATCTCTTGCTAACGATGCTGCTCGGTGGATTGTGGCACGGCGCGCAGTGGACGTTCGTCGCGTGGGGAGCCGTGCACGGGGTACTGTTATGTGTCGAACGCCTCGCCGGAATCGGGCGCACCGGCGACGCCCCGCGCGGCATCGCGTACATATCGCGCGCCGGCGCGACGTTCGCGGTCGTGAGTCTCGCGTGGGTGTTGTTTCGAGCGCCCGATTTCGCAACGGCTGGAACGATGTACCGGCAGTTGTTTAGCGGAGGATTGTCCGGTTGGCCGCTGCATGGCTGGGTCGCGTTGCTCGCTGCGGGAATCGTCTGTTTCGCGATACTCCGCGCCTGCTGGCAACGCATGCAAACCTTTCAATGGAACGCGGTTCCACCGGCACTACGTGCGGGAGCGCTGGCGACGGCATTACTCTGCATCGAGCTTCTGTCGTGGCCCGGCACGCCCGCAACGTTTATTTACTTCAAGTTTTAGCCACCGTTCCGCATTTATTCGAAATCGGGAGGTCGCGTGTCGACCGCTCGCGTTAAGAAAAATTGCTCGTCTTGCGGAGCCTTGATCGGCACGAACGCCCGCGGCTTCTGCTTGAAGTCGAAGCAATCCAAAGCTGGGGAATTTGCGCGCTTATCGGACGCCGACAACTGCGGCAACCCGAACAGATCTTCGGTGAAGCGCAAAATGCTGCCGTGCTCGTATTGCACGTTCGATATGTAGTTTTTCTTGGCGTACGGAGAAATGACCAGCAACGGAGTCCGGAACCCTAAGCCGTCATACCCTGCGTACGGCGGAGGAACCTGATCGTACAACCCACCCCAGTCGTCCCAGAAGACGAAGATGGCGGTCGAATTCCAGAACTTACTGTTGCCGACGGCGTTGACCAACGACGTTACCCACGAAGGCCCGAGGCCGCCGCCGCAGGCGGTGTGATCCGACTCTTCGCACGTAGGCGTGATCCACGTCACGCTCGAGAGCGTGCCTTTTCTAACGTCGCTAAGAAACTTCTTTTGCGGGTTGATAACGTTCGCCCAATCCGGACCGTAGCGGATATGTTTGATCGCCTGATAGCCCGACCAAAAACCACCCATCGGTTGGGAAACCGGACTCGTGTAGAACCGCCACGTGAGTTTTGCGGTGTCGAGTTCGTCGCCGAGCGTCGGGTAATCGAAACAGGCTTGTTGTTGGGGTCCGAACGTCCGGTCTTTCAAGATGGTACCGACCTGGGCGCGCGTTCCACCGTCACAGCCCCATTCGGGCCCCAGCGGTACGTCCACGCTCGACTGCGCCTGACCGGCGATGATGTATTGGTGCGAAACGAAGCTCTCGTCGACTTGTGAGGGGTGGAAATTGTCGCCGAGGACCCACTCCTTTGCCATATCCCAATATGGTTTCGATTCGTTGTGCGGAACGTAGACGTATTGAGGGTTGGGCGGTCCGCCGTACGAATATTCTTGATCGAACGCATCCATACGGCAGTGCGTGCCCGGCATTTTTCCCGTACCGTCGCACGCGGCAAACATTGCTTGGGCCGAATGATCGATGACGTATTTCGTTTTCAAGCTGACCGGCTGCAGCTGGATCGTTTTACCCTTCGAATTTTTTCCGCTCGACACGGTATTCGCACCCGGGTACCCTTGGAACATATTGTCGACCGTACGATTCTCTTGCACGATGATGACGACGTGCGAGATCGCGCCGGCGCCGCTTGGCAGAATCGTGTGCAGCGGCACGCCGTTCGGTGCGCTTTGCGGCAACCCGCCGACGGAGTTGGAATTTGACGAACATGCAACCGAAGCGACGGCAGCTATCGCCGCCATCGTCGTCCGTAACGAACGAATAGAAAAAAACATAGCGAGACCTCCTAAGGGGGAAGCGACGCGTCGTTCGACGGTATGCGCCGGCTTCACTCCGAAGCAACCGGCCCGGTTAGCACGGTTGCGGTGTCGACTAGCGAACGTTTGAACGGGAGGCGACGTCCGGTTAGGGTTCGTCCGGTCCCGTGCCGCCTTCGTTTGGTGGTATGCTTCCCGGATCCGGAGTTTCGGGCGCCGGTCCAATGCCCGGTTCGGCGGGCGACGACGGATCCGTCGTTTTGTGCGACTCGTCGTGCCCGCGTTGGTTACTCAATCGGTCGGTCATAGCAATCCTTACGATACAATGGTGGGCGATGACGGGCTCGAACCGCCGACATCCTCCGTGTAAGGGAGGCGCTCTCCCAGCTGAGCTAATCGCCCATGCCAGCCGTTAGATCGTTTTGGCTTGCGCTATCTTCTTCTGCAAGAATAGGATTGCGGCCCGCAACTGTGCGTCGTGATCGACGTCACCGATGAGAGAATCGCTATTCTCGTCGACACGCAAATCGGGCTCGATGCCCTTGAGGTTGATGTCGCGCCGGTTGGGCGTCAAATAATGGGCGGTCGTGATTTTGATGCCGGCGCCGTCGGGCAACGCCGTTAGCGTCTGCATCACGCCTTTGCCGAAGGTCTTGGTGCCGACCAGTATTCCGATTCCGTCGTCCTGTAGTGCGCCGGCCGTGATCTCCGACGCCGATGCGGTATATTGATTCACCAGAACGATCAGGGGCAGCGTGACCGACGTTTCGTTATCGGCGCGGATGGTTTCTGCGCGATTACCGCGTTCTTCGAAAATCAGCAACGTCTTGTTTGCGATGAATCGAGAACTGATCAACAGCGCCGAATCGACTAAACCACCTCCATCGAAGCGCAAATCCAAGGCAATCGCTTTGGCGCCTTGCGCTTTCAAGCGCGCGACCGCCGTGTCGAACTCCGACGGCGTGGCTTTACCGAAAACCCTAACGTAAATATAGCCGATATCGCCGGGCAACATGCGAAAGACGACGGTCGGCGGCTGCACTTCGGCGCGCTCGATCGAATACGGTGTTTCGGTTCCGCCGTTGCGCACGACGCGCAGGACGACGGTCGAGCCCGTATCGCCGCGTAACCGCTTGCTGGCATTTTCCACCGACATGCCTTTGGTCGAGGTCGAGGCGATCGATGTTAGGACGTCGCCGGGTTGTAGTCCGGCCCGATCGGCGGGCGTGCCCGGGACGACGTACGTCAAGTCGATTTGCGATGTGGCTGCGTCGATGCCGATCATAACGCCGATTCCGCCGATTCGCTCGGGATCGAGCGCCTCATTAAATTTCTTCAACTCATCGGGCGTAAAGAATTGCGTGTAGCGGTCACCGAGCGATCCCGCCATCGCGCGAATCGCAGCGTATGCGAAATCGGTCGGCGATGCGTGCGCGGCGTCGGCCGCCGCCGCGATCGCGGAATCCAATCCGGCAACCGTCTGCGTAGGATCGGATTCGACGCGCAGCGCGGGCGGACCGATCGTCGTGCCGTGTTTCTTCGCTTCGTCGACCAGCGCGTCGGACGCCGCAGCGAGTAGGGACTGCGGACTGACCGTGCGATACGCGGTAGACGTCAGCAGCGTATAACTCAACTGAACGTCGCCGGCAACGCCCGCAGGCAGCACCGGCGGCTGCGCCGCGGCTAACAAACAAACGGATAGCACGACAAGCGCGCTACGACGACCGAAATTCAGCATCGCACCTCTTTACCGGCAAAACATAACGTCACGCCACTTCGTTACCGGCCGCGCAGTTCCGCCGGAAGGATCAGCTCGACGAAGCTTCCGCACGGCGCAGCCGGTCGGCGATCGCGAGGCCGATGCCCCGCTCCGGAATGCGTTCGGCGTCGATGCGTTCGAGCGAGCGTTCGTCGAGTTCGTGTAGCGCCTCGAACAACATCGCAGCAGCTTCACGCAAGTCGCCAGTGGGCGAGAGAACGCGCGAGTACGCATATCCCGGCGCCGGATGGCGCAAGCCGAGCCAGCCCGCACGCGAGCGGCTGGCAGCGGGCACGCTATCCCAGTCCACCACGTTTAAGGGCGTCGCCGGGGCGTAGTGGTGGACGACGTTGCCGGGAACCGCGACACTTCCCGGCGTCGCTCCACGGGCCAGCGGTCCGATTACTGCCTCGATCTCCTCGGGGCCGATAGCGCCGGCGCGCAGCAACGCCGGCTCCGGATCCAAAGATACGATGGTCGACTCGAGCCCGTATTCGGCCGGTCCGCCGTCGACGATCAGGTCGACCGCGTCGCCGAGGCCGCGCCAAACGTGCTGCGCGCGCGTTGGGCTCAGCCGTCCGAACGGGTTGGCGCTCGGCGCCGCCAGCGGCACTCCGGCGCGCTCGATGATCGCTCGAGCGACGGGATGCGCCGGCGCTCGAACGGCGACGGTCGCGGCACCGGCCGTTACGATTCCCGGTACGGCAGCAGCTTTCATGAGAACGATCGTCAGCGGCCCGGGCCAAAAGCGCTCCATCAGTCGATATGCGGCGGCCGGAATCGCGCCGGCCACCGCCTGCAGCATCGCCTCGCCGGAAACGTGCACGATGAGGGGATCGAACGACGGGCGTCGCTTGATCTCGAAAACGCGCGCGACGGCCACAGCGTCCAGCGCATTGGCGGCCAATCCGTACACCGTCTCGGTGGGAATGGCGACCACGCCGCCGTCTCGCAGCAAGGCTGCCGCGCGCTCGATCGTTGCCTCGCTCGATGCCGCAGGCGCCGGGGCCACCTAAACGAACAGCGTTCCGCGCCCGGCGCGCACGGCGCTGCCGCCCACTTGGAACGCCGGCGCGCCGTCGGTACCTCGCGCGCGGCGCACGAACAGCTCCGATTCGCGCCCCATCGCGACGCCCTGCCGAATCGTGAAGCGCTCGCCGCCGGGTAATGCACCCTTGCGATCGAGCATCGCCGCCAGCGGCCCGGCAGCACTCCCGGTCGCCGGATCCTCGGCAATCCCCGACATGGGCGCGAACATACGCGAATAGGCACCTTTGCCGGTGAGTGCGTACACATAGACGCCGTTGATATCGTCCCAACCGGCCCGAGCCCGCACCTCGTCGGCCACGACGGCGGCGCGGTCGACCACCGCCTGACTTGCGACCGGGACGTACAAAAAGGGAACGTCGGCGCCCGCTAACCCGGCCGGCAGATCCGGGCGCAGATCTGATGCGCTCAGGCCGGTCATGGCCGCGGCCTCGGCCGTCCCGAATTCCGCCCCGAATCGCACCGGCGGGGTAGTAAGCCACGCGACGGTTGCCGACAGACTGCGTTCTATGGCGATACGTATCGGGCCGATACCGAGTTGCAGTTGGAACTCGAGTGCCGCCGGTTCCACCCAGCCGGCGTCGTCGGCGAGAACGAGCGCCGCCCCGATCGTCGGATGTCCCGCGAAGCGCATCTCGTGAAATGGAGTGAAGATCCGCAATGCAGCAGCCACGCCGGGAGCGCGATCCACGAACACCGTTTCGGAAAGATTCAGCTCGCGCGCGATCGCTTGCATCGCCACGCGATCGACGTTCGCCTCGAAGAACACCGCCAACTGATTGCCCGAAAACGGGCGGCTGGTAAAGACGTCGAGGAGCGCGTACTGCAGTTCGACCTCGTACCTCATCATTAATTAAGCGCTTGCTGCCTTCGATCGGCGGTGTGAAAGATGAATGGTCGGCCTGAGGAATAGTGCGAACATGAATCGCAGGCTACTGCCTATCTTCGTCGCTTTCTCTATGGCCGCTTGCTCTTCATCCGGCGGCGGATCGTCGACTCCATCCGCGGCCGTCCCGACCGCCAATCCAGGACCGGCGACAACGACCCCCATCAAACATGTCGTCATCATAATTCAAGAAAACCGGACCTTCGATGATCTTTTTTCGACGTTTCCCAATGCCGACGGTTCCACCGTCGGCCTGCACGACGGTAAGCCGTTTCACAACACGCGCGGGCCGTTGGTCGGAAAAGATCTCAATCACATTCACTCGGGTTTTAAAACCGAATACGACGGCGGCAAAATGGATGGATTCGACAAGGTCCATTTCGGTGCGAGCGGACAGGGACCGCCGGCCGGAACGTATGCGTTGCGCTACGTCGATCCGAGCTACATCCAACCGTACTGGGCGATGGCACAACAATACGCGCTGGCCGATCATATGTTTCAAACGCAAGGCAGCGGAAGCTTCACGGCCCATCAAGATTTGATCCGCGGCAACACCGCGATCAACGATCACGAAAGCTTGATCGATTTTCCGTCGCGTGGTCCGTGGGGATGTGACGCCGGGCCGAGCGCGCACACCTCGTTGCTCACCGATACCGAGCAGTATCTTTTCAACAAAGGTCCCGCGCCGTGTTTGGATTACACGACGCTGCGCGATTTGCTCGATGCGAAAAACGTGAGCTGGAAGTACGACGTGCCTCCGCTCTACGGCGGCACCGGATACCTGTGGAACGCGTTCGACGCAATTCGTGCCGTGCGCTACGGCAACGGCGGTGCGGAGTGGAAGGGCAACGTGATCTCGCCGGAGACCGGCGTGTTCAACCAAATTTCCAACGGCCAGCTGGCCAACGTCACGTGGCTCATACCGTCAGCTCAGAATTCCGACCACCCCTACTATATCGACCACGGACCGCAGTGGGTTGCCCAAGTCGTGAACGCGATCGGAAAGAGCCAGTACTGGAATTCGACGGCGATTATCGTCACGTGGGACGATTGGGGCGGTTGGTTCGATCACGTGTCGCCGCCGCAACTCGACTATCAAGGTCTTGGCTTTCGCGTGCCGATGCTCGTAATATCGCCGTACTCGAAGCCGTCGTACGTTTCGCACACGCAGTATGAGTTCGCCAGCATTCTCAAATTCGTCGAAGACAACTGGAACTTGGGCCGCATCGGCGTCAACGACGTGCGCGCCGCGAGCATCGCCGATTGCTTCAACTTCTCGCAAGCGCCGCGCGCCTTCACCACAATCCAGTCGGACTTGTCGCGTGAATACTTCGAACGCGAACGCCCGAACAACGTGCCCGTCGATCCGGAATAGCGACGCCGCTTCAGAAGTTAACCGCAATCATCGCTATATGATGACTAAAGTTCTTAAGCTCAAAACGAGCTACGGAACGGCCGCCTTGCTGAAATGGAAAGCCTAAGAACCCAACGAAAGGCGGCTTGGAAGACAAACGTTATGATAACATCGACCTCCATCCCCGCCACCCCCGGATCCCGTCAAACCGCTACCGCCGCCGGCACCATCGCGGGCGGGCGCCTGCCCTACCCCGTGCCCGTCGTCTTTGCCGATTTCGAGAACGTCGTGATGACGCCATTACGCGATCAAGACGAACTCAAAAAGATCCAAGTTCATTTCATGACGATCGCGCAAAGTGCCAAGCGCGGTCTAACCACCGACGCAGAACGCGAGGAGCTCGGTCGCGCGATCGCCGAACGCATGGAACGTTTTGGCGCGGCCTCGCGCCACATCTCTGCGCGCCAAGTCGGCGTTCTCGACTCGAACTTCGTCGTACGCGACGAGCTAGCAACCGGTTCCATCGGTGAATACGGTAACTTGCGGGTTCCGACCGGCGAGCCGCTCGACTCGCGCATGAGCCTATTCGAACAAACCGCCTACACCATGCTTGGACGGGTGTACGGTGAAGGCGCGACCCCACCCGATGGCATCGTGCACGTTACGTGCTCCGGGTACGTCTCGCCGAGCCCCGTTCAAATGTTCTTCTCCCACCGCGGATGGCTGCGTACTGCAGTAACGCACTCGTACCACATGGGATGTTACGGCGCATTCCCGGCGATTCGGACCGCGCTCGGACTCGTCGGCTCGTCGTACGTGTCGCTGCCGGAGCCGAAGAAACGTGTCGATGTCGTGCACACCGAGTTTCTGTCGCTGCACTTCGATCTGTTGGGTGAAACGCCCGATGCCTTCGTAACGTCCACGCTGTTCGCTGACGGTTTCATCAAATATTCGGCCTACCCGCACGTCGAGTTCGCGAAGACCGGACGGCGCGGCTTGCGCGTGCTCGCGTTCGAGGAACAGTTGCTTCCCGACTCGCTTCCCGAAATGACGCTTCGCCCGGGGCCGCTGCAGTTCGACATGTCGCTATCGAAGCGCGTGCCGTTCTTGATCCGCGATTCGATCGCGGGATTCGTTACCGCGCTGTGCGATCAAGCCGGCATCGACTTCGAGGCGGAAAAAGGTCGCATGGTGTTTGCCATCCATCCTGGGGGCCCGGCAATTCTCAACCAGATTCGTAACCGCTTAGGCATCGAAGAATCGCAGTTGGAGGCGAGCCGCCGGGTGCTCTTCGAGCGCGGAAACATGGCTTCGGCGACGGCACCGCACATCTGGCAGGAGATCGTCGAATCCGAGGACATCCCGACCGGAAGCAAGGTGCTTAGCATGGCATTCGGCCCGGGCCTGACAGTAATCGGCGCCCTGTTCGAAAAAGTCTAGCAGCCATGGCTTCCCAACAGACGACTCCCAACCAGCGCTTCAGCGTGCCGGCCGGCTTCTACTGGGCCGTGCGCGGGGTTCATGCCGGTGCCCCGCTCTTCGTCGGCCTCGGCAATCTCGAGTCGCAGGTACTCGGACGCCGCATGCGCGAGGTCAAGGTCGATCGACCCGTCTACATTTGCGGGCTGCCGCGCGCGGGCACGACGATTTCGCTCCAAATGCTGAGCGAGCACCCCGATGTCACCACGCATAAGTATGCAGACTTTTTGATGCCGTACGCACCGTATGCGTGGAACTGGCTGTTTCCGAAAGTTCCGGTCGATGCGATGCGCAAACCCGTGCCGCGCATCCACCGCGATCGCATTCAAGTGACGCGCGACAGCGCCGAAATGGGCGAAGAGATTCTGTGGGAACGCTTCTTCCCGTTCATTCATAACGAAGAGCGCGTCAGCGTTTTGGACCGCAATACCAGCAATGCGGATTTCGAGCGGTTCTACACCGAGCATCTGCAAAAGCTCTTGCTTTCGCGCAAGCGCCCGCGGTACGCCAGCAAAGCGATCATGTGCGTCATTCGCATGCAATATCTGCTGAAGATGTTCCCCGACGCAAAGTTCTTGCTGTATATCCGTAATCCGATCGATCACGTTGCGTCGCTCCTCAAACAAGATCGCATTTGGGACGAGCTCGATCGCGACGATCCGCGTCAGATCGAGATCATCGAGCTGACCGGGCATCACGAGTTCGGGCAGCGGCAAATCATGGCCAACGTGGGCGACTCGCGCGTGCTCGACGAGATTCACGAATTGCGCGACGCCGGCCGGACGACGCGCGCTCGCGCCCGCTACTGGTCGTACATGTACGATTTCGTGCTCGCCCAGCTCGCGGGCGATCCCAACTTGGCGAAAGCCGTCACGGTCGTCCGCTACGAAGACCTGTGCGGCGACTCGGGAACCACGATCGACCGCATCATCGCGCACGCAGAGCTCGACCCGGCGAAGTTTACCGCCGTGCGCGAAACGTACACACAGAAACTTTCGTTACCCGACTATTACAAACCCAAGTTCAACGCGGACGAACTCAACGATATCGTCGAAGTGACCGACGCGACCGCCAAGCAATTCGGGTACGACGTCGCCGCCATCGCGAACCGTGTAGCGGTTCCGGCAGAAACGAGCACAGCGTAATGTTACGTACGATTATGAGCGTTCTCGCGGCCGCGGCGTTAACCGGTTGCGCGGCTTCGACACCGGTACAATCGTCGATCCCATCGACGACGACCGGCGCGGCTATTCCAGCGGCGAAAAGCACCATCGCCGGACAGTACCAAGGCACCGGCAAGGACTCGCAGTACGGAAAAGGGGAAGGCGCGGCCGACCTTTCGCAATCCGGGAAAGCGGTCGGCGGCGCTCTCGGTTTCGAGTATCAGCCACAAAACGTCGACGGCTCGGCGGCACTGATCGATAAGGCCGGAGCCCTCGCGGGAACGATGACCGTGACGATCGGCTCGGTCGCGTGCAGTTTCACAGTCGCGGCCGCGTACGACGATCAGAAATTTACACTCGACGGAACGTACACCGCAAAGCATGGGTGCACCGGAGAAACCGGCACGTTCAAACTCAAGGAGCGCTGCTACTACATCGACGGAATCCGTACGCACAACGCTCGCCGGGCGCGTCCGGCGGCGGGCGGCCTCAAACCCTGCTAGTTTAGAGCTGCTGCGCGAATGCGGCGGCGCGTTCGTCGCTCCACATCGCACCTTCACGCACGGCCGTTTCATACGGTGCGTCGCCCATCGCACGTCGCACCTCGTCACGTAAGCGGCTCGCAATCGCCGCATCGGATGCAGCCAACGTCCACTGCAAACGGCCGAGTTGCGCATCGATGAACCCGATCGTTCTCGCTCGCAACACCATTCGATCGTCGCCGGAAAGCGCGGCCAGATAGAGCGTCGCGCACAGCTCGGCGACTTCGTGGCGCGCTTCCCGCGCCAACCGCAACGATTGACGAGCGAGCGGGAGGGCCGCATCGCTATCGCCGAGCGCGACGTACCAGCCGGCCATGCCGTTGATCAAGAACATCAACAGATCCGGCGGACAGCCATCCAGCGCTCCGGCGGCAATCGACACGGCCGCCGCTGGGTTGCCGGAAACGCCTTCCGCATCGGCCCACCACATCATCGCTCGCGCCATTTCGTCGTCCCGGCCGAGCGCGCGGAACAGGTCGATCGCTTCGGCGTATCGGCTTCGCGTCAACGCCATGTCGGTCGATTCCGACACCATCGCGCAACGCTGCAGCGTCGCCGCCAACAAGCGCGGCTCGCCGGCCGCGCGAGCGAGCTCGAGTGCGCGATCGGCCGTGGCGCGCGCGTCGTCGATTTGACCGCATGCGGCGCTTTCGTATGCGACTTGCGACAGCGAGCGCGTGAGACCACGCTCGTCGCCCGCAACTTCGTACCGTTCGACCGCTTCGCGTGCGCAGCGCAGCGCGCGGTCGTCGGCGCCGAGATTATGGTACAGCATCGAAGCAGCATACTGCAGACGCGCCGCCGTTCGTGCGGACAACACATCGGTGGACGACATCGCGCGTTCGCACCATCCGGCGCCCTCGCGTAGCAGCGAAAGGCGCATAAACAATGGAGCCGCCGATGCCGCCAGCGACGCGGCGTCGTCGAATCGTTCCGGACGTTCGAACGACCACCGCAACGCAGCCCGCACGTTGTCGAGTTCGAGCGCGTAGCGCGTAAGCCAGTCGGCGCCCGGATCGGTGTCCCATTCCGCGTACGCTCGATCGGCGAACTCGCGAAACGTGCGCGCGTGGCGTTCCAACGCCGCCGGTGCTTCGCCGTCCCCATCGAGCCGATCGCGCGCGTATTCCCGAATCGACTCGAGCAACCGGTAGCGCTGCGTTCCGGCGCCGATATCGGCAACGAGCAACGACTTCTCCGTAAGCGATGTCAACGCATCGAGTGTGTTCCATTCGCCGGCGCCGTCGAGTTCGCAAGCGGCTGCCAGCGTAAACCCTCCCGCGAACACCGACAACGCGCGGAACGTGCGTCGTTCGTCGCCTGCGAGTAAGTCGTAGCTCCAATCGATGAGAGCGTGCATCGTTTTTTGACGCGGGTCGCGATCTCGGTCGCCGGACGTTAGCGCGCGCAACTCTAGGCGACGCAACAGTTCTTCGAGCGAAAGCACGCGCATGCGTGCGGCGGCAAGCTCGATGGCCAGCGGGAGACCGTCTAAGCGGCGGCAGAGCTCGATTGCCAGCGGACGAGTGCGATCGTCGAGGGTAAACGCCGGATCGACCATTGCCGCGCGCTCGGCAAAAAGCGCGGCAGCCGAATCGTCGTCGAGAGACGTCAGCCGATATTCGCGCTCGCCATTCACGCGTAGCGGCGCGCGACTCGTCGCGAGCGTCGCCACATGCGGACAGTGCGCCAGCAGCGCCGACGACGTGCGAGCCGCCGCATCGACGACGTGTTCGCAGTTGTCGAACACCAGCAGCGTACGGCGTTTGCGCAAGACGTCGACCAAGGCGTCACGGGCCGATGCCGCGTGCGAACGGCCGGCCCGCAGCGTCGTTAACACCGCGCTTGGTACCAACTCTTCGTCGCGCAGGGGCGCGAAATCGATGAACCACGCGCCGTCGGGATACTCGGCGCGAACGTCCGATGCCGCGGCGAGGGCTACACGCGTCTTGCCGATGCCGCCCGGACCATCCACCGTCACTAACCGGCCCCCGCCTAACGCGGCGGCGATGGCGGCGCGAGCGGAAGCGCGTCCGATCAATTGCGTCGGCTGTAACGGAAAATTACTGGGCGGCGCCCGGAGCGCGTGGAGCGTTGGAAAGTCATCGCGAAGGTCGGCCGCGCACACCTGAAAGACCCGTTCCGGATCGGGCGTCCCGCGGAGCGTCAGTGCGCCGAGCGCGCGTAAGGTCACTCCGTCCTCGAGCCTGCCGATATGCTCGACGGCGACCGCAGACACGAGAATCTGACCGCCGTGGCCGTGTTCCAGCATCCGCGCGACGCGATTGAGCGGCGGCCCAAAGAAATCGCCGTCGCGAAGTTCGGCATCGCCGGCATGCACGGCCATCCGCACCCCCAGTCCACCGACCGCGTCCCACGGTTCGTCGCGAATAAGGCGTTGGGCGGCCACGGCGGCCGCGATGGCCGGACCGGTAGAATCGAAGGCCGCGCAAAACGCGTCCCCGATCGTTTTGAAGACCGTCCCGCCGCGCGACTCGATCGCCGAGCGAAGCAGCGCGTCGTGGCGCCGGACGGCGTCCGCCATGGCCGCCCCGTGCCGCTCCCAACGCGAAGTGCTGCCTTCGATGTCGGTAAATAAAAAGGCCGGCACGTTCACACGGTACGCGATTCGGGGGAAAAACGCCAGCGCGGAGGGGGGCGGGAGCGCGTGCTCCAAGCCCCTCCCATGCGCAAGGTCAACACTACTGCTCTAGAAGACCTCGAATGGGGATCGCCCAAGAAAAAATACCGAGGTTTCGGGAAGCAAATTTCCGAGGCACTCGGTCGCAAGCCGCTGTCGCTCGATTTAAACGAACGCCACCCGTTCGACGTCGAGATCATGCGTTTAGGACCCGGCGATGTTCCCTATCCGTATCACTCGCATAGCGCGCAGTGGGAGTTTTACCACGTCATCTCGGGCAGAGGTAAAGCGCGCCACGCGGATGGGACGACGCCGATCGAGACCGGTGATGCATTCATCTTCCGGCCCGGTGAGCCGCATCAGCTGTTCAACGACGGCGATGAGGATCTCATCATCTATGTCGTCGCGGATAATCCGATCGGCGAATCCACACATTATCCGGATAGCACAAAATGGATCGTGCGTTCGCCGGAGCGCGCTATCGTTCGATCCGCACCCATCGATTATTTCGACGGAGAGGAATAACTATGAAAATACTATTGTCGTTCGTCACCGTAATCGCAATGGCAACGCTTCCCGCAGCGGCCGCATGCGCCGGCGCGGATCCCTCGCTCGGCAGCGTTTCGGCCGGCCACGTTTCCACGGCCGCCGGATTGTCGACGTATCGGCTCACCGGTACCGTCACCAATGCCGGCAACACGGCGCAAGCTTCCGATGTGCTGCAGTCCGTCGATGTCTTTCAAGACGGGCAAAAGGTCGATACTATTGGCATTCCGCCGCTTCATCCGCATCAATCGTACACGTTCTCGTACTCCGCGAAGCGTTCCAGTGAGGCCGGCGCCGGAACGACGAAGATGCTGTTCCGTCTCCGCATGAGCCGGCCGGTTGGAACCGGGCCGCAAGACTGCAACGCGGGGAATGACTCGAGCACGATGACGTTCTAGCGCAAGATCCCGACCAGCAGTTGTTTGCGCCTCGCGATGGGGACGGGTCCGTTCCGGGTAATGATGCACCATGAACGAGCGCAGCGAAGTCGGCCTTTTGCCCGGCGACCTGGATCCGACGACCAGCATCCTCGACGTCCGGCATTCCGGACACCGCCAGATTCGCGGGGCCTTGCAATACGACCCAAAGGCGCTGCTCGACGCCGATCCGCTAGCACTCCCGTTACCGCACGATAGAACGGTCGCGGTATACGGCGACAACGACGAAACGGTAGCGCGGGTCGTGCAAAAACTGCGCGCCGCCGGATATTCCGGCGCAGCACCGTTGGCCGGCGGCATCGCCGCCTGGGAAAGTGCTGGTCTTCCGCTCGAGGAGGTTACCGAAGAGCAGCCCGTTCCGGGCGAACCCGGATCGGGCATGCAGCGCCTTTAGCGAGCGGCCGCCTTATTCGTAGTCGGTCGGCTTACCCGAAGGTTTTTGCTTGAGAAAGTACGCCTTGGAATATTTCGTGCCGATCGTTACGAACTTGCGCGGAGGTTGCGTGAAATCGAATACGTCGTCGATCATGCTGGCGGCGCGGACGTCGGTCGTGCCCAAACGCGACAGACCCCAGTTGTCTTCGACAAACTTGATGATCGTTCCGAATTCGTACTGATGGTGCGTAATGTACCCTTTGCGCGCATACGGCGAGATTACCATCATCGGGACGCGGAACCCGAGGCCCCCGAACGACTGCGTTCCGGGAGGACGCACGTGATCGTACCAGCCGCCCCAATCGTCCCACGTAACGACGATCGCGGTCGAGTTCCAATCTGGGCTATTGCCGATCGCGTTAACGACCTGCGCCACCCAGGACGGTCCGGTGTCCGATGTATCGCCCGGATGATCCGAGTTTTGATAATCGGGAATCACCCACGAAACCGACGGAAGGTTGCCCGCGGTAATATCTTTGAACACGTTGGTTTCCGGCCACGTGACGTTAGTGTTCCACTCCGAGCCATATCGCACGGCCCTGATTCCATCGAACGCATTCCACAGGTCTCCGCCGAAGCTTTGGCCGACTTCCGGCGCGTAATAGCGCCACGGCACGCCGCCCGCATCGAGCGGATCGCGCAACGTTTGATACGACAGGCATGGAAACGGCCCGGCGTTGTGCATGAAAGCGTTCGTTTTGGTGATCAGGCTGGTTTGCGATCCCTTTTCGGCGTCGCAACCCCACACCGGCCCGATGCTAGGAAAATCGATAACCGCATGCTCGGGATCGATGTTGGTGCCGCCCGCGATCAAGTCTTGGTGGGCGGTGTAACTCCCACTACCCTCGGTTTGGAACGTGTGGTCCGACAACACGTATTGTCGAGCTAAATCCCAATACGGAACGATCTGCGCCGGGTCGACATATTGATACACGTACTGGCCGCTGATCGGCCCGATGTTCACGGTGTCGAAGCCGTTCATGCGGCCGTTGTTCCAATCGTGGATCCAACAACATTCGTATCCGTTACCTGGAGAAATGCGGCTCTCGAGATTCGCCTTCGCTAGCCGAATGTTTTGCCCGTTATGTCCCTTGCCGACGGTAACGCCGTCGCCGCCGGGAAACGTCGCGAATAGATTATCGTAGGTGCGATTTTCTTGAATGATGATAACGATGTGTTTGAAATATTTGCCCGCTTTTGCCGGTGGCAGGTTGGGGAGGGGACCGGTCGTCGGTCCATTGCCGCCGCCGCCTCCGCAACCGGCGAACACGGCCGTCAAACATGCGAACGCCGCGACGAACGCACGATTCACCCAGTTATGCTTCATACGGGCGGTATCATCGGGGCCGCGGCGATTTCCCTGCCCGTTCGAGTTCGAACCTCTACGTGGCGTACGGTAGAACGCTTGAAGAGCAACCCGCGCAACGGACCACGATCGTTTGCACGCCGCCGTGCAATACAAGCGGTACGACGACGCCCGCACGGCCGGCGGCGATCGTGGGGCGGCCGCTTACTCGCAACCGCGCCGCATCGGTCCAAAACGCGAGTGCGAACGGCGTTGCCTTCGGCGCGGCGATGGTCAGCTCGACGCGTCCGGCGAGCACCCGCGCCACCACCAAACGCGGCATTTCGGCTGCAGGCACCGGCACCATCGGACGATCGAAACGCGATCGAGTTTGCGCGTCATACCGGAAAATGCGCGACGGAAACGTGTGCCCGGCTAGGAACGTCATGCCGGCCGTGCGATCGTGATAATCGATGGTCGCCGGATAGAGCGCATCGCCGCCCAACACCGGCGACGGTACCGCCGGCGCGGCCGGAAGCGACGGAAACGCCACGGCGCGTGGAGACGAAGCAAACGCACGCGCGTCGCGCGCCGCATCGCGCAAGGTTTGCCGGCGCAAATTATCGGCCGCCACGCGTCCGAAGAGCGCGTCGACGATCGCGTCGTCGCCCGCGTTCGTTTCTTCGCCGCTCTCTTGTTGCGTTACGACCACGAGCGGTTGCGTCTGGCCGGCTGCAGCGTAGGCGTCGATCACCTGCCGCACGTAGCGTTTCGCGGTGTCGATGCTCATGCCGGCGCGTTGCAGATCGTCAGGATCGGTAGAAAACCAGTCTTCGCGACCGCTCAAATATGCCCGCGTTAGATCGCGAGCCGTCCATTCGAACGCGACCTCCGGACAACTCGCGTACGGATCGGGTCGCTTGTAGGATTGCGGGTCGGCGCAGTACGTACCCCAGGGCGCACCACGGTCGGCGGTTCCGTCGACGCCGTGACTATTCCACGCAATTCCCCAAAACGCGTGTTCCCCAAATGCACCGGCGCGCGAAAGATCGCGCTCTTGCCCCGCGCCTGCGACGCTTACGGTCGGAACGTACCACGGCATGGCCGCCCGCATTCGATCGTGCAGGCTGGCAAAGTATTCGGCTTCAACGTCGTCGCCGTTGGCGGCGTGAAAGCGATTGTAATAATCGGCGAGTCCGATCCACCACAAATCACCGAGCATCCACGTCATCGGAATCGAATATCGTGAAGCCGTACGTTCCAGCGCCAACATCCCGGAAACAGAGAACCGTTGCTGCAGCGAGGTCGCGACGAACCGCGTCTGCGTGGGGCCGTTCGGAACGGCCCAAGACGGCGGAGCCACGACATACGATCGCGACAGCGCGAACGAACCGCACTGCGCGTAGCGCGCGTCGATCGGAGAGAACGACCCAGCCGGCACGCGGTACCACAAGCCTGCGTCGTACGCCACGGCGCACGAAGTCGAGCTTTCGTCGTACGTACGCGCGATCGCGGTATGCTCGCACGCCAAAAACGCCACCGCGAACGCGATGAAAAGTCGTGGCGCGCGCCCCGGCGACCGCCGTCGCTCGCCCGCCCTCCCTACAGACCAAGGGGGGTTTTTTGTCTGCTGCGAGTAGGACCTAAGACTCACGTGTCGATTTTTCAACAGCTCCAACAAGCGCTCGATTCGGACGATGCATTTGCCGCGGTAGCCGATGCGATACCGCAGTTGGTTTGGACGTCGGCTGCCGACGGGACAATCGATTATTTCAACCGTCGCTGGATCGGGTACACCGGCGTAACGCTGTCCGAATTGCGGGATCGCGGGCCGGTGCCCGAGATCGTCCATCCCGACGAGTTGGACGAGACGTGGTTCCGTTGGAATGCGTCCATTTCCGACCGAGTGCCGTTCGAAATCGAACATCGCCTGCGCGGCGCCGACGGAAATTATCGTTGGTTTCTCACGCGCGCCGAACCGCTGCGAAACGCCGACGGCCAGGTCGTGCGCTGGGTCGGCACCGCGACCGAGGTCGACGAGCAGCGCAGGCTGCGTGACAGCCTGGCGTTCATCGTTGAAACGAGCAACATCTTCCTCTCCTCGCTCGACGAACGCGCGATTTGCCACGCGTTAGCGGACATCACCGTCGGAAACTTTGCCGACTGGTGTTTCGTTTGGTTGATAGAAACGGGCAGTGTCCGCACCGCCGCCATCGCGCATAAGGATGTAGCGTTGTTGCGGTGCGTCGAACGATTACGCCTGCGAGACCTGCCGTTCGCGGGCGCCGCGTTATCGCGGGTGCTCAGCGAAGGGTCACCGCTGCTCGTCGAACGCATCGTTCCGGAACGCTTCGCACAAGACGCCTGCGAACCGTCGCACGCACAACTTCTGCAAACGCTTCGACTGCATTCGGCGATGGTCGTTCCGATGGTGACGCCCTCCGGCACGATTCTCGGCGCGCTCGGCGTGGCGTCCGCCGAATCGGGGCACGAATTCAACTCAGGCGACCTCGACGTCGCCGGCGCGGTAGCGGCGCGGACCGCGGCGGCGATCGAAAACGTTCGAATCCTGGCCAGCGAACGGACGACGTCGCAACGACTCCGTTTTACCAGCCGCGTCAACGAGATGTTGCTCGACTCGAGAGACGTATGGAGCACCATGAAAGCCGTGGCGACCGCGATCGCAGAAGATCTTGCGGACGCATGCGCCGTGATCAAGCTCGAGGGCGACGCCATTCGCGTGGAAGCGGCCGCCGCTCGTAACCCGGTCGCGGCCGCGGCGATGGCCGCCTTAGAGGGCCAGCGTCCGTTGCGGCCCGAGGTAGAACGCCGGCTCGCGCGCCGGCTCCGCGAACACGGTTCGGTGGTCCACGATCCCGACTCACCGCAACGGATGAAGTTGCGGACGTGGCCGTATCTGGCCGATCACATCGACGCCCTGCGCGTCCGGTCGACCGTGATCGTGCCGTTACATTCGGCCGACGCGACCTACGGTGCACTCACGGTGATGTTTTCGGAGCACTCGTACGAACCGTTGCGCGACTTGCCGGCGATCGAGGATGTCGCGGCACGCGCATCGGTCGCGGTCGAGCGAACCGAAACGTTCGAGCGCGAACGCAATATCGCATCCACGCTGCAAAAAGCGTCGCTGCCGACGATCATTCCGAAATCGAAAGGATTGCAGTTCGACGCGGTCTATCTGCCGGCCGGACAACAGGCCGAAGTTGGTGGCGATTGGTACGATGCGATCGAACTCGACGACGGGTCGGTCGTCATCAGCGTCGGCGACGTTACCGGACGCGGCATTCAGGCGGCCGCGATCATGAGCAAAGTGCGTCACGCGATGGGCATGGTGCCGCTGCACGAAGTCGACCCCGCTAAGATTCTCGATTCGGCCGAATGGTTTTTGCGCAAGCGGTATCCCGAAGCGATCGTAACGGCATTCGTTGCGATCGTGAACCCCGAGCGGACCTCGATGCAATTTGCCAACGCGGGGCATCTTCCACCGTTTTTGCGGCGGCACGGCCAACTGCTCGCACTCGAGGATGCCGGTTTGCCGCTCGGCCTGCGCTATATGGAGACCGGCGCGCAGAGCCGCAGCATCGAGTTGCACGAGGGCGATCTGCTCGTCTTGTTCACGGACGGTTTAGTGGAATGGAATCGCAACTGGGATGAAGGCGAACGCGCCCTAGAGCGCGTCTTGTCGAGCCACGCGGTTGTCGCAACGGGAGCGCCCGCAAAGCTGATCGCGCGCAGCTGCTTGCCGGCGCGTCCGTACGACGACGTCGCGATCTTGGCGGTCCGTGTCGGACGCGCGCCGGTTTGGTCGTTCACTGCAGACGATGCGCGCGCCGCAGTCGACGCACGCAGATCGTTCGTCGCCTTCCTCCGCCGGAGCCCGGGCGATGCACAGATGGTCGCGCGTGCCGAAGTCGTTTTCGGCGAACTGCTCGGTAACGTGGTACGCCACGCTCCGGGACCGGTGGAGATTCAGCTCTATCGCAACGATGGAACGTGGAAATTGCACGTGATCGATTCGGGCGACGATTTCGATGCGTCGGGCACGCTGCCCAGCGATATCTTGAGCGAACTAGGCCGCGGGCTCTATATCGTGCAGCAGCTAGCGAAGCGCGTTCGGGTAGAACACGTCGCCAACTGCGGCAATCACATCACCGTGGAGCTGTAAACGCCTTACTCGGGATCCTCGATGTCCGGGCTACCGGTTCGAGTATCCGAGCTCGGATCGAACGGCGGAGCTTTAATCGGAACGAAGGCGCGTGGCCGCTGCTTGAAGTCGAACGCATCGTACAGGTTATCGGAGCGAACGTCGGTCGTTTGCATCGAACCGAGATCGAACGTTTTTTCCGCGAACTTGAGGATGCTGCCAAACTCGTGCACTTTGTGCGACACGTAGCCTCGTTTCGCATACGGCGAAACGACGACTAACGGGACTCGAAACCCCAACTCGTAGTGATTGTAGAACGGAGGCTTGACGTGATCGTACCAGCCGCCCCAATCGTCCCACGTGATGAAAATAGCCGTCGAGTTCCAATATTGACTTTCGCCCACTGCGTTAACGACTGCGGAAACCCACGAAGGCCCCTTAGCGCTTAGGCTGTCGGGATGATCCGAATACGCGTCCGACGGCGGAATCACCCACGACAGCGAAGCGAGGTTGCCCGATCCGATATCCGCGAGAATCGTTTGCGACGGCGTGATGACGTTGGCGTAATCCTTGCCGTAGCGCACTTCTCTGATCGCATCGAAGGCGTGCCAGTTGCCGACCCCGAGGTCGTGCTGATAATACCGCCACGACAAGCTTTTGGCATCGAGCAGATCGGCCAGCGAGACGCGTTTGAAACACGCAAACTCATCGGGTCCGTACGAGCCCGTGTGAATGTCGAGCGTTTCGACGTACGAGGTATCGGGGGCGTCGCAGCCGACTGGCCCGGGCTTTCCGTTCTTATCGTCGACGCCGTTGCTCGAAACGCTGTCGGACGACGCCGGCAACGCGGTAGCCGCGCCGCTCACGATGTACTGATGGGCCGGGAAGCTGCCGGATTGCTGCGTCTCAAACATGCGATCGGCGAACACATATTGGGTTGCCATATCGAGATACGGTTGTACTTGATGCGCGGGTGCGTACCCGTATGGATGCTGATGCTGACTCCAGGGAAGGCGGCTATCGAAGCCGTCCATCTTACCGTCGTTGTAGTCGGCGATAAACGACTCACGGTTATGTCCGAGGTCCCACGGGGCGGCCAGCGAGATCGGGACGAGTCGGATGCTTTGTCCGCGCGAGTCGACACCGGTGGTTGCGATGTCCGCGCCGGGAACGCCTTGAAACAAATTATCCGGCGTGCGATTCTCTTGAAAAATAATAACGATGTGTTGAATTGGCGAAACTTGTGCTCGGCGAGCGCGCGTGGTCGAAACTACCGCTTGACTGGATTGGGGAAGCGACGAACCGGACCGTTCGGCGCACGCCGAAACCAGAACGAGTCCGATCGCCGCACATAGGAATCGTGTTTGCACTAGACGGCGAACGTTTGCCAATCGTAGTCGGAAAACCCTCGGATGTAGTCCAGCCATCCGGTGCGATACGTTTTCCCGATTCCGACTTCGTCGTCGAATCCTATCACGCTGACCTCCAGCACCGCTTTTGGCCGGATATACCGTAAAGCGGTGGCTGGAACGCCGTGCAACAAGCGGTGGAGAATTTCGTCGTTTCCGACGACGGACGACAGCAACTGTGCGGGAACGCGTTCGAGGGCCCGCTTGCCCAACGACTGGAAGTATGCGTTACGCATTTCGACTTCCAAAATTTTGCGCTGCATCGTTCCGAAGACAGCGTAGGCAATTTCGATCGCGTCGGTATAGTGGAGTTCGGGTTCGAACGGCGGGTCGAGCAGCACGACGTCCGCCGCGCTGGAAATCGCATGCGCGATGCCGACCGGCGAGTTGCTCGCGACGCCGCCGTCGCAATACGAGTTGATCGTTCCGTCGCCCACCGGTAACTGCACCGGATCGAACACGATCGGCAACGCAGCCGAGGCGAAGATCGCTCGGTGTACTAGGTCGGGCGTCGCTTCCCGCACGATCGTGTGTGGACCGAGCGAAAGCTGCAACGCGTGAATCAGGCGATCCGACAAGTCGCGGTTGTCCGACGGCGGACGCATGTAGAAATACTCCGGCCGCTGCTGCGATAGATTCGTCACGGCAAAAACGAAGGGAATGACGAGTGGCGTTTGCGGATCGATATTTCGTTGGATCCACGCGAGCACCGGTTCGGATTGGAGCATGCCGGCCTGATCGTCGGTGAGGCCGATGAGCCCGACGACGGACCCGACGCGATCGAACAGCCCACTCTCGGGATCGCGTAATGCCTTGTATTGCGGCTTCAGGCGGATCAAATGCTGTCCGCTAATCCCGTACCACAGCTCTTTGAGCTTGCTATACTGACCGGTGGCGACGAACCAGCCGTTCAATGCACCGATCGAGGTCCCGCAGACGCCGCCGTACCCGGGAAGCGGTTGGCCGTCCGGCACGTTGTAGGCTGCGGCCAAGGCGCCGATCAATCCGGCCTCATATGCGCCTCGAGCTCCGCCACCGCTGAGTACCAACGTGCGGGGTATCGGCTCGATCGCCGGTTCTGCGCCGGCCAGCGCCGGGGACGCGAGTAGCGGCGCCGCGCTTACGGCGCCGGCGCTCATAAGGAAATTTGAGCGTTTCATCGTGTAAGCGCACGCTTGGCCGTGCCAGGGTTTCGAGCCTGCGCCGCATGGGCAAAGCGCGTTCACCCTCTTACGAGTTTGAAAGAAACGGGTGTCCCACCTCATGCCCAAAAAGAGCGACCGCGAGGCCGATGCCAGCGGAAAAGCCGGCGAACTGCATCAGCTCGCGGGCGGTAACGTCGAATGTCTGACCACGCAACAAGGCGTCGTCATTTCCGACGATCAGAACTCGCTACGCGCCGGCGCCCGCGGCCCGACGCTGCTTGAAGACTTTGCGTTGCGCGACAAGATCTTCCACTTCGATCACGAGCGCATTCCCGAACGCGTCGTACACGCGCGCGGTTTCGGCGCGCACGGATACTTTGAATGTTACGAACCGCTGACCGAACTCACGATGGCAGCGCCGTTCGCATCGGCCGGAGAAAAAACCGAAGCGTTCGTTCGGTTCTCGACGGTGGCCGGAAGCCAAGGTTCGCCCGATCTGGCGCGCGATGTGCGCGGCTTTGCCGTTAAATTGTATACCAAGAGCGGTAACTGGGACATTGTCGGCAACAATATTCCGATTTTCTTCATTCAAGATGCCATCAAGTTTCCGGATTTGATACACGCGGCAAAACCGGAGCCCGACATCGACGTGCCGCAGGCGCAAACGGCTCACGACAACTTTTGGGATTTTATTTCGTTGACGCCCGAATCGATTCACATGGCGTTATGGATCATGTCCGATCGCACGATCCCGCGCTCGTTCCGCTTCATGGAAGGCTTCGGAATCCACACGTTTCGTTTCGTCAACGCCGAAGGGACGTCGACGTTCGTCAAGTTTCATTGGAAACCGAAGCTCGGCATGCAGTCGGTGCTTTGGAACGAAGCCCTGAAGATCAACGGCGCCGATCCCGATTTTCACCGGCGCGACCTGTGGAACGCCATCGCCGCCGGCAATTTTCCCGAGTGGGACTTCGGCATTCAGGTGCTGGACGACGAGTTTATAAAGAACTATCCGTTTGACATTCTCGATCCTACGAAGCTCGTGCCCGAGGAAGACGTACCGGTCCGGCGCGTCGGGCGCCTGGTCTTAGACCGGCACGTCGACAACTTCTTTCAAGAAACCGAACAAGTCGCGTTTTGTACGCAAAACATCGTTCCCGGCATCGACTTTTCCGACGACCCGCTCTTGCAGGGGCGAAATTTCTCGTACCTCGACACGCAGATCAAACGGCTCGGCAGTCCCAACTTTACGAACATTCCCATCAACGCACCGCGCTGCCCGTGGAGTTCGTTTGCGCAAGACGGGCACATGGCAACTAAGAATCGGACCGGCCGCGCTAACTACGAACCGAACTCGTGGGGCGCCGCCGGCGGTCCCCGCGAGGATCCGGCGACCGGCTTTCGCAGCTTTCCCGCCACGGTCGACGGCGACAAGGTTCGCGAACGTTCGGAAACCTTCGCCGACCACTACAGCCAAGCGCGACTGTTCTACGTCAGTCAAGCGCCGCACGAACAGGCACATATCGCCGCGGCCTTTACGTTCGAACTTTCAAAAGTGCGAACGGTGGCGATCCGTGAACGAATCGTCGGACATCTGCGTAACGTCGATAACGATCTCGCGCGCACCGTCGCGAACGGGCTTCGCCTACGCGAACTTCCGGCGGCAGCATCGGCCGCTCGTCCCACGATCGCCGACCTGCCGCCGTCGCCCGCTCTCAGCATCGCAGACAACGGACCGAATAGCTTTGCGGGGCGAAAACTCGGCGTCGTAATTTCCGATGGCGTCGACGGTGCAGCACTCGACCGGCTGCGTACTGCGGCGGAGTCGGCCGGCGCGAACGTTGAGATCATTGCGCCGCACGTTGGAGGGGTGAAGTCGGCTGGGGGCGCGTGGATCGAAGCCGACGAGAAGCTGGACGGCGCTCCGTCGGTCGTGTACGACGCCGTTGCCGTTTTGACGTCCGAGGCGGGAGCTCGCGAATTAAGCGCGGCGTCGGTCGCACGGGACTTCATCTCGGACGCATTCGCGCATTGTAAGTTCATCGGGTATACGCCGAGCTCGGCGGCATTGATCGAGGGCGTTATCGGCCGCGACCGGCTGGACGATGGCGTCGTGCAACTCGATGCCGATGACAGCGAAGAAGCGTTTATCGTTGCCTGCGGCGCGTTGCGCATTTGGGCACGAGAGGCGGCAATGCAGATCCCGCCTGGCTAAGAACCTGGCAGAAAATGTGCTCGCGAGTTATACTATTCGCGAGCGCATAGTCGCGCTCGGAGGCCGGTAACATGGACGAAGCTATCAAAAAACTCACGCCTCGCGAGGCGGCGCGCAAGTTCACCCCACAGGTGGCTCCGAATCTTCAACAGACGGAGAAGGTGTCCACCCAATCTCCTGGGGCGTCCGTAGAGCGCGCCATGAAAGCAAAAGAGCGTCTACGCGGTCTGGTGTAGCGCGCATCAGCGCTCGAACTCGCGGATGGAGAAACGCATAGCCGAGCAGCTCGGCTAACCCCCGCGCCACGTTCTCGGCGTCGGCGCCGAACGTCGACGGCTGCTCGCGATCTACCGAGAGCATCCCCACCGGCTGATCGAGGACGCGCACCGGGACCAGCAGCAGCCCGTGATACTCGATTTGTGCGTCGCGAATCGAAACGTAAAACGACGATAACGGCGCGTCTTCGAGATTGTATGCGCGGTTTTCGGCGAACGCTTGGCCCATCAATCCGGAGTTTGGCAAGAAGCGAAAACGTTTGGTGCGTTCGTCGCGGATATCGTTGCTGAACATAAAAAACAGATCGCCGTCGCCCTGATCTTGCCACCACAACGATATACGAATCGGCTCGCCCGCATCGCCCATCCATTCTTTCGCGTCTTCCATCCGCTCGAGACAGTGGCGAAACACCGAACTCAACGCCGTATCGTCGTCGACGTCCCGGCGCTGCAGATAGGTATTGAACCACGCAACGGTTCCCAGCCACTCGGCGACTAGCTCCGTCGCCGCTCCGAGCGCATGCTCGAAGCCGGCGATGCCTTCCTCGCCCGCGGCTACTGCTTGCGCGAACTTCACTCCGCCGCCGCCGGGCAACTCGATCGAATCGATGCTCGGCAACAGAACGCCTAACGCGGCAAATCCGAGCCAACCCATCGTGATGAGGTCGGTGTCGGGCCAGTAATGGGCCGCACCGCCGAGCGCGTGCGATACCGCGCCGGCGAGACCAAACACGACCCAGATCGTCCGGATCGGTCCGGGTACGCGCGGGCGTTTCATCGTTTTTCAAGTATCCCCTGAGCGATGCCAACTGTATGGCACACACTTTATTGAGCACTCCGGACGTGAACACGCCGCCCCGTTCGGGAGCGGCGTGTTCACCGGGTCTGCTCAAAATTGGACGCTATGGAGACGCGCGGTTAGATTGAAAACGAAACGATTTCGTCGCCTTCGCGATGGCTCGTCCACCACGCCGATCCGTCGTATGCGAGCGCTCGTACGTCGATATCGAAACCGGCGACCGGGCGTACGTCCGGAGCGTCCTGCGAGATATCGATTTGCGCCAACTCGAGTTTTTCAAACTCTTCGTCGGCACTGATGATATATGCTTCGTTACCCGCAAATCCGAGCCCGGCGAACCGCGTCGACAAATCGATCGTGCGCCGAGGCGCACCGTCGTCACCCAACTCGAGAATGCGCGTGTTACCGAGCTGGCAGAGATATAACGTCGATCCCTTCACCGCCAGATGCGAGCCGGTGTGATCGGGACACGCGCGCTTGGTCGAGAGATCGAACGCGTCTTGCGAACACTCGAACATATACCGATTGTCGTCTTCCAACGCGACCACGACGCGAAGCGAATTCTTGAATGCGGCGATGCCGTAGGGACGGCCCGGCGCCGGAATTTCTTTTACCACTTGCCAGCTTTGCGGGTCGATCGCGTAGAGGCTGTCCGTGTCCCACGATCCCATCCAAAGCAAATTGTTGAAGAATGTTAGTGGCTGCGGGCGTTTAGCGGGCGACGGCCGCCGGCTGAGGACGTGTACGTTCTGCATATATGCGGCACAACTCGCCGCCACCGGCCTGGGTTGCGGACCGCCCGCAGGCTAACGCGAGCACGTCGCGCAGACGCCGTACAGCGTTAGCGCATGATCTTGCACGCGAAAGCGCGGCGGCACGAGTTTGCGTACGTTTTCGATACAGCCACCGACGTCGTACACACGTTCGCAGCGGCGGCACTGAAAATGGTGATGGTGTCCTTTGCCGCCGCGCTCGTACCGCGACGGCTCGCCGGGGATATCCACCGCCTCGAGCCAGCCTTCTTCGACGAACGCGTTGATTGCGCGGTAGACCGTGGCCATTCCCAAGCCATCGATCGTTCTCGAGGCGCGGTCGAAGAGTTCCGGCACGCTGAGCGGCCGGTCGGACTGCTCGAAGACGGCGCGCAGCGCGTCGCGCTGACGCGTCTTTCGATTAGCGGCTAC
This sequence comes from Candidatus Tumulicola sp., assembly GCA_036490475.1. NCBI lineage: Bacteria > Bacillati > Vulcanimicrobiota > Vulcanimicrobiia > Vulcanimicrobiales > Vulcanimicrobiaceae > Candidatus Tumulicola > Candidatus Tumulicola sp. Next base: position 481,298 of record DASXDT010000006.1, read on the forward strand.
AGACATAACTGCGTTCCCGGCTTCCTCTCACTCGGCGCGCGAGCCTCTTGACGTAACGATATTGATATTCTATTATCAATAACGTCCTAACCCGCCGTCCAGCCCGGGAGTTTTTCGCAGATGACCGTTCGATCGATACGCCGGCGCGGCGTTTGTTTCGTGCTGCTCTGGATACAGTGGAGCGTTGCGGCCCCCGCCTTCGCCGGCGCGCCGACGGCGATCTTGCGCGGCCGCGCGACCCACGCCGGCAAACCCCTCGCAGGCGTCAGGATTTCGCTGAACGGGAACGACGAGACCATACGCACCGTAAGCGACGCATTCGGGCATTTCGCCTTCGCGCCGCTTCCACTTGGTACGTACGATCTCACGGCCGATCGCGACAACCTGCGTGCGCACGTTCGCGTCGATCTCGGCAGCGATGGCGCAACGATCGCGGTCGCGCTACAGCCGCTCTCCGAAATTCACGACGTGACGGTGTATCGATCGTCGACCATGCACGGCAGCGGCAGCGACGTAACGCTCGACGCGTCGGATCTCGAGCGCTTTCCATACGTCAATAGTTTTCCAAGCATGCTGATCCAGCTACCGGGCGCCGTGCGCGGTGCCGACGGCGTCGTACACATCAACGGCGACCACGGCGTCATCGATTATCAAATCAACGGCGTCGCGCTGCCGCAAGGATTGAATCGAGACATCGGCAGCGAGATCGACCTGAACGACATTTCGTACGTCGATGCAATCGAAGGTGCGTATCCGGCGCAATACGGCTTGAAGTTCGGAGCCGTTCTCGATCTGGCGACGAAGTCCGGAACTGGGCCGGCCGGTTTCGACGGCCAAGCGTCGGCCGGATCGTACGCGAACGCCGGCGCAACGGCCGGATATCACGTGCCGCTGTCGGGCGGAGGCGGTGTCTCGATTGCGGCCGGCGGATTCTCGACCACCCGCGGATTGGATCCGTCGGACTTCGACTCACCGCACAACGATGCGGCAGGCGCCAATCAATATCTCGGCGCTGCGATTCCCACCGGAGCGAACTCGTTTGCCGATGTAACGCTGGTCCATAGCCGGTCATCGTTTCAAATACCAAACGACGTCGAGGGCGGCGAACCCGCTGCGACGGACGATCGCGAAACGCAAGCCGACACATTCGCGAGCGTGCAGTTCCGGCATGCGATGGGACCGGACGGCAGTCTTACCTTTGGACCGGCCTTCAAAGTTTCGACGATTGCCGATTCCGGCGATCCGGTCAACGATTGGATCTATGGCGAGGCGCTCAACGTCACGCCGCCACCATTCGGCAACGGAGGCTCGCCAAGCGACTGTGCCGATGCGTTACGCACGGGAGATTTCGCACCGACCACCTGCGCGTATTCGCTCTCGGATCGCCGCACTGCAACCGACTACATCTTGCAGGCGGACGCGTCCCAGCGCATCGGGCATCACGAACTGCGTGCGGGCGTCGCTTACGATCTCGAGCGGGTCGATAAGAATTACAGGATCGTGTTACAACCGCATAATTTCCTGGCGCCGCTGCTAACGCCGCAGACGCCCAACGCACCCACGCCCGTCGCCGACGACAGCCCCAACACCGGCAACACGTACCAATCGTACGTTCAGGATTCGTGGCTCATCGACGAGGCGTGGCAACTCGATATGGGATTGCGCTACGATTTTTTCGCGATTCGCTCGTCGCAGTTTGCCCAAGGCTTCGGCGCCTTCAGCCCGCGCGTGAAGCTTACGCGCAATTTCGATCCGCGCGCCAACGTGTATGCGTATGTGGGCCGCTTTTTTGAGCCGTTTTCGTTCGAGAACGTTTCCCCGCAGGCAGCGCAACTGTTGAATCTGCCGCTACAGCCGTCGCTCGCACGGTTCGATCTCAAACCCGAGCGCGACACACAGCTCGAGCTGGGCGGACATCTTCCGCTCGCATCCGGCGAGTTGGGGTGGCGCGTCTGGCAGAAGAACGCCAACGATTTAATCGACGACACGCAAGTCGGCGTTACGTTGTTGCATCAAGACATCAACTACGTATTGGGGCGGCTATCGCAGGAAGCGCTCGACTACGTTCGCCCGCTCGCCCGCGGCGGGCGTGCGTACGTATCGGTCGCACACACCGTCTCGCTCAACAAAGGCTGCGAAACGCAGTTGCTCGCACCGTGTTTTGGATCGCCCGATGACTTCACGCCGGCCGACCACGATCAAACCTACAGCGCCAACGGCGGCATTCTGTTGAACGACACCCGGGGTGGCTGGTTCGCAGCCGACGCCGAATACGGCAGCGGCCTCTCGTCGGATATTTGTCCAGACGACACACCGGGCTTTTGCAAGCGAACGCCGCACACGATCTTCAGCGTGTTGAAAGGCATCGCGATCGGACCGCGCGTGCAGTTGACATTCGCTATCCAGAACCTGCTGAACGACCGCTACTATGTGACGATCCTCAACGCGCAGGGCAACCACTTCGCACCGCCTCGAACGTTCGCACTCGGCATACGCTTCGGCAACCCGTAGCGCCGCAACGATTGCCGGCGCGCCCGCGGTTCCAGGCGCATGCGGATCGGAATACTCGGTGCCGGCGCGATCGGCGGTTTCTTTGGAGGCCGCTTGCTGCAGGCCGGACGCGACGTCACGTTCATCGTGCGCCCGGCGCGCGCGCAAGCACTTTTTCGCGACGGATTGACGATCGCGAGTCCGGGGGGCGAGGTGACCCTGCCGGCACCGCCATCCCGCGCGGCCGGCGCAGCAGGCGAACCGTTCGATCTGATCCTGTTGGCATGTAAGGCGTACGACCTCGAGGGCGCGGTCGACTCGATCGCACCGTCGGTCGGACCTCAAACGGCAATTCTTCCGCTGCTCAACGGCATGCGGCACCTCGACGTCCTGCGCGCGCGCTTTGGCGACGGTGCGGTGCTCGGCGGAGCGTGCATGATTGCGGCGACGCTCCGTCCGGATGGGCGGGTCGTGCAACTCACCGAACTCGCCGCGCTGACGTTTGGCGAACTCGACGGTAGCCGCCCCGAACGCATCGATCGCATCGAGCAAGTGCTATCCGACGCTCGTTTCGATGCGAGCGCATCTGCGGCGATTCTCGCCACGATGTGGGAAAAATGGGTGTTCTTGGCGACCACCGCGGGTATCACGTGCTTGATGCGCGGGACGATCGGAGAAATCGTTGCGGCTGGCGGTTCGTCGACGACGCTGGCGTTGCTCAACGAGTGCGCGGCGATCGCCGCCGCGGCCGGATATCCGGTCTCGGAGACGAGCATAAGCGAGCTTCGAACCGTGGTGACGACCCCGCAATCGCGTATGGGCGCCTCCATGTTTCGCGATCTTCAACAAGGCCTGCGGGTCGAAAACGATCACGTCATCGTCGATCTATTGCGGCGCGCTCCCAAACCGGAGGAATGTCGCACCCTAGCCACCGTCGCCGCACACCTCAACGTCTACGAACGGCAACGGCAATAAACGAAAGACCCCGCACATTCGTGCGGGGTCTCGATATCGAGTTTGCCCCGGCGTAACGCCGGTGCATTCGATGTCGCTAACAGGCGCCTTGCGCGCTCGTGAACGTTCCTTCGAACGAAAACTTACCGCCGGTTCCGGTCGAATTCGTGCGGTAGAACCACGAGAAGAACGCTAGTTCTTGCGGATGGTACTGGAAGTTCTTGTACGTGAGGTCGAACGGCGTACCCGTAAGCGGATCTCCGACTTCGAAGTTGTTCTGGCAACCACCGACTTGGCCGATGTGGCCCCATGCCGGCGTACCGTTGTTGACGAACGGGTCGTTGATCAACTCGCCGAGTTCGTGCGTCCACGCATGGATGTCTTCGATCGGCACGCTGAAGATGCCGGAGTCGTTGTACGCGCCGACGGCGTAGGTTTGCACACCCTTGGAGGTGCCGAACGCACTGTGGTAACCGAGAACGCAGCAGCCGCCGCCTTCCGTTTCGAACGTGTTGTACGAAAGAACGATCGGAACTTGGTTCGGTGTGGCATATTTGGCGGCGAGCGTTTCCATCTCGTCGTCGTACGAGTTGATGTCGATCTCACCGATACGGTGGCTGACCTTCTTCGAATCCGAGCAGACGCCGCCGACGGTCGTCGAGCCGCTCGGCGCGGTGTAATCGACGATAATCGGTTTCTTGGCCGCGGTCAAAAGGAGGTGATAGTTCTTGCTCTTCAGGATCGTCCAGAACTCGGCGCGTTGGAATGCGTCGTTGATCTGCGTCTTGCCGACGTTGATGCCGTTCGACTTCAACGCGGTCTTTTCGAAGTTCGGTCCCTTGAAGAAACGATCTTCGACCGAAACGGTGTCGTTACAGCCGGGCTGCGTGGGATCGAGCACGGTGCCGTCGCTGAAATGGATACGTACGACGATCGGAACGTACTCCAGTTTCGTAGTGCCGGTCGACTTGGTCGGATCGGCGCCGACGATTTGATAGCTGTACGTTTTTCCGTCGAGCGGCGACTTGACCGACCCGTCGTAGAACGGGAGCGACTTGTTGCCGTCGCGCAACCCTTCGATCTTCGACATGTCGACGTTCTTGGGTGCCATGACGGCGAAGTGCGGAACCCATTCGCGCTGATCGGCAATAGTACCGGTGCGGCCGGCATTCACGCCGGCGTTGGACGCGACACCTTGCCCTGGCAGTCCGCCACCTTGGCCGCTGCACGCCGCAAGGAGTGCACCGGCCGAAGCTGCGGCCGCAAAACGAAGCAATTTCAAGAGTTTCTTCCTCCAATAAGTTTTTACGGAATGGCGTGGTCCACATACGTAACGATTGGGGACGTCGATGTGTCCCGAAACGCAGGCCACAGCGAAAGCATCATAGCACGTTTTCCTAAATTCAGAACAAGGGAGGGTCGCACGCCTGCCTTGGAGGGCAACGCTCGCGCAGGATTGTGCCAAAACCGGTACGGTGTTACCATGTGGGACATTCCCGGCTACGCGTACGTTAGGAGCTCGATGATTCGCCGTTTAATCCCATTAGCCGCGATTACAGCGCTCGGAGTTGCCGTATCCGCCTGTTCCGGTAACCAATCCGCACCCGGCGTTCTACCGCAAGGCGCACCTGCATTCTTGCAGTCCTCGCCATCGCCACCCAACATCCTACCCGAACCGCCGGTCGTTGCATCGGTCAATCACGTTGCGACGGTCTCGCTCGAAGCGCGCGTCAACATCGCGACCGAGTTGCCGGCGTTTTTCTGGAACGGTGAAGCGAACGTCGCGCCAACGATTCGCGTGCATCCCGGCGATACGATCGTCATCGATCTGCTCGACAGCTTGCCGCAACCCGGCGCGCTCGGTGAGATGAACTTGCATTTCCACGGGCTGACCGTTTCGCCGAAGAAACCGGCCGACGATGTGATAACGATGCTTGCAATGCCGGGCGACACGCTGCATTACGTCGTGCCGATTCCGAAAACGCAGCAGCCCGGGTTATATTGGTACCATCCGCACGTATTTCCGGTAACCGACAAACAGGTCGGGCAGGACGGAATGTCCGGCGCGATCGTCATCGACGGACTCGAACGGCACATTCCCGCGCTGGCGAACATGAAATCGCACGTCATCATCGTGCGTGCGACCGGTCTTGCAGACATCAACGCGCAGCCGAACCATCCGCTTCCGCATCTTAACGGCGCACCGCCCTGCGGCGCCGATCCCGGGTACACGATTTCGCTCAATAATGTCGTGAAGCCGATCATTCCGATCGGAGCCGGCGAATCGGAGTTCTTCCGAGTGATCAACGCAACCGGACACAAAACGCTGCGCCTGGCGGTCGATAATTCGTCGCTGCAGCTCGTTGCGATCGACGGCGTCGCGCTGGACGCATATCCGGGCACCGGACCGACCGAAACGGTCCCGGACATCGTGTTGCCTGTGGCCGGGCGTGCCGAGTTCGTCGTAACCGGTCCCCCCGGTGGAAGTGTCAAGTTCCGAACCAAGTGTTTCGACGCCGGCCCCGGCGGTGACGAAGATCCCAACATCGTCTTGGGCACGCTCCAAACCAAGCATGCGCTCATGGGCAACGCGCGCCGCGTGGCGTTCGCCGACTTGCGTGCGAGCGGAACGCTGCCCAATGGCGGACCGCTTCCTCCGCCGGTCACGAAGCGCATCGTGACGCTGAGCGAAGACGACAAACGCATGTACATCAACGGCAAATCGTTTCACATGTCCGATCCGCCGATGTTCGACGTGAAGATTGGCACGGTCGAAAAGTGGGTCATTACCAACGTAACCGACGAGATCCACGACTTCCACATGCATCAGACGCATTTCGTGGTTAAAGAAATCAACGGCAAGCGGCTGCAACATCCGTATTGGTCCGATAGCGTGGTGGTGCCGAACGAAGGCAAAAATGGACTTCCGGGAACCGCAACGCTGCTCATGGACTTTCGCGATCCTGTCATCAAGGGAACGTTCATGTTCCATTGCCACATCCTCGATCACGAGGACAGCGGCATGATGGCCAAGATCCGAGCGTCATAGCAATCATCCGGGCGGGTGCCTCGACGGGCGCTCGCTCGTGCGCTTGCCGACCCAAGCCACGGGTCGCATGAAGGAAACCCGCCGCACACCCTGCATTTAGACTCTCGGTTCGAGCGAGATTCCTCGCTCGCCACGCCCCTTTCGCTACTGATGCATCCTGGAGGATCACGAGTGCTACGCTCTTGGAAGAGTCTTATTGCCGTTAGCGCGCTATTTGCAACCGGCCTCGCCGGCTGTTCGGGCGGCGGCGGTGCGGTCCCAACCGTGGCCGGAGTACCGGCCGGCAGACACGGCAACTTGTACATGCGCCCGGGACTGGCGCGAATACAATCGCAGCCACCTGACTACATGCAGATGGCGTTCGTCATGACCGACGGTTCGGTCCTCACGCAATCGTATTCGAATAACGCCGTTTGGTATAAATACACGCCCGACCAAAACGGCGACTACTCGGACGGCACGTGGACGCAAGTCGGTTCGCTGCAAAGCGGATACGGCCCGGATGCGTTTTCGTCGGACGTCCTGCCCGACGGCCGCTTCGCGATCATCGGCGGCGAGTACAACACGCCGGGTAACTACGATCTGCAGTTAGTGAACCTCGGCGCCATCTACGATCCGACTTCTGCAACGTGGACGCCGCTCGGCCATCCCAAAGGCTGGAAGTACATCGGCGATTCGGCTTCAACGGTGTCGGCCGACGGACGCATGCTGGTCGGCCAGAAGCTGACGCAAAATGTCGCCGCGCTCGATGAAAAGACGCTGAAGTGGACGAGCCTTCCGCATACCGGTAAATCCGATTTCAATTCCGAGGAAGGCTGGACGCTGCTTCCCAACGGCAACATCTTGACCGCCGACGTGAAGAACTCGCCGAACACCGAGTTGTATAACGTTTCCACCGGAACGTGGAAGAGCGCCGGTAAAACCCCGGTCAACCTAGCCTCACCCACCGACATTTACGGCTGCCTTCAGTACGGACCCAAGCCGAAGGACTGTTACTATCCGCCGGGTGAGATCGGGCCGGCAATACTGCGCCCCGACGGTACCGTGTTTGCAACCGGTTCCAACTCCGGCGCTAGCGGGTACGGCGCGGGCCATACCGCGATCTATAACGTAAAGTCCGGACAGTGGACCGCCGGCCCGGATATTCCGAATGGCGACAACGCCGGCGACTCATTCGCGGCGCTGCTTCCCAGCGGCGACGTCCTGGTCTTCGGTTTGTTCGGCGGGTTATACGAATTCGACGGCACCAAGTTCACCGACGAAGGCTCGTACGGCGGAGCCCCAGTGCTTCTGCCGACCGGCCAAGTGCTGATCGTCGGCAATAACACCGTATTGTACACCGGCCAAGGCAAACCGAAAGCCGCATGGGCACCCAAGGTGACGAAGTTCACGGCAACGATGTCGCGCGGACAAACCTATGCCGTATCGGGTAGGCGGTTCAACGGAATGAGCCAAGCGATGTCGTTTGGCGACGAATTTCAAAATGCCACGAACTATCCGCTCGTTCGCATCACCATGACGAGCAGCGGTCACGTGTTTTACGCGCGCACGCACGACCATTCGTCGATGGGCGTGCAGACGGGCAAGCTGATCGTTTCCACACAGGTCGATATTCCGTCGAACATGGAAGCCGGGTCCGGCTCGCTGGTCGTCGTCGCGAACGGCATTCCGTCGAAGCCCGTTGCGGTCACCATCAAGTAAGGAGCCCCAGTTCTCAATGTCCACCATTGCACGAGTCGCCGGCGCGTTGAGCTGCGCCGCCGCAATCTGCACGAGCGGTTGTGGAGCCGGAAACGGTTCCACAACGTCCGCCGTACCGGCCGCCGGCGCGGTCTCGATGGCGGTAGCCGCATCACCACACTACATGCTTCCGCTCGGTGCCCCCGCACCGGCCGTTCATCCAGATACGTTCTTGACATACAATGCCGGGACGGTTTTGGTAGCGCCTAAGATGTACTTGATCTTCTGGGGATATAAGAAGGCCGGCGATCCCGATAGAGTCGCAACGCTGTTAACCACGTATGCGAAGAGCATCGGCGGTAGTGCTTTAAACGGCGTCGTAACGCAATACTATGAGGAGTCGGGGAAAAAACAAATCCTCATTACGAATCCGAAAAACCAGTTTGGCGGAGTATGGAACGACAACTCCGCGATTCCCAAGAGTCCGAACGACGGTGACGTCTCGGCGGAAGCCTTGCGAGCCGTCGCGCACTTCGGCTACGATCCAAATGGATCGTATTTCGTCGCCACCGCGCACGGACACGCCACGTCGGGTTTCGGAAAATCGTTTTGCGCCTATCATAGCTCGACGATCTCCGGCAAGAACGTCGTCTCGTACACGAACTTTCCGTACATCCCCGACGGTGGCAAGCCGTGCTTCGTGGACGCTATTACGCCTCCGTCCGACGAAGGCGGCAAAGTTGAAGGCGTTACGGTCGTGGCCGGACACGAACTTGCCGAAACCGTCACCGATCCCGATCCGTTTAGCGGCTGGAACAGCGTGCAAGGCGAAATCGCCGACATGTGCCAGTCGGTGACGCAACTGAAGAACGACCCGTTCGGTAAGAACTCGTGGACGTCGCAGCCGCTGTTTAGCGATAAAACGCAAACCTGCGTCCATAGTCTGTGACTGTTTCGTCTTCTACCTCCACGCCGCCGGTGACGGTTTCCATAACCGTTAACGACGCCGTGTACCGGAAGACGATCGACGTGCGCACCAGCTTGCTCGATTTTCTGCGCGAAACGCTCGGGCTCACCGGCACAAAAAAAGGCTGCGATCACGGACAATGCGGTGCGTGTACGGTGCACGTCAACGGGCGCCGCATCAACTCGTGCTTGCAACTCGCCGCGATGCACGACGGCGACCACGTCATCACCGTCGAAGGACTCGCGCGAGACGGCGTGTTGCACCCCGTGCAAGCGGCATTTTTGCAGCGTGACGGATTCCAATGCGGCTACTGTACGCCCGGGCAGATCATGTCGGCGGTCGCGCTGCTCTCGGAACCGTGCGGCTCCGGCGATGCCGACGTCGCCGAGGCGATGAGCGGAAACATCTGTCGCTGCGGTGCCTATGAAAATATCGTCGCCGCCATCCAAGATGCGCGCCGTACGCTCGGCGCCTAAAACGTGAAGCTGTTCGAGCTACGCCGTCCGGCAGATCCTCTCGAAGCGATACGAGACGGGCTGTCGCCGGGCGCGCGCTTCATCGCCGGCGGAACCACAATGGTCGATTTAATGCGTCTCGACGTCGAGCGTCCCGACGTGCTGGTCGATCTCAACCACCTCGGCTTGACAGACATCGAACGCACGGCCGACGGCGGCGTGCGATTGGGCGCGATGACACGCAACGCCGACGTCGCACATCATCCGTGGATCGTTGCCGAATACCCGGTGTTGTCGCAAGCGTTGCTGTCCGGCGCATCCGCGCAGTTGCGCAATGCGGCGACCACCGGCGGCAACGTGCTGCAACGCACTCGCTGCATTTACTTTCGCGACGTTCACGCTGCATGTAACAAGCGCGTTCCCGGTAGCGGATGTCCGGCGCTCGACGGATACCACCGCAATCTTGCGGTGCTCGGTACCAGCGCGAACTGCATCGCGACCAATCCATCGGATATGAACGTGGCGCTGATTTCGCTCGATGCGATCGTCTCGTTGCGTTCGAGCGAAGGCCAGCGCGATGTTGCGTTCGCCGAGTTCCATCGCGAGCCGGGCGACACGCCCGAATGCGAAACGGTGTTGCGTCCCGGCGAGCTCCTTGCTGCGATCTCGCTCCCACCGGCACGTCCGCACGCGCGTTCGTACTATCTCAAGCTGCGCGATCGCGCGTCCTACGAGTTCGCGCTGGCCTCGACCGCAGTAACCATGTCGTTCGACGACCGCACGATGCGCGACGTCCGGCTGGCGCTCGGAGGCGTCGCTACCCGGCCGTGGCCGGCGACACAGGCCGCTCAACTGTTGGAGGGCCGTTCGCCCGAACCGAAACTCTTCCGCGACGCCGCCGAACTTGCAATGCTCGGCGCCGTCGGACGGCCGCAAAATCGCTTTAAGATCGAGTTGGCAAAGCGCTGCATCGTATCGGCACTCGCGCACGTTACTGCGGCGGAATTCGTATGAGCACGATCGGCCAGCCGGTCGACCGTGTCGACGGATCGTTGAAAGTAACCGGTGCGGCGACGTACGCTGCCGATTACCGGCTAGCGAATATGCTGTACGGCGTTCCGGTCGGCAGCACCATCGCGGCTGGAGAGCTGCTGTCGCTCGACCTGAGCGCAGCGCGCGCGACGCCCGGCGTTGTCGAGATCTTTCATCACGACAATTTCGAGAAGCTCCGCGAAGCGCCGTCCGGCGATATGCCCGATGGACCCGATCCATTGGTCGACGAGCGACGCCCTCCGCTGTCCGACACCACGATTCGGTATTACGGTCAATACATCGCGCTGGTCGTGGCCGAAACGTTCGAGGCGGCGTCCGAAGGTGCCATGCTGGTACGCGCAACCTATCGCACGACCGACCCGGCGACGCCGCTGGGTGGCGAGCCGACGGGTCCGGCGCGCGAGGAGAACGCGCGAGGCGACGTCGACAAAGCGTTCGCGGCCGCGCCGATCCGTATCGACGCGGTGTACGAGACGCCGGTCGAAACGCACAATCCGATCGAGCTGCACGCAACGGTAGCAGCCTGGGCCGACGGGCGCGTGACGCTGTACGAGACGACGCAGGCCGTGGTCAATCATCGCCGGGTGCTCTCGATTATGCTCGGCGTACCCGCGTCGCACGTGCGTGTCATCAGTCATTTTCTGGGTTCGGGATTCGGCGGCAAACTATGGCCGTGGCCTCAGTCGCCCTTGGCCGCCGCGGCTGCCCGAACGTTGCAACGGCCGGTGAAGGTCGTGGTGACGCGACCGATGATGTTTCAAAACGTCGGGCACCGGCCCTATACGCACCAACACGTCCGCATCGCCGCCGAATGCGATGGAACGATCGTCGCGCTCGATCACGACTCGTACAACACGACGTCGATTCTCGACGATTACGAAGAGTCGTGCGGTGAAGGTACGCCGTCGTTCTACGGAGCGCCGAACTTGCGCGTACGCAGCGCCCTGCGACGCCGCCACACGGGAACGCCGACGGCCATGCGCGGACCCGGCGCCGTCCCCGGCTTGTTCGCGACCGAATCCGCAACCAACGAGTTGGCGGACGCACTGCAGATCGACCCGGTGCAACTGCGAATTCAAAACGAACCAGAACGCGATTTGAGTCTGAAGGTTCCGTTTTCATCGCGTCATTACGTCGAATGCTTGACGTTGGGTGCGCAGCGCTTCGGGTGGCAGAATCGCTCCGCAGAGGTCGGATCGATGCGCGCGGGCGACGATACGGTTCTCGGTTGGGGCGTGGCCGGCGCGTCGTGGATCGCCGAACGCTTCGCAGCCGACGTTAGCATCGAACTGCGCGACGACGATAGCGCCGAGATTCGCTGCGGCACGCAAGACATCGGAACCGGAACGTATACCATGTTTGCGCAGATCGCGGCCCACGAGCTGGCAATACCGCTCGAGCGCGTGCATGTAACGCTGGGCGACACGGATTTGCCGCCGGGACCGATTTCAGGCGGATCCATGGTGACGGCCTCGATCATTCCGGCAATCGTGCGCGCGGCACGTTCCGCCCGCGAGCAACTGGCGCGTAACGGCGGTTCCAAGGCGACCGGCCACGGTTCGTCGCCGGCAACGTTCGGCGAAGAGCAGCCGACGGTGTCCCGCCACTCGTACGGGGCGCATTTCGTCGAGATCGGATGGCAACCGCAGTTGGGACGGTTACGCGTGCGGCGCATCGTTACCGTCATGGACGCCGGCCGCATCATCAATCCCAAAACAGCGCGCAATCAAATCGCCGGCGCGATGGTGATGGGCGTGGGTATGGCGCTGCTCGAAGAAACGATCTACGATCCGCGAACGCTCGAACCGCTCAACCGGAATCTGGCCGACTATATGGTCGCGACGAATGCGGACGTGCCGTCGATGGATATAACGTTCTTGGATTATCCCGACATGCACGTGAACGAACTAGGCGCCCGCGGTGTTGGTGAAATCGGTTTAGCGGGTGTGGCGGCGGCAATCGCTGCCGCCGCCCATCATGCTACCGGCGTGCGCGTGCGCGCTTTACCGATAACGATCGAGAAGCTGCTTCTCTAAGCCGCTACCAGCCCGAGCCCGTCGTGGGTTGGCCGGTCGGACTGCCGGTCGGGCTGCCCTTCGGCATGGGGGTCGCCTGAATGCCGGGTTTTGCGGACTTCGAAACGACGAACACGTCCTGCATGCCGTCCTTGTAGTGGAAAAAGCAACCGACGAGATACGTGCCGGGCTTCGACAGCGTCACCGTTACCGAGCCGCCCGGTTTGATGATGCCGCTGGCGTAACCGACGCCCAGGACGCCTTTACCGGCAGGTTTTTGCGACAGTTTCGGGCTGTCCGGAAACTTCGCGGGACGGCCTTTGATCTCTGCGACCACGTCGAGCGTGTGGGCCGTATTTTTTGATAAGTTTTTTATCGTGAGTTTCGTGCCGGGCGGGAATCCTAACGCCTGCGAATACGTCTGCTGGGTGTATCCTCCGAGCGTCGCTCCCCAATACGACGAGTGCATGCTGCCGATGCCTTCGCCCGGCAGTTCTTCCCCGACCGTGTTCTTGGGCATCGTCACATCGATCTTCATATCGCTTCCGAGCTGCGTCGTCATAACGTTGCTTTGCGGTACGAAACTTCCAGTGCTTTGGTGCGTGCTACACGCGGCGACGATCGTCCCTACCGCAAACAGTGCGGCCATGGCGCGTCCCTTCATCATGCAATCCTCCGATTTGTCGTGAGCCGAGTCTCGCCATGATGCACCGTAGGCATGAAGGAAGCTTGAAGTCAGCCGGGAGCGGGGTCTCCCGTCTGTTTGGGGGTGCCGTCGGGGTTCGTCAAGACCGGGTCGCCGGCCGAACCTTCAATTTTGTCGTCGTCGGGAACATCGTCCCCGGGTCTACTGGGAGCGTCGTGCATATTGAAACCTCTGCGGAAGCCGCGCAAGCCGGTTTCCCGGTCGAAAGGGCCGCTCCCCGGCGAGGAACCGCGTACGTCGGGCTTCGAAGGTCGAAGGAATGCCCGAGCTGCCCGACGTCGCCGCCTACCTGCAAGCCCTGGAAACGCGCATTGCGGGCCAGCCGCTCGAGGGCGTGCGAGTGGCGGGCGTCTCCACCTTGCGCACGGCCGACCCGCCGTTGCACCAGCTCTTCGGCCGGACGGTCCGCTCTCTGCGCCGGATCGGAAAACGCATCGCCATCGGACTCGACGGCGATCTCTGGATCGTCGTGCACCTGATGATTGCCGGCCGGTTACACTGGCGCTCCGCCGGCACGAAGCTCGCCGGCCGGCGAGACCTGGCGGCGTTCGATTTTCCGAACGGAACCCTGACGCTCACCGAGGCCGGCACCAAACGGCGCGCGTCGCTGCATGTGATCCGCGGCACGGTAGCGCTCGAGGCGATGGATCCCGGCGGTATCGACGTTCTCGCGGCTCGCCTCGAGGCGTTTCGCGCCGCTCTCTCGCGTGAAAATCGGACGCTCAAGCGCGCGCTGACGGATCCGCGCATCGCCGACGGGATCGGTAATGCATACTCGGACGAAATTCTGCACGCCGCGCACCTCTCACCGATCGCGCTCACCTCGAAGCTCGACGACGCGGAGTGGGAGCGCTTATACGAAGCGACGCAATCGACATTGCGTTTGTGGATCGATCGTCTGGGCGCCGAAGCCGCCGGCGGATTCCCCGAGCGCGTGACCGCGTTTCGCTCCGACATGGCAGTCCACGGACGGTACGGCCTGCCGTGTCCGGTCTGCGGAGAACCGATCCAGCGCATCCGCTATGCCGACAACGAAACGAATTATTGCCCCGCGTGTCAGACCGGCGGAAAGCTGCTTGCCGACCGAAGTCTATCGCGTTTGCTCAAGAGCGATTGGCCTCGCACCCTCGAGGATCTCGAAGAACTCAAACGCCGGTGATTTCTCCGCGCCCCTTGTAGGGCCGATGTCAATGTGGTATCGTAGCGCACACATATGATGCTTGTAGCAATCGGCACCGCGTACTATTATTACGGTCGTTTCGAAATGAATCGGCCCGGTGTGCCATTGCCGTAAGCGAACATCGTCGCAAACGTCAAAGCCGCCTCGCCGATGCGAGGCGGCTTTTTTTATGCAAAGGAGATCGTCATGACCGCCGTTACGGCATTCGAACCGTTCGCGCTCGACCGGTTTAAGCGTCGCGTCGCTGCGACCATCGAAGACCATCCCATCGTGCGAGAGAATCGCTATACTCGATGGTTCGCTACCGGCAACGCGTCGGACGACGAACTGCGGGCGTTCAGCGTTCAGTTCTCGGTCTTCAGCCATCTCTTTCTCGAAGCACAACTGCGCAAATGCATCAACGCGTCGGATCGATCGGGATATCGCGCGGCCAAAGAAATTCTGCTGAACGAACTCGGCGTCGCATTCACGCCCGATGGATCGGTCGAAGGCGGAACGTTCCGATTTACCGCCGGTCACTTCGAATGGCTCGCACAGTTCGCGCAAACGTTCGGTCTCGATTGGAACGATCTCGGTAAGCGCCGATTGGGTTCGCCGTCCACGCTGGCGTTCTGTGATGCGTTGCTCACGTGGTATGGCTCGGAAGACGAGTCGACCGCGACCGGGGCGTCATATGCGATCGAACACTGGGCTGCGGCGGGCTTCTGGAAAGAACTCATCGCCGGGCTGCGGGTCATCAAACAAAAGCGCATACCCGACCTGCCGCTCGGCTTCTGGACGTGGCACGACGCGCTCGAAGAGCGTCACGCCGAACACACCGACGACGAGTTGCGCGAAGCCCATTCCAAAACGGGCTTTTCGCCCGAACGCTTTCTGGTCGCCGGTACCGCAATGCTCGATGCTGTGGAAGCGTTTTGGAACGGACTCGCAACCGCGCAACCTGGGTTGGCCATGCCGGGTCTGCGCGAACGATGAGCGATGTAACGTCTACCTCGGCTCTCGGTGGCCGGTTCACGTTCCCCGGGACCACGAGAAGCGTCAACCGCGTCGGCTATGGCGCGATGCGGTTAACCGGTCCCAATATCATGGGTCTTCCGCGCGATCCCGACGAGGCGATCGCCGTTTTGCGCGAAGCCGTCGAGCGTGGCGTCGACCATATCGATACGTCCGATTATTACGGTCCGCACACCGTCAACCAACTCATCCGCAAAGCGTTGCACCCGTATCCCGCTAGCTTGACGATCGTCACCAAGCTTGGCGCGCGCCGTCCGCCCGACGGCTCGTGGCAGCCGTGGATTTCGCCGCAAGACTTGCGGGACGGCGTGCTCGACAACTTGCGCAACCTCGGGATCGAGGCGCTCGACATCGTCAATTACCGCTCGATGGGCGACGGCCACGGACCGACCGAAGGATCGAATGCCGAGCAAATCTCGACGCTGGCCGATCTGCAACGAGAGGGTTTGATTCGACATATCGGCGTGAGCAACGTCACCCACGCGCAGATCGCCGAAGCGCGTACAATCGTCGATATCGTTTGCGTGCAAAATCTCTTTAACGTGGTCGTCCGTAACGACGATGCGTTGATCGACGGACTGGCCGCCGACGGCATCGCCTACGTTCCGTTCTTTCCGCTCGGTGGGTTTACTCCGCTGCAATCGTCCGAACTGAACGCCATCGCGTCGCGTCTGGGTGCGACGCCGATGCAGGTCGCGTTAGCGTGGTTGCTCGCGCGTTCGCCGAACATTCTATTGATTCCAGGTACCTCGTCGCTCGTGCACCTGCGTGAAAACCTCGACGCGGCGAAGGTCGAGCTCGACGAGCGGACGCTACGCGAGCTAGAAGCGCTGCGCGGATAGACGCGCGTCAGTCGTCGCTACCGGCTTTTCCACTCGGCTCACCGTTGACGGCCAGAAACGTTACGACATCCCAAGCGTTGCGAATGCCGATGAAAATCAGGAGCACCGCCGCTCCCCCCAGCACGAATAACGACTGCGCCGGCTTCCACAAGAGCCCCAGTCCCGCGCTGAGCACGGCGATGTACGCGAGGAGCGGCAAGATGACGAACCACGTCCAATCCTCGAGGTCGGCCCGGTACTCGGAGAGACGGCTGGTTCGGGTCATCACGTAGATCGAAAAGATCGTTCCGTAAGCGCCGAACGCTGCGATCAATCCGCCGACCCAGGTGAGCGAGCGCCACGGAGCGCTCACGATTGCTGCAACGAACAGTGCGGCACAAAAATGCAAGACCGTCGGGGTGCTGAAGGTCGCGATCCCGTCTGGGCTGCGCTTTCGTTGCTCGTTGTTGACGAGCGTGATCACCACGAACATCAAACCCGTCAGCGCCGCCGCCGAAGAGCCGATCATCACGTAAAAGCTCGACCATGGTCCGAGCATCGCACCTGCCATCAGGACGCTAGCGTTGGATGCACCCCTGGAAGAAAGCCTGCTCGAATGATGGCAACGATCGACGGTGGGGTCAAAACATCGACCTGCGACGACTTCGGACGACGAATCCGGTCTCCGTAGGCACCCGCGCCCCACGCGATCAGCGCATCGTCCCACACTACGCGCGCGATGCCATCGCCGGAGACGATGTAGGCGCCGTTCGGAAGTGACTCGACCGGAGCGCGAACGGTGCGCTTCGTACGACCGTCGAGCCGCTCGGCGTGCAACGTTGCGTCCATCGCGTCGGCGCCGGCTCGTTTTCCGAAACACGTTTCCCACAACGCGGCAAAGCGCTTGTAGTCGGCGTTGCGGCACTCGGCACATGGTCTGTGTCCCGCGGCGAACGCGGCCGCTTCGTCGAGAAAGAACAGTTCGGTGTAGCGGCGCGGCGTCATGACGACTCGTCGAATGCCACGCCACTCCAGACGGCACGCGATCCATCTGCGCAATTGCCACTGTCGTTTGAGCGTGCGGTGCTCGTCGTGCAGCTGGCCTCTATTTCCCATGATCGAACCGCGCCCGGGCAACGCGACGATTTCGCCGAACGGCGTCACCCGGTTTTGCAGCGGCAAGGTTTTATTGCGCGGGCGATGCGCCGATCAAACGAAGCTCGACGTAATCCTTGTTATAGATCGTCTTCTGCGGGAGATGCGCGCGCTCGTCTTCCACGATGGCCGGCAGACCGACTTCGGCATCGTAATAGATGTGCTGTTCGAGATCGCTGCCGCGATATGCGCCGCCGACCTGATCGGACTTCCCGTTCACATCGATGGAGAAAAGGGTATTGCTACCGGCTGCGGCGCCGGTTCCGTGCATCGCAAACTGGTAATCGTAGAGATACAGGTCACCATGGCTTACTCGATACGATTGCGTCCAACTTCCGTCACCCGAACGACCCAACCGGCTGAAATACTGGCGACCGAGCATCGGGAACAAAACCAGCTGCATCGGCGACAAGTCATAGGGGCGATCCAAGCAGGTGACGTTGCCGTTGGGATACACTTCGCACGAATTGGTTGCGCGGGAGCGGACGGAGTTCCACCACGTATCGGTGGCGCTTACCATAACGCCGCCGTCGGTCATCGCCGCGCCGATATCGACGCTCATCGTTCCCGTACCGGGGCCGGTTTCGGCAGCCGCGGTATTATATCCGAATCGGTAATCCGCGTGAACGATCGTGAAATTTGCAGGCGGCGATCCGGCCGATGCGCCCTCGATCGACGCTAAAAGAGCTAATGCCTGAACGAACATAGCTGCGACCTCGCTTTCTTGCTCCGTACCCTACATTATAGCTGTCCTAGACCGTTCGGTCTAGCGCGCGGCGGCTGCCTGTGTCGCGGCATCGAAGGCGGCTTGGAGCGTGGTAAGCGCCGAGTCGCCATCCGGTGACAACGTCTCGTCGAGCGACGGCAACACTCCGCCTGCGTAACCCGAAACCGAATACAGCAGCGTACGCGACCACTTCGTGGAGTCGGGTTGGAAGAATGCGTTTTCGGCGGACCGCAACTGTGCGTAGGTCGTCGCCGCAGCCGCGACATCGTTCGCTGCGACCGCCGAGTCGGCGCGCGCGTCAAGCGCGTTTGCAGCGACGCTGAAGGCATCGGCCTTCGGAACCAACGACTGTGCCACGACGGCCCGGCGCGCTTCGTCGCCCTTGCCCTTTTCGAACGCGGCGATTCGCTCGCGCAACGTTTGCGCGACGCCGGATAGCCGCAAGTCGGGATAGTCGGCGTCGGCAAGGCGCAACACCGCCATCGAGGTGAACCGGGCGGCCGCAGCCGCACGATGCATTCCCGGGTCGAAGATCGCAAGCGACGCCGGATCGTCGTAGGCCGAGTGGTATGTTCCGAACGGCCCGGCGTACGCGCCGGCCAGCGCCGGAATGTTTTCGTGATAGACGAACGGCTCGTGGTCGCTGCCCCCGCCGATCGCATCGACTTCTCGCTGCGGATCTTGCGCCAGCCAATATTTGTCGAGCGGCGTGATCGCATCCGGTGCTGCGACGGCCGTCGTCGTATCGCGCAGCATGCCGGCTAAATCGGGCGTCGCCGCTGCTCCGAACTCGGGCCCGTACGCGACTTCGTCGGTGTTAACGTACGCAACGCAATGCGCGCGCAGGGGCGCTTCGTTTTGACGCACCCATATATCGCTTCCGAAAAGATTGAGTTCTTCGCCGTCCCACGAGCCGATGACGACGGTTCGTCGCGGACGCCAACCCGTGGCGTGCAGCTTTCCGAACGCGCGCGCCAGTTGCAACAGATCCACGGTGCCGCTAATCGGATCGATGGATCCGTACGTCCACGCATCGCGATGGCTGCCGACCACGACGGTTTGATCGGTCGTTCCGGGCAGCGTGCCGATCACGTCCCAGATCGGTCCGAAGAATCGTTTGCTACGCAACACGAAGTGCGCGCGAACGGAGCCGCCCAGGTGCTGCGAAAATGCGAATCCGGGATGCCAATCGGGCGGCGCCACGGGACCATCGAGCGGCTCGAGCAGTTCGCGTGCCACGTCGCCCGTAATCGGCGCTTCCGGGATAGGCGGAAGTTTGATCGCGGAAAACGGCTTGTGCGGCGCACCCGGAACGGGAATGCCGATCGCCGTCGGATCGCCCGGATCGTTCGTGAACGTCATCGTGTTGCGCGTCGCGCCGCCCAACGGCCTCCACGCGCCTTTCGGATACGTATCGCCCATAAAGTACCCGCCGGTGAGCGGGTCGTTGAAGACCAGCACCGCAGACGCTCCATGCTTGGCGGCTTCGAACGCTTTTGCGGTTAACGCACCGCCGCCGCTGCGCGCGACGACGATCGCGCCGCGTAAATCGACGCCGGCTTTGGCCAATGCCTCGAAATCGGCGGCCAGGGCATGGTTGGCGTACACGACGGTTCCGGTCGCATCGCCGTCGTTGCTATATCCCGAATACGGTATGCCGATGGCGGCATGATCGGACGAATACGGATCCGATGCGATCGATGGTTCGTACAACGAAACATTGCGCGCGCGGGCCGTTCCGGCGAAGAGCGTCAAACGCTGCTGCACAGGCCAGGCAATCGGCACGACATAGGTGACGATCTGCGCGTTCCATCCGGCTTTGATTAGTTGATCGCGCACGTAGTTGGCGGTGCGCTCGTCGCCGGGCGTTCCCATCCGGTGAACGAAGGACGCCAGCCCCAATTCGTCGGCGCGGGCGGCGGCTTCGTTGGGCGATGCCGCGACCGTTGCTTCGTATTGAGATTCCGCGGTCAACTGGTTCGGAGCGAATCCGCGGGCCGTTATGCCCGTCGTTAACAGTGCCGCAATCGCAGCAAGAGCAAGACGTCGTACCATCGTCCGTTCTACTGTGGCGCGGCGGCTAATCCTATGCCGCCACGCCACTGACGAACGCCGTCTTAGGGCCCGACGGCAACCCCGTACGGTGACGATAAATACGAACCGGTGACGACCTGAACCGGCGTTTGTGCGCCGGCGCGCGCGTTCAACACGAAAATCGATGGCGGACCATCGAGCGACGTGCCACTCGTTGCGTAGAGAACGTTGGCGTGAACCGCGACGCCATTCGGTAGTTTGAGCGGCGGCGAGTTCGAAGAGATCGTGCGATCCGGAGCGCTCGTCCCGTTAGCGGTGGGCGAATACGCAAGGATATTGCTGTCGCCGGTGTTGGCGGCATAGAGTTCGCCGGATGCTTGCAACGCCAAACCGCTCGGAGCGTTTTGCTGTCCGGTACCGACGATCGCGCGCACTAGCGTCGGATTGGTGCGCGGTGTGGTAAACTCGCTTATTTCGTTGGTATCCGAAACGTACAAATTGCCCTTCGAGTCGATCGCCAATCCATTGATATCCGCATGACCGTCAGGCAATGCAATCCGTTGGATCGTCTTGGCGGTGCCTTTCGCACCCGGCGCGTACACCGCAATGTATGCGTTGGTGAAACCGCCCGCGTATTCGTATCCGGCGCCGTCGATTGCGACGGCACTCGGGACGAACGGCAACAATAACGTACGCGTCGCGGGCTGGTACCCGCTGGCGTCTTTCGGATAGACTTCGATCGATTCGTTCTCTTCATCGGCAACGAAAAGATTGCCGGTGCTGCCGATTGCGATCGCGCCCGGATTATACGAAAGAACCAGCGACGATCCGGCCGGCGTCACCAACGTTCCGTCGGAGTTGCGCGCGAAGCGGAATATCGATTTACCGTAGAAATCGCTCGCATAGAGCGCCGCCGCGCTCGCACCTTGGGGGTGTTGTTTGGATGCCGGTTGTGACATCGGTCCAGCGTTCGTCCCGCCGGGCATCGTAGAAACGGAGTTACCGCCGCTGCATGCGGACAGCAGTAACGCGCAGGCCGCCGCAGCGGCCGCGTATGGATAGCCTGTAAAGCGCATTGTAGTCGCCCTCCCTAGCAGGGCCTTTCCCGGCTCGGACGATCTCCCTGGGAAGCAAGCGCGCAACCTGCGCGAGCTAATGGGCATAACGGCGTCGAAGCGTCGGAGCGTGCACGTAGCGACGGCGCTCATCGATCCGGACGTTGCGACGGGCGACTCGGCCCTCGGCCGCTGGACCAGCGCCCACTGGTCGCCGCCGGCTGCGTCCCCGCTGCTGGGCGTTGTGGATCGTATTTGGTATTTCGACGGAACGCTGGCGTTAGCACGCGAGCGCGTCTTTCCGGATGGGACGGCCGAGATCGTCGTGCAGCTCGACGAGCCGCACCGCGACGGCGACCTTTCGTTGCCGGTTCACTTCCCTGTGATCTGCGTAAGCGGCTTGCGAACCACGCCGAGCGTCGTCGTCGCTCCCGCGGGTCGCTGCCGTGTTGCGGGGATCCGGCTGCGAGCGCCAGCCGCGTCGTGCGCCCTCGGCCTACCGGTCGCCGAACTGCTGGATATCACCGTCGACCTGCACGCCGTTGCGGGACAAGCCGCTCGCGAGCTGGGCCAACGTTGCTTCGAAGCCGCCGAGACGGTGCACGGCAGCGCCGCTCGGCGCGCCGTTTCAGTCGTGCGTGCGGCGGCCGGCTGGACCATCGCCCGGCTTGGCAACACACGCAGCGACGAACTCGTCGCACGCGTGGCACGCGCCGTCGTGCGCGAGCGTGGCGACGTCCGGATCGAAACGCTACGCGCAGAAAGCGGCCTCAGCCGGCCCGAGCTCGCCCGGAGATTCCGGCGCGAACTTGGCATCGCGCCAAAACGCTTCGCTCGAATCGTGCGCTTCAACCACGTCCTTCGCGCGCTTGCCCGGCGCGAGACATCGAGCGCGGCCGCCGCCGATCTCGGTTACTTCGATCAGGCGCATCTGTACCGCGATTTCGAGGAGTTTGCCAGGATGACACCGGGTGCGTTCCTGGCCGCCACGCTGTACGCCGGCTCCGTCAGTATCGCGGAGCCGTGATCATTTTTCCAAGACGTTCGGCCTGTAGTCGGGTACCATGGTCGCATGAACGAAACAACCAACGGTAAGCAATCCATCTATCCGGCGCTGCGTTACGACGACGCACGCGCAGCGATCGACTGGCTCAAATCCGTGCTTGGCTGCACCGAGCACGTGGTGTACGCGGACGATGGGAATGTCATCCATCACGCCGAGCTCGAGCTTGCGGGCAATTTGTTTATGCTCGGCAGCGTGAAGAACGACGGGTCCGGCAATCCCGCGCAAACCGTGTACGTCGCGCTCGATAGTCGCGAAGCGGTCGACGTCACCTACGCGCGCGTTACCGCCGCAAAGGCCGCCATCGTGCGGGAACTAACAGACACGGATTACGGCTCGCACGAATTTGGCGTTCGCGATCCCGGAAATCATAGCTGGAGTTTCGGAACCTACAAACCGCAGGCGGGCTCGGCGCCCCACTGACGCGGACGAACTTCACGCGAATGTAGCGCTCCGAGCGGCTTCATCGATTAGCCCATCGAAGCCTATGGGTGCCTTCGGGTGAGGAGCGTACCGTATGATGAAACTGGTTGCGGCGACCGCCGCATGTTCCATGCTCGCCGCTTGCACGTTCGGAAATTCTGCGCCGGGAGCGGCGTCCTTCCAATCGCCATCGGAGCGCCGAGCGGACGTTCCGGTCGTCGGCGGCTGTCAAATCTTCCCATCGAATAATTGGTGGAACACCGACATTTCCCAGTATCCGCTCGATCCGAATTCCGATGCCTATATCGGAGCGTTGCCCGGCAGCTTGCATCCGGATTTCGGACACGACCCGCATTACGGGATACCGTTCGTCGTCGTGCCGAAAAATCAGCAGAAAGTTCCCGTACAATTCGGGTACTCATCACAAAGCGATCGAGGCCCGTACCCGATTCCGCCCGACGCTCCCATCGAAGGCGGGGCGCACGCCAAGGGCGACCGTCACGTGCTCGTATTGCAACAAGACGCCTGCAAGTTGTACGAAATGTGGCGAGCGTTTCCCGAAAATGGCGGCAAGAAATGGCGCGCCGGCTCGGGTGCACTCTTTCCGCTCGACACCAACAAACTGCGGCCCAACGGTTGGACGTCTGCCGACGCTGCCGGCCTGCCGATTCTGCCCGCGCTGGTCAAGTGCGACGAAGTCGCCGCCGGCGAAATCGATCACGCGCTACGGGTGACATTCTCGCAAACGCAAGCCGGGTATATCCATCCGGCGACGCACTTTGCCAGCGATAGCAAAGATCCGACGTTGCCTCCGATGGGATTACGCATTCGAATGAAAGCCTCGTACGATCTTTCGGGTATGACCGGCCAGGCGTTGATCGTTGCAACGGCGATGAAAAAGTACGGTATGTTCGTCGCCGATAACGGATCGAATTGGTATTTTCAAGGGCAGGGCGGGTCGCCGGCGTCGTGTTGGAACGACGACGACCTGGATCAGCTCAAGAACGTCCCGAGTACGGCGTTCGAAGTCGTCAAGACCGGAAAGATCTTGCGGTGACGACGCCGTAGCGCGTTTACGTCGGTTGGTTGGCTTTGATCGACTTGTAGATCTGGCCGAAAAGCTCCAGCATGTGGCTATTCTTTTCGACCGGGCGGCTGTTGGCGAAAATCGCGACCACGAGCCCGGAGTCCGGAAAGTACAGATGCGTTGCGCGAAATCCTAGCGTCTCGCCTTGATAAAACCAAAACGAACCGAGATTCTTATCGTACTTTTGAGCAACGCCTAAACCGAATGCCGATGGGGTGCCCGCATCGACGGCGGCGACGGGCTTCGCCGTTTCCGTCGAGATGAGGCTCATCAGCTCGCGCTTTTGCCGCTCCGGCAGGAGTGCGTTTCCCTGATAGATCGCTCGAGCCCAAACGGTCAGGTCTTCGGGGGTCGAAACGATCGAACCGGCACCTTGCGCCCACGAAACGGTATAGGGTGTCACATTCTTACCGTGAAATTTCTCAAACCCAGGATCGTCGTTTTCGTAGTAGCCGGCTACGACGCGCCGAGCGACGCTTTCCGGATAAAAATTATTCGCATAGTAGGTATTCTTGAGCCCGGCCGCCGCGATGATTCGCGCGATTTCGACCGAGAAGCTATGGCTCTTGCTACGCGCCGCGACCACTTCTTGAGCTAGGAGATAACCCGTGTTGGAATATGAGTACTTCGTGCCCGGCGTCCATTTGATGCGCGGATAGATCAACCGAATCAGTTGATCGGCCGACGTATAACGCATGGGAGCGTTGGCGAACATGCGATACCAAGCGCTGGTATCGTCGTAGGTTTCGATGCCGCCGGTCATGCTCAACAGCCGTCGCAATGTCAGCTTAGCATACGCCGGATATTGCGGCAGATACGTTCCGATCGGCGCGTCGATCGAAAGGCGGCCTTGCGCTTCGAGCTGCAAAACGGCGACCGACGTGAACGCCTTCGTGTTGCTGCCGATCTGATAGAGATCCGAGGGTGTCGCTTTCGGTCCACCGCCGTATAGCGTCGTTCCAGCGACGACGTCGATCGGATTGGTACCGGCCTTGAGACTCACCGCGAGCGACAGCGCCGACACATGTTCGATGGCGCCGTATTTCGTTAGATATCCGGTGAGATCGCGTTGTAAGGCCTGCGTTAACGCAGCACGGCTACCGGCCGCAGAGGAAGCCGAAAGCCCAGGCGCGGCGGTGCCTGCAAGCGCAACGAGACACACCGCAGCTACGGCGGAAAACGTACGGTTCCATCGAGAAATCATCGCGATCGATTGCTCCTTAGTATACGAGGCTAGTGTGAGGGCCGAATCGGTGCCGGATAGACGGCCGGACTGCGCAGGCCGTTGCGGTCTACGCTGCGCACGGCCATGATGTAATCGTCTTTCGACAGTGGAACGGTCGTTTGTGCGACATCGCCGACGTCGCGGGCGTGCTCCCATAGCGGCGCATCGGTCGAGCGCCAAACGACTTCGTACGACGTCGCGTCCGGCACGCGCGTCCAGCGAAGGGTCGACGAGTAGCCGAGACGGTCGAGCAGCATCTCCACGCCGCCCGGTTGCGCGGGGCCGAGCGCGAGCGTCGCCAGCGAGGCGACGTTGGCTTGCGTCGCGCGCTGCAGGTACGACGGATCAATATATTGCGGCAAGTCGCCGTATTGCACGCCGTCGCTCACGCGCACATCCTGGTGCTGATGCGTGAAATTTTCGTGCGGTTCCACAAAGCGTATAGCCGCCGAATAGCCGGCATCCTGGAACGATTCCTGATCGCCGCCTCGTAAGAAGCGATCGGCCCGAAAGATCTGCCGCACCGAAAAATCCGGAACGTACGCCGGAATCGTTTCGGCGACGAAACGCGACAACTCGCGCGACGGCGAATCGTTTTCGGAGCCGATCGCGTTAACTGCAGACCGTTCGCTTTTCACCGGAAGAGCTTCGCTAAAGACGCGAATGAGGCCGGGTTCCGAAAGCCCGTCGCCACCGGTCGAGTTCCCGATGATATCGTTGTTGAGCACGGCGAGAATCGGTGACTTGCTCGCCGCCATCTCGCGCGCGAAATGATTCGAACCCCACAATCCGAGTTCTTCGCCGTCGAAGCACGCGAAGACGATCGTACCACGGAATTGCGACGACGCCATCACGCGAGCGGCTTCCAAAACGGCCGCGACGCTCGATCCGTTGTCGTCGGCCCCGGGTGCGATTCCGGCGCCATCGGTACAGCGTCCGTCACAATCGTCGTAGTGGCTGGCCATCACGTAGATGCGGCCGGGATCCGAACCGTGCAGCGTGGCGATGACGCTCGACTCGGTCACCGCACGCGGCGTACGCGGTGTCTTCGGTTGGAGATACGTGTCGAGCGCAACGCTCATACGCCCACCGCTGGAAGCGGCAATATCGCGAAACTGCTTCGCAATCCAGTCACGCGCAGCGAAGACGCCGTGCTCGCCGGTCGACGTCGTTTCTGAAAAATCGTTCCGCGTGCCGAACGCAACCAGCTTTTGGACCGAAGCGCCGAGGCGAGTGGCTTCCACCGAGTTGGCCATGGCTGCAATCGGCGGGTACGGAGCGATAGCCGGCATCGGCCAATCGCCCGAGGCCGCCAACACACCGATCGTCGCAACGAGAACGCACAGCTGTCGAACGCGTATCAGCACCACTCAAACCTCCGTGGATGAGGGCTTCGGGCTGCGAAGGGCCGTTTACTTGCCGCCAGTCGTGGAACTCGCCGGTTCGAGCAGCAACGTTTGGCGCGCGTGCCGACGCAATGCGAACGCACTAAACGGCAGCGGCGATAATCGTCCTGCGATCCAATCCGGCGTCGAATCGGTGTAGTACGGCGATCCCGGCTCGCCGGACTCGCCGCTCGGAATAACGATACCGCCGGCGTCCCAATCGCCAACGTCCCAAACGGCGCGAAACCCTTGTGCGAATCCCGGCTCTTGCAGGCGAATCGTGTCCTCGTTGCCGGAGCCGGGCAGCACGTCGCCGTTGAGAAAACCGAAGCGCATCGGCGACAGCGGATGCTCGATCGCAATCGCGCCCGCCGCGCCCCAATCTCGACGATCCATCGTCGCCGACACGAGCGACGCAGCAACGTCCTCTTCGAGTCCCGGCTCCCAATCGCCGCGCGCCGATCGCAGCTGCGCCAGGCGCGCCCTGGCCGGAACGCCCGCGCCCAGCAACCAGTATCGCACCGAGTGCTCCAGAGCGGCACCGCGCGAATCCGGATCGAAGCGCCCGTCCCATCGTGCGAGCACGTCGAACGCGGCAAGCTCGTCGCGCGTCACTCCTTGCATCGCTCGGGCCCGCAACACATCGGAGGCGATTTCCGCGTCGATCGGCGAGTACGTGTCGAGTTGCATGGTCGCAAAGTACGCGGCGTCGTAGCGCGATCGCGCGCGTAGGAGTTGCGCGATTCGGTAGGCGCGATACGGGGGCTCGAACTGCGCCGACAGACGATACGGATAGTTCGCACCGTACGAACGATTGTTGGCACTCACAACGATTGCGTTGCGTGACGGTGCTGCAGACGGCAACCGCGCGAACGACAACTCGGCGAACGATCGCTCTACGTCGGAGGCCGGATGCACGTATCTGCCCCACGCCGGGTCGTCGGGAACGATGCCGGCCATGTGATAGACGACGTTACCCGAACGGTCGGCCACCACGAAATTTTGTGGCGATCCGCGATACCCGGCCAGCGCACGCACGGCATCGCCGGCATCGCGCGCCGCATTCAATCGCAAAATCGTCTCGATCGTCGAACGTCGTTGGGCGTACATCGGCCAGCGCACCAGCAGCGGCGCGGCGGCGGCTTGCCCGGGAACCGAAAACTCCGCAGGTGCGCGATAGTAGCGTACGGCGCGGTCGCCTGCGAATCGCACCGAAAAATGTTGATCCGTCCATCGCCCACCACGCGCTCGCGAATTGAATCGAAAGACGCCGGTCGTCGCGACTTGCGCGTTGGTCGACGCCCATGCGATGCGCTCGTTGTGTCCCAACACGACGCCGGGGACGCCGGGAATCGTCGCCCCGGCAACGTGCACGTGCGGCGACTGCAAGTCGACGACGTACCAGATTCCGGGGATCGACACGTCGAGATGCGGATCGTTCGCCAGCAGCGCGTGCCCATCGAACGACCGGGCCGAACCCGCAGCCCACGCGTTGCTCCCGATCGACGGGCGTCGCACGGACGCGACGCTTCCCGGTCCGCAATCGTCCGGCAGATCCAACTGCACGCGGCGCGGTATCGCGTCGCCCCGAACGGAAACGTCGTAGCGGCCATCCGATAACGGAACGAGCGCATCGAAACATCGCGATCCCTGGGAACGCCAAATCGCATCGCGCGCGACGACATCGTTCCAAGAATCGGACAATTCGAGGGACGCGACGATCGAAACCGCCAGCGAATCCTTCGGCGTCCACGGTGCGGGACGATAGAGCATCAGCCGAAACTCCACCGGCAGCGGCTGCCGGGCCGCCGCAGCGTTGATGCCGTCGCTAAATGCCGATAATGCGCTGCGCGTGGTTTCCGGCAATGCACGCAACTGACGGCGAGCGATTCCATCGATGTCGACGGCCCGCTGTGCCACGTCGATCGGGAATGTCTTTGCGCCCAGGACCTCGGACAGCGTTCCGTACGCATATCGTCTCGTCAAATCGAGTTGGAAGAGACGGTCGGAACCCTGCGCGTAACCTTCACCGAAATACATGTCCCAATCGTCGCGCGCTCGCACGTGGGGTACGTCGCGATCGTCGCGCACGATCGTCACGACGCTCGATAGGCCGCGAACTGCTATGACGCCGCCGGTGCGGCTAACGCCGTGCAGTCCGTACGCAACGTCAACCGCATAGATCGCGAGCGAGATGACGCAGCAGATGATGAGCGCGATTGCATGGCGGCCGATCGTTCGAATCACCGCGATCGCTGCCGGCTGATCGGCGCTCGACGCGATCCTTGGGTCGGGCCGCTCGAAAAAGCTCATTACGCGCGGCGCTCATCGAGAAATGCTTTTGCGAGCTTTGGGGTGGCGCGCACGAGCCAGGCATCGGTCAAAACGTCGCGCAAGCGAATTGTATCGATCTTCGACAACCGGACGAGCACGGCAGCGAAACCGTCGAAGTGCGGGATGGTAAAGAATATCGCCCGATCGCTCTTGAGGAGAGCCTCCTTCATTTCTAAGCCGTCGGTGCGCACGCCGAGAATCGCTCCGTGCGGGGCGTCCGGCCCGAGCGCCGCGACGTCGGATGCGCGCAACGGGCGGTCCCACGCGAACGCCTTACCCCCCACTTTCCACGCGAGGTTACCGTAACTCGTGCCTTCGGTCGTCTCCGGAAGTGCGAGCGTGATTCGCCGGACGTCGTCCCAGGTGGCCACGTAACGAATTCTACCGTATTTTTCGGCGGGTTCAAGTGGTCACGGGCGACGGCTCGAGTGCGTTCAGGGCATGAAAGGGTAGCGGCGCGGCGACCCCTGTTTGCATTTGGGCGGCCGGGCGAATCGACGAGCTACTCAGGCGACACGCGCGTCCACAGTTCGTTAAAGTCGACGCTGTCGAAAAACGCTACGACGTCGACGATCGAACCCTCGCGAAAGCGAAGAAACCACGAATAGGAATTACGATACGGGAGACCGTCCGTCGCAACCGTTTCGGCGTCGAACAACGCCACCACGGTATCGCCGTCGGCATATAAACGCCGGACGGCCGGCACCAGCGGGCGCGCGAAGCGTTTGTTTAACGGCACGATCACTTGGTTCATAACCGCCTCTTTGCTCGGGTACGTTCCGGCGACGGCGGAGTGGCCGGCGATTTCCCAGCGAACGTCCGGCGCCATCAAATCGAAGAGGTTTCCCCGGCCCTCGCGCCACCGTTCGAACGCCTGTCGAACGGCTTCGCGATTCCGTTCAACGCTCGAAGAATCGGTCATTGCGACGACACCGCAATCCCGCGCCCGGCGCTAGAAGCGTTCATCCGGTCGGTAATCGCAAATGGAAAGGCGCGCATGGCTTTCTCCTCGTCGATCACAAAATGGCCTGTTCGCCAAGTAGTCGCGTTACCAGCGGATTCGGGTCGAGAAACAGCGCGTTTTGATGGCGCACGGCGATGCCGTGAATTCGTCCGAGTGCGTTGGCCATCGCGGTCGAACGGCTAATGCCCGCTTCACAATGCACTAAAAGCAGCGTAGCGGCCACGCAGTCGTCCCGAACGAACGTCAACGCTCTGCGCGCCATGGCCGCATCGAACACGTCGAGTTCGCCACGTTCTACGTCCCAGAACTGCAGATCGCAGCGCGCTATCAGCGACGCTTGAGGCAACGCAACGGGCCGGCTTCCCGGGTCGGTAATGCTGATCGCGCCGAACGGCTCGCGCCATGCGAACGCCTCCGCGCCGGCACGCGATGTGGAATAGATCAATTCGAGCATTTCGTGCCTCGCATCACTTATCCGAAGGTGTATACGCGGCTCCCTCGATTCCACTGTAGAAATTTGGGCTCGATACGCTCGTCCACTTGTTCGTGCCGTATCGTCCAAGATCGAGCCATCCGCCGGCGTCCGCGAGCGCGAAGTTCGATTCGGCTTTGTTGAAGCCGCCCGAAACCGGATCGCCGATGCCGAAGGCATTGAGCGGTGTCGGACCGAGCGTGTTGAACGGCTTGCCACCGGGCGCTAGCGGCAGATGGTACTGCGAGATCGTTCTCGCTTGCTGATCGACGACGTTGAGAACCGAGCCGCCGCCCGTTACGTTGACGCCGCCAAAGAAACCGTAGGTTCCAGCCGGCTCGACGATCGTTAGCGCCGGGTTCTTCGCCGGGCTCGTGATTTCGCCGAGGCCCGGGCCGTACACGCTGCCGTTGTAGCCGACGAACGTGAACCAGATATTATCCGAGGCATCGAAGTCCATAAAACCCACGCCGCAGATCGGACTGCAGCTGTCGCCGAGCGTGATCAGATGCGGCGACGCGCTCGTCTTGCCTTTTGACCACCACTCAAATCCGGCGCCGAGATTCGATACGCAACTCGGGTTACACACTTCGATCGAATAGATGTTAAGTGCCGCAAACACGTTGCCCTTAGAATCGATGCCGCTGTCCCAGCCGTATCCGCTGAACGTCGAGCAGCCTTTTACCGAAGACGGACAATTGAACAAGAATTGCTTTTCGTACCGTCCGGCCGAACTGTATTGTTGCAACGCGCCGTTCGTGCTGCTCGGCGACGTCAGTTCGCACGCCACCCACTCGTTCTGCGATGCGTCCACGCGTACGCCGACCGGCGACAGGCAGTTGTTCTTCGAAAGGTCGACGGCGACGACGGTTTTACGTCCGCTCACCGTCTGGCCGACGAGGTAATTGAAGTCGGTATCGGTCGCCCATATGCCCACCGTACCCGCGGCGCGGCGGCCGAAGGTTGGGCGTGGTCGCGCGATGCGGTTGAGCCGATCTCGTAACCGCGCTTGCGGGACGGGTCCTGGAAGTTGTCCCGACGCTTGCAACTGCAATAAGCGCGCCGGAGTCATCGGCTGGCGCAGCAGCGCGATTCGACTCGCGTCCGACGTCTGAGCGGGTGACGATGGTGCGGCCGAACCAGCGCATCCGGCAAGAATGGCGGTTGCGATGAACCCACCGAGCAATACGAGCGAACGCGGCGTGCGCATCGAGTTTCTCCTCAGCAATAGCATCGAGCGAATGTTCGATGCCTTACTGCCGCCTGCGGGCCGTTTCCTAGGGAACCGCTTGCGTTCGCCGCTTTACAGTTTGTAGTAGCCGGGGAACGCGACCGTGACGGCGCCACCCAGCGTGGGATGTTGTCCCGGAAGCGCGATCGGAGCAACTTCTTGCACCAAGAAGCGGAACGGAGCGATCATGAACGCACCGTAGTACGTCATATCGCGAACCACAAACGGATTCGCGGTCGCATCGTAGCGCATACCGAGATAGGCGTGCGGCACGGGATAGATTTTGAGTCGCGCGTATCCGCCGCTGGATCGTTGATTCGTTCCGAACCCGTCCGCGTTGTGGTCGTCTCCCCACCATTGCTCCGCTTGCAGGTCGACCGGACCGAAACGTCCGTGCGCCAGTAAACCGTAGCGTTGGTATGCGTCGCTAAACGCGGAGCGGCCGGTCGGAAGAATCCCGCGATTTCCTTCGAGAAACTCTCCGCCGGCGTCCACTTCGGAGTTGGCCTTGGAGAGAATGCCTTGATCGAGCCACAATCCGACCTCGGGTGCACCATTGAATGTCGTTTCGCCGGTATCCACCGGCTTGCCGCCGTACGCAGCACCCTTGAACTCGCTGAAATCTACCGTCAGATTCGCGACGAGATTACCGATCGTTTTCTGATCCCATAAGCCCCAACGCGGAGACGCCAGCGGCAGGTCGTTGAGTCCGACGTGCGCGTTATAGTAACCGTATCCTTGGAGGTCGTCTAATCGCTCGCCCGGCGATTGCGCCAAGGGCAATTCGAACAATCCCAAGCGGTATTCGGACTTGGTGTGCGCGTTGTAGTCGGTCAAGAAGCCGAGATACAGTGCGGCCGGACCGCCTCCCGCTCCCAGGCTATAGTGCATGAACGCAGAGATGTTGCCGAGATCTGCGGCGCCCAGCACGATTCCGCCAGGCGTCCAACGGCGCGTTCCAGCCGCCGGATCTTGCGAATACCCCATCTGATAGCGGATCGCCAACAGAGTAGTCGGATGCTTTGGCAGCGGCAACTTATAACCGTGCATGCGGAAGTAATTTCCGAATGCGTTCAGCTCCGGCATCACGCTATGGCAGGCACCGCACTGTAAATGATAGCGTTGCGCGAAGATTGGAACCGCTTGCGCCGGCGCCGAAACGCACAGCATGAGGAGCGCGAACGCGACGGCAGCTGCCAATCTATTCAACAACGATCGCACCCCGCATCGGCGCGCCATAGTGGAAGTAGCAGCCGAAGAGATAGAGGCCTTTCTTATCGGCCTTGAGCGTTTGCGAGCTCCCTCCGGCCTGCATTGCACCGCTGCTCCAACCGCCCGACAGCGTCGTTCCTGATTGGGTGAGCGCGCCTTGGCCGAACGGCGATCCCGCCGGGAATTTCGATGCATTCGGGATGTAGGTGGCGGTATGTGCGAAACCGTCGCTGTTGGTGAACGTGATGGTATCGCCGACGTGCGCGATCGTCACCGGCGGTTTCATGCCACCGCTTTCCCCATATGGTGTTTTCACCGGCTGGTTGAGCGTAAGGTTGACGTCGATCGTAAGATTTTGCCCGGTCGGCGCCGTTCCGCCACCGCCCGATGATGCGGCGGTGATTCCATTGGGCGTACAAGCTGCCAGAGCCAACGACAGCAAGACGCTTGTAATCGGTATACGTTTCATGAGAACGCGATACAGTAGCCGTTAGGCGAGATGGTGCCGCTCACGATCTTGCACGATCCGTCGCCCCCGGAAGCACCGGGAATGAAGGATTGGCATTTCGCACAACGTTTATCGCCGTTCGGCTTGTCTTGATACTGGACGGCGGACTGAGCCACTTTTTCGTCCGCTTTCGCGGCTTTCGAAAGCGCAATCCATGCAACGGACGCGCTGGCCGCGGTTAGAATAAATCGTTTACGAGTTGCTGCGCTTCGCATGAGCGCACCGTAACCCCAATGTATGAAGAAATTCTAAAGGCTGCCTCCATCGAGCGCGGCCTGCATTTTGAGGATCGTATTCCAATTGCGCGCCGTGCCGCGGGTCTCGAGGGCCCGTTCGATGACGGCGTTGGTGAGTTTTGTGTCGGCTTGTCCGGCGGGATAGGTGATGTAGAGGTGTCGTGTGCCCGGCGCGACGAGTTCCGGCCCGCGAATCGAATTCCGCAGCCGCTCCAGACCCAGCGCGCTTGGCGATTGCCGCAGAACGACGACGGCCAGCCGCGACGGCTGTTCGATCGCTTCTCGTTCGAACGGATTCGCCTCGACGATTTGCTGCAGTTCGCAGGCATCGCGGATGAAATATTCGGTTCGTACGCCGAGACGCTGCTCGGTTTCGCGCTGAAGCAGCGTTTCGAGCCGCGCGCCGGCACGTTTCGACGCTTCGAAGACGACGTTTCCACTTTGCAGTAGAGTCTTGGTTCGTTCGAAACCGAGATCGGCGAGCATCGCTTTGAGCGCCGCCATCGACAGCGCGTTTCCAGCTACGTTTACCGCTCGCAAGAACGCTGCATATCGCATCGCTACAGCTCCCAAAAGAGAGCAGCGAGACCGCTCGAGCTCGTACTCGTGCGGTCCCGCTGCGGGAATGATGGCCGTATTGGTGTGTTACTTCGAGACGGTCAGATCGAACCGGTCGAGGTTCATCACCTTTTCCCACGCGGCGATGAAGTCGTGCACGAAATGCTCTTTTTCGATCGCATAGACTTCGGCGATGGCGCGCAGCTGCGAGTTCGATCCGAAGACCAGATCGCAGTTGGTCGCGGTCCACGTCGCGTCGCCCGTGCGGCGATCGCGCGCTTCGTACACGTAGTCCGTGCCGGACGGCTGCCATTTGGTCGTCATATCGAGCAGGTTGACGAAGAAATCGTTCGTCAACGTTTCCGGCTTCTTCGTGAACACACCGAACTTCGAACCACCGGCGTTTGCACCGAGAACGCGCAAGCCGCCGACGAGCGCCGTCATCTCCGGAGCGGTCAGCGTAAGAAGCTGGGCACGATCCAATAACCGCTGTTCGGGCGAACGCGAATGACCGCGCCCGACGACGTTTCGGAACCCGTCGGCTGTGGGCTCGAGCACCGCAAACGACTCGACGTCGGTATTTTCTTGCGACGCATCGGTACGGCCGGGCGAGAACTGCACTTTCGCATCGGTACCCGCGTCTTTGGCGGCTTTCTCGATCGCCGCCGCGCCGCCGAGAACGATGACGTCGGCGAGCGACACGTTCTTGCCACCCTTGAGCGACGCGTTGAACTCGCTACGAACCTTCTCGAGCGTCTCAAGAATTTTCGCGAGTTCGGCCGGCTGATTGATCGCCCAATCTTTTTGCGGCGCCAGCCGGATGCGCGCGCCGTTCGCACCGCCGCGCTTGTCGGTGCCACGGAACGTCGATGCCGACGCCCATGCGGTCGAAACGAGTTGCGAGACGGTGAGGCCGCTGCTAAGAATGCGACGCTTCAGTTCGGCCGCGTCGGCCTCGTCGATCAACGCGTGGTCGACCGCCGGAACCGGATCTTGCCAAATCTGTTCTTGCGCCGGGACTTCCGGACCGAGATACCGCGCGATCGGACCCATGTCGCGATGCGTCAGTTTGTACCACGCCTTGGCAAATGCGTCGGCGAACTCTTGCGGGTTCTCGTGGAATCGCTTCGAGATCGGCCCATACGCCGGATCTACTTTTAGCGCGAGATCCGTCGTGAACATGATTGGCGAATGCTTCTTCGAGCGATCGTGCGCATCCGGAACGGAATCTTTTCCCGCGCCGTCTTTCGGCGTCCACTGATTTCCGCCGGCGGGGCTCTTCGTCAGCTCCCACTCGAAGTTGAATAGATTGTTGAAAAACCCGTTATCCCACTTGGTCGGAGACGTTGTCCACGCGCCCTCGAGGCCGCTCGTGATCGTTGCGTCGCCATGTCCGCTGCCGTACGAGTTGCGCCAGCCGAGATTTTGTTCTTCGATGCCGGCGCCGGCGGGTGCGAACCCGACGTACTGTCCGGGGTCTGCAGCTCCGTGCGCTTTGCCGAACGTGTGACCGCCCGCGATTAACGCAACGGTTTCTTCGTCGTTCATCGCCATGCGACCGAATGTCTCGCGAATGTCGTGCGCCGCTGCGATCGGATCGGGCTGGCCATCCGGGCCTTCGGGATTCACATAGATGAGACCCATTTGCACCGCCGCTAACGGCTGCTCCAGCTCGCGATCGCCGCTGTAACGCTTATCGCCGCCGAGCCACTCTTCTTCGGGACCCCAATAGATGTTTTCGTCGGGCTCCCACGCGTCGATGCGGCCACCCGCAAAACCGAATGTTTTAAATCCCATCGATTCCAGAGCACAGTTACCGGCCAACACCATCAGGTCGGCCCACGAAATTTTCCGTCCGTATTTTTGCTTGAGCGGCCACAGTAACAACCGCGCCTTATCGAGGTTCGCATTATCCGGCCAGCTGTTGAGCGGCGCGAATCGCTGGTCGCCCGAACCGGCTCCGCCGCGTCCGTCGTGGATGCGATACGTTCCGGCACTGTGCCACGCCATTCGGATAAAGAGCGGGCCGTAATGACCGTAATCGGCCGGCCACCACTCTTGCGAATCGGTCATCAGTTTGTGCAGGTCGTGCTTGACCGCTTTGAGATCGAGGCTATTGAATTCACGAGCGTAATCGAATCCGGCTTCCATCGGGTCCGACAATCGCGACGGCCGATGCAACGGTGAAAGATCCAACAGCTCGGGGAACCAGTCGATGTTGACTCTCGGCCGAAGCGGTACGTGCTTAACCGGACAGCCGCGATCGCTTTCCGATAACTCGACGATCGTGTTTTCCATCTCGTGCTACTTTCTATCTGCGTGTAAAAATTGTGAACGATGCGGCCCATTGCCCATCGATTTCGGTGCTCCTGGTGCCCGTCCGGCAACCGGTAGCGTCTCAAAAGTGAAAGTGAAAGTCACTCTCATATACGAGGAGAATACCGCTCCGCGAAGCGGCCGTCAAGGGCAAAGACCCCAGGCCGGAGCTCTTAGGTTCCGCCTTCAGCCGGAACGCTTCGAGGCCCCGGCTGCTGCCCCACTGAGGCAAACCGCAGGGCGGCGAGAAAACACGGGCGCCAAGCTTTCCAGAGCGACCGCGCCGCCGGATTTCCGGCATCGAAATCGGCGTTCAACTCGAACGTTCCAGGAGCGATATCGCCCGGCACGAGCAGCCACGAAAACGCTCCCGAATCGGTCGTCATGGAGCGCATCGCGCGCAACAGCAACGCGCACAAGGGGTTCGCGCGCTCGATGAAGCCTGCTTCTCCCCGCGCGCTCGTCGACGGATCGCCGGCGTTATAAACGGCGCGCACGCCAAAACGCTTGACGCCGCGCCAGCTGCGCTTCGCACTCGGCAGTCGAATGCCGGCCGTATCCAGAGCGTTTCCCTGCAACCCGGCCACCAAGCATTGCGCTCCAGCATCGCTTCGTTGCCACGACGGCGCCCAGAAGTGGCGCATGAAGTCGTCGTACTGAGTTGCCGTTCCGTCCCAGATCGAATACTGTCGATTTGCTTCGAGATCCGGTGAAGGGATCGACGCCAACGGGTTCCACTGAATTTCTACGTCTTCTTCTCGCAGCACGGCGCGCAGCTCCGCCGATGGCTGCCATCGTGAAAACAGATGAATCGTTCGAAATCCGGTTTTGGAAAAAATACTTAGCGTCATCGCCAGGTCGCGCGCGAATCGAATCGTGCACTTCGCACAGGTTGGCTCCCGACAGGAATTCGCATCGATCAGCTTTTCGGTGACGCCCCAGAAAAATTCGCGCATTGTATCGCCGGTCGCAATCAGTGAAAGATGCCGCTCTAGGCGAGCGTTCTGCTCGTTGGTTTCGACGCGCGAACGCACCGTGTTGACGCAGCCGGTTGGGAATTCCCAGGCTCCGTTCCAACCGCGCTTGAGACTGTCTTCGGCTTCGGCTTGCGTCTCGGATGCAAAATCGACGACGATTGCGAGACGCTTCTGCGTGAACGGTTGAAGCAGCCATTCGCCGTCGGTAATCAGCGCTGCGAGTGAGCCGGCGAAGGCGGTAAAGTCGAGGCATTCGTCGGGATATCCGGCCGCGATTCGCGCTCCGTCCTCAGCTGGCTCGTGTGAAATAAAATCGTGCGCTCTCATCGCCTCCAGCGTATCGTCGAGGCGTGCCAAGCGTCCGGCGAACGCCTACTCCATCATCCAGCCGTGGCTCACCAGCAGCGACTGGCCGGTCAGAGCGAGCGTCGGGAACGAAGCCAAAAAGAGCGCGACATCGGCGACCTCTTCGACGGTCGTGAACGCACCGTCGACCGTGTCTTGCAGCATCAGGCGTTTGACGACCTCGTCTTCAGAGATACCGAGCGTCTGCGCTTGTTCGGGGATTTGCTTTTCGACTAATTGCGTACGAACGAAACCCGGGCAGATGACGTTAGCCCGAACGCCGTGTGGCGCGCCTTCTTTCGCGATGGTACGTGCGAGGCCGATCAAGGCGTGTTTTGCAGCCGTGTAGGGCGCCTTCATGATCGACGCCGTCTTGGAATGCGCGGAGCCCATGTACAGCACGCTGCCGCCGCGTCCGGAAGCGTACATATGCGGGAGACATGCCTTCGTCGTTAGGAACGCACCATCGAGATGGACTGCCATAATCTTGCGCCAGTCGGAATAGGCGTATTCGTGTAGCGGCCCGACGATTTGAATACCGGCGTTACTCACCAGGATGTCGAGCCCGCCAAACAGGCCGATTGTGGCTGCGACGCCCGCATCGACCTGACGTTCGTCGGTGACATCCATCCGAATCGCGGCGGCCCGGCCGCCGGCAGAACGAATCACCTGTGCCGTCGCCTCGGCGGGTGCTTCATGAAGGTCAGCAACGACGACGTTCGCGCCCTCTCGCGCGAAGACACGCGCGATCTCTCTCCCAATGCCGTTGCCCGCGCCCGTGACGATCGCCGTCTTATTCGAAAGCTTCATAACGTCTGCTCTTCGGCGGAACGTGCCGCGGAGCCGTTGAACGCAGCGCCGTACCATGCGTTTACTCGTTCTCGGCGGTACCGGTTTTCTCAGCGGCGCGATTGCAACGCAAGCGTTGCACGACGGAGACGATGTCACGTGCCTGGTACGCGGCACGACGAGCGTTCCACCGGCCGGCGCGACGTTCGTTCGAGCCGATCGCGACGATCCCGCGGCATACGATGATGTCGCCCGCGCCGATTGGGATGCGGTCGTCGAAATCTCGAGCGATCCGCGACGGATGCGAGCCGCCGCAACCGCACTGGCGCCCCGCACGCGACACATCGCATACATTTCCTCGGCTAGCGTGTACGTCGACGATGCGACGCCGGATCAAGACGAGTCGGCCGCGATTCACGAGCCAACCGAAGATGGCGCTGCTAGCGATCCCGAATTGTATGGCGCGCATAAGGTTGCATGCGAACGCATCGCCCTAGCGGAGTTCGGAAACGGTACGACGACAATCTTTCGCGCCGGCCTGATCGGCGGTCCGGGCGATCGCTCGGACCGCACCGGCTATTGGCCGTTGCGCTTCGCTCGACCGGCCGACGAACGCGGACGCGTTCTCATTCCCGACGCTCCCGATCTCGCGACGCAGGTGATCGACGCGCGCGATCTCGCGACGTTCGTGCTCCATTGCGTACGTGCCCGTATCGCTGGAACGTTCAACGCCCTCGGCGATTCGATCGACCTCGCGCGGCATCTCGCGGTAGCACAACGCGTCGCAGGCTTCCGTGGCACAACGGTTGCAGCCGATCCGGAGTGGCTTACGGCGCACGATGTCGAGCCCTGGATGGGCCCGCGTTCCTTGCCGCTGTGGTTGCCGCAACCGGAATACACCGGCTTCGGAAAACGAGACGGCTCCGCGGCACGCCGCGCCGACCTTCGCATCCGCCCGCTGGAAGAAACGCTCGCCGATGTGCTCGCCTGGGAACGCACGCGCGACATCACGGTTCGTCGCGCGGGATTGACCGGCGACGACGAGCGCCAACTATTGCAAGAACTCGAAGGCTAAGGCAGCGCTCCCGCTTATCACCGTCGGCCACGGCACGGCAACAGCCGAGACGCTGGCAAATCTGTTGCGCGGCTCCGGAATAGCGGCGCTGGTCGACGTGCGCACGGTTCCGAAAAGCTTGCGCCATCCGCAGTTTCGCATGGACGCGATGGAAGAATGGGTTCCGCGTGATGCCGGCGCTTCGTATCGTTGGGAACCCGCCCTCGGCGGCTTTCGTAAGCCGCAGCCCGGCAGCAGCAACATCGCCTTGCGGCATCCGGCGTTCCGCGGCTACGCGGATTACATGCAGACCCAAGCGTTCCAAAAGGCGCTCGATACGTTGCTCCGTGGAGCCACCGAAGAACGATCGGCCATTCTCTGTTCGGAATCGTTGTGGTGGCGATGCCACCGGCGCCTGATCGCGGACGCCGCCTCGTTGCTCCACGGCGTCGAAGTGCTGCATTTGATGCACGACGCAAAACTGCGCCCGCATGTACCTACCGACGGCGTGCGCGTGACGAGCGACGGGCAGTTGCGGTACGATGCGACGTTGGTTTGACGTGCTGCGCCGGAATGCCGCGCACGCAGGCCGAAGGATTACCTAACGGTGTTTATTTGTATCTGCAACGGACTGACCGAACGACGCATCGTCGAAGCGGTCGAGCAGGGCGCGCGCTCGCACGAAGAAGTGTACGCTCGCTGCGATTGCGTCGCGCAGTGCTTCGCGTGCGCCGGCGAGATCGATCAGATCGTGCTTCGGGTTACGACTCGGACGTCGGAAGATCGCCCATCGCCGACTGCAGGTAATTCTCCCGCCCGATCGACTTGACCAACGCGATTTGCGTTTCTAAGAAATCGACGTGCTCCTCAGAATCGGCGAGAATTTTTAGCGCAATGTCGCGGCTGACGAAGTCACCCTGCGCTTCGAAGATCGGAATGCTGTCGGCGGTATCGTCGCGCGCGATCATCTCGAGTTTGAGATCGCATTCCAACGCCTCGACGCCATCTTCTCCGATATGCAGCTTGCCGAGGTTCTGCAGGTTCGGTAAGCCCTCGAGAAACAGCACGCGCTCGATGATCCAATCGGCGTGCCGCATCTCACCCATCGATTCGTGATACATGCGCTCGGCCAACCGGTAGTAGCCCCAGTTCTTGTGCATCCGCGCGTGTAGAAAGTACTGGTTGATTGCCGTCAGCTCGTTGGTGAGCATTTTATTCAGCCGCTCGATAACGTCGCGATTGCCCTTCATACTACGCGATATGCGACACGTAGCTTCCGGCTACCTAGGTCGAGCGCTTACGGCGCGCATAACGAAAGCAGCGATCGAACTGCAGCCGAGTCTTCAGGCATTTCGGTTCGCCTAACATACTCCGCAAGATAGGCGCGGTCCGAGAATCCGACGACGATTTCCCTAGAATCGCCGTGCAGCACGAGCTTGTAACGCATTCCGTCTTGCTTGCCCTGGCAAATTTTCACGTGCGTCGAGGACGTTACGCCTTTGCTGCCGGCTTGCGCGATCAGGCCCTGCTGAAAGAACGTATCGAAGGTGTCGAGATCGAGCCCTTGGGCGCCGGCCGGAATGTCAATGTGTCCGGTGACAAGTACACCGGCACCGTACGGAGCATCCCACATGGCATCCGACCGAAACGCCCCCACGACCAGTGATGTTTTATGCGACGTCCAGCCGGCTGGCGGGACGATCGTTCGCGGAATCGGCGTTGCAGACGGCGCGGGCGATGCGGACGGCGAGACGAGAGGGGCACTCTCCGGTGCGGATCCGTTCGGTGCGGTTGACGGGGCTGCAATCGGATCGACATCTTTGGTGGGAACGCGCGTTACCGAAAAGCCC
Source organism: Candidatus Tumulicola sp. (assembly GCA_036490475.1). Lineage (NCBI taxonomy): Bacteria > Bacillati > Vulcanimicrobiota > Vulcanimicrobiia > Vulcanimicrobiales > Vulcanimicrobiaceae > Candidatus Tumulicola > Candidatus Tumulicola sp. The sequence continues at coordinate 522,682 of DASXDT010000006.1, forward strand.
ATCGCAGCCAGCAACGCCGGAACTCCGTCTGCGCCGAGCATGTGTAAGGCTCCCACCGAAACGAAGGACGTGCCGGGCTGCTGCAATCGCTTGGCGAGCAGTGCCGCCCACGCTTTGTTGCGGTTGGTCAATAAGCGTGCGTACAGCGGATCTTCGGTGCCCGTATCGAGCCGGATCGTCGCCGCGAACTTCTCCTGATCGCCGGTCATCCAGACATCGACCAGGGATCCAACTGCGGATCGCCCCTTTGCGGCTTTGCAATCGTCGCGAGTCCTTCCTCGAGTAACGCTACTTGTTCCGCCTGCGAAAGGTCGGCAAATATATGCAACTGCGAATCCGCAGTTTCCAATCCCAAGATCGGCTTACCGGCTGTCGCGAACTGTTGGCGAATCTGCAGATCGACGCCGTTGCCGGAAGTGTATCCTGAGTGGACTGCGGGCAATATCGATAGCGTCAAAAATACGTACCAGGGCTGCATTTGCTCGAACGCGAGCTCGCTCTCCATATTGTATCGCTTTGCGATGCGATCGAGTTGCTCGACGTCGGCTTTCGATATCTTTGTTGAAAGCGGATGCGTCCGGTCGAATGCCAGTAGGGGATAACGATTTCGCCATACCGGCGACGTTTGCGGGATCGGCAATCTCGAGATACAGGTCTTGGCTTTGCGCGATCGCCGCCTCCAACTCCGGCGACTTCCACTGTGTGGTATCTCGCAGAAGATGGACGGACCCGAACAGATACACTGTGCCGGCAGATCCCCGTACGACCCACAATGCGGGAGCGGCCGACGCCGGCCGAATCCCACAAAGAAACAATGCCGCCACTAACAGCATCATCAATCTGTCGAATTTCATACGCCACGCTTCCTATCGAAAGGCGATTTGGCGGGTCGGTTGCGTGCGTGGCCCGCGATTCCTGCGGATCGCGGGCCGGTGGCGGCGCGGCTACAATGTGGGCAACGATTGCTGCAATGCCGCCGACGGATCGGCGGCTGCCTTTTCGCGCTCCGGTACCACCTGCGGGAAGGTATTCGGTGCCGCGGCGAGCGCGCGCCGATACGCCTCCAACAGCGAATCTCCGGCCGAGGTGGGCACGTCCGGTGCGACGCCGACGCCTTCCCAATTCGTTTTCGTGTAGGGATTATGCGCGTAGCCGAGCGGAACGAAAATGCTGAAGTGATCGCTCAGCCGGAGAAAGCCGCCCGGATTCGCGCCGCCGCCGGTGGTGGTTCCGATCAGCGTCGCACGATGCAACGTTTTCATGTCGTACGCGAACTGTTCCGCGCACGAGAACGTGCGGTCATCGGTTAATACATAGAGCGGCTTTCCGAGATACTTGTGGCCGGTAACCTTTGCGGTGGAAAATTGGTGGAGCGTTTGTGTCGTGCCTCCCTGCACGATAACGATACTCGTCAGTTCGACCGGCTTGCCGTAGAAATATCCCATCAGGTAATCCAGCGAATCGGGATCGCCACCGCCGTTATGGCGCACGTCGATCACCAGCGCATCGGTCTCGTGCAGCATCGCCATCGCGGCGTCGATGACCGCTTTCGAGCCGGGCATCGGTCCGAAGTTTCCAAGATGCAGGTAGCCGATATTTCCTTTCAAGCGCAACGCACCGGCAACGCCGTAGTTTCTCGACGCGAACATCTGCATAGCGCGCTGAATGTCGGCTTTGCTCGGCTGGCTGGTATTTGGCGCCAAAATATCGGACGAGTAGTCGAGCCGAATGTGTTTGTCGTGTGCGACGGCATACAAACCGGCGGTAACGGCATCCGCGAACGCTTGCGGATCGCCGATCTGCAAATACGATGTTCGATTCGCTACCAGCACCGCGCGCAATGGCGCGATACGGTCGTGGAACGCGTAATGCCCGAGTGCAGTGGCAGCGGCATCGAGTATGGCGGCTCGATCGGCAGCCGTGAACGCGGTGGCCGCGGGTGAGGCGCCGGGAGCCGTGGTCACGGCCGGCAGCGGGGTCGCACCGGTCAGTGCGACGGTTAGGACGAGGGCGCTAACGAGTCGGACGAGCATCACGGGTCCTCCGGGCTGATTTTTTAGGGTTCACCCACCATACCGCGGGAGACACCGCGAGATTCACTGAAAATCGTGGCGTATGGCGGATTTTACCGATAAAAATTCTGCAATAGACTCGATTGACCGAGATATCATCGAAAGGCTCGAAGGCGACGGGCGAATTTCCTTCATGGAGCTAGCCCGAGCGGTCTCGCTTAGCCCGAACGCGACGGCCGACCGAGTACGGCGCCTGCGAGCGTTGGGCGTCGTCACCGGTTTCAGAACCGAGTTATCGGCCGACGCCTTGGGATTCGGACTCTCGGCCTTCATCGACGTCAAGCTGCGTTCCGAACGAGCCGCTGAGGACTTCGAGCGCGCGCTGGCCGACGTTCCCGGCGTGGTCGAGTGCATTCTGACGACGGGCAGCTTCGATTTCACGTTGCGGGTCGCGTGTCGCGATCGCGACGATTTGGTGCGCATCGCCGAGCATCTTCGCACGCAAGCGGGCGCCGCGGAAACATACACGCGCATCCTGTTGCGCGAGCGTCGTTTCGGTTTGATGCACTCCGTGCGAGCCAAGAAACGTCGCTAAACGTCCCAGCGCTGCACGGCATCGCTCGACGGAAGTCCGAGCTCGGCGCAAATCCACACCGCGGCTTTGGCGCGCGTCATAGCCGCCGCGGGCCATGGAAGTTGCTTTCCTGCGTGCGCGTCGACGCCGTTACGCTCATCGCTTGTGATCGTCGCCGACGGCCGGAAGTGCAGATCGTTCGCATCGGCTAGAAAACCACGAACGCCTAAAAGATGCGCGGCCGCATACGTCTTCGGATCGGTCGAGTAACTAAGATCGTCCCACCAAAAAATTGGAATGCCTTGCTCGAGCAGCCGTAACTGCACGGCGGCCAGCCGCGACGCATTGCTTTGCGACTGGGCCGGAAGTACGGCTTGACCAACGCAATATGCGGCCAGCACGCCGGCCGCTTCGCCGATCGCCCATTCGCCCGGATGCACGCGATACGCACCGGACGTGAGATGCGTTCCACCGATGTTCTTGCAGGCTGCGATGACGTTCGTCGCATCGGTGGGAATGAGGCTCCCGAGCGGAATCTGGAACGGTTTGACGCCGGAGACGCCGACCCACGGAGTACCGGCTGGGCCGTACACTTGATGAATGTCGATCGAGTACATGCAGATACCGCACGAATCTGCGAAGTTCATCGGCGCGCGCGCGGCCGGCGACGATGGATCTGCCGCAACGTGTTGCTCGAGCAGCCGGACGATCGGCTTGGCGATGCGCCGCGATTCGCGGATATACGCTTGCGGCGCGGTGCCATCGGCGCGTCCAAAGATATCCGAACGCGCCATGAGGTTCGGATATCCCGTGCCGCTACCGTCGTCGCGCGGCGCTTCGGTCTGCAGCCAATACAGATACGCGATCGAGACGGCACGCGCGGCTTCTACGATGCCGGCATCTCTCGCGGCATCGCCGGTCGGAATGACCGCAGCCTGATAGTCGTTGCATCCGACATTAATGACGGAACGGTCGTGAGCGTAGTTCGGATCGGTAAAATTCGCGCTGTCGATATATTGGCGGTAGTCGAAGAGCGTCTCCCAACCCGGGTTGGCGGACTTGGCCGATGAGAACACTCCTCCGATCATCCCGTTTCGACCGTCGTAGACGCCGAACGCTTGATCGGCCACGAGCTGGCTGTAATTGGCCGGCTGAGGAATGACGTGCTGCTCCCCGTCGGGCCGCAGTTCGACCGCAATGGAAACCGTGATCGGCTGGATATGTCCCGGCGACGCGGAGGATTCGGCGTGCGGTTCTCCCGTGTCGCTCTTTGCCTCCGCACCGATCGTCCAATCGATGCCGCATTTCGGCAACAGGTCGCCGAGGTCGGTGGCGTCGATCACGATCGCCGCTACAATCGTATCGCCGTTCGACAGCGCTAGCGATTCGATATGTCCGCCATTGACGCCGACACCAACGACTGCCGTTTCGAATATGGGCGTAACGAAGGCTTTCGCGTCGCCGAGCATTTGGCGCAAGATTGTCTCGACCACGTTGCAATCCGCCGAAAACGGATGACCCGGGCTTGCGAAGCCGGGATTAAAGTCCGGCGCATGGCCGCGCGATCCGACCTTCGTGTAGGTGCGATACCACTGGCGCACGTCTTCTTTGAGAACTTGATACGACTTCGTGCTGCCGTACGTATTGGGCGATAGCACCGGCGCGCTTTCGTCCCACCGCGTTAGACCTTGGGCCGTCGCCTGTCCACCAGCGTTGTTACCGGCCTCGATGAGCGCGACGCGTTTGCCGTACCGCGCGGCCGCCAGGGCGGCAGCCACGCCTCCGAAGCTTGCGCCGACAATAGCGATGTCGTACTCTGCCAACGTCGTTCCCTCCAGCCTGAGTTGGGGTTACGGTAGCGCGTCGCAGGGCGTTTGACAAGGTCTCGCTCGAGCAGCGTCGGCGCTGTTTCGAAACATCCGTGCCGCAAACGCGTAGTTTCGGCATGAACCGCCTGGAAATTGAGGCACTTAGCAAGCGTTATCGCAGCGGTGCGCAGGCGCTCAACGGCGTCTCGTTAGCAGTCGGACCCGGCGTTCTCGGGCTGCTCGGTCCAAACGGCGCCGGGAAGTCGACGCTGATGCGCATCGCTGCCACCGTGCTCAAACCGACCTCCGGAATGGTGTCGTGGAACGGCATCGACGTGCTCGGCAATCCCGACGCGCTGCGCTCGCAACTCGGCTATCTGCCGCAAGATTGCGGTGTCTACCCGAACTTGAGCGCACGCGAATTCTTGCGGTACGTCGCCACGCTCAAGGGTATGCCGGCGAATGTCGCCGAGCGCAGCATCACCGAACTTCTGGAGGAGCTGAACTTGGGGTCGGCGGGAAATCGTCCGTTGGGCGCATTTTCCGGAGGCATGAAGCAACGCGTCGGCATCGCCCAGGCCTTGTTGAACGATCCGCAGATCGCGATCGTCGACGAACCCACCGTCGGACTCGATCCCGAAGAGCGTTCTCGGTTCCGCGATTTGATCGGCGGTATCGCGGGAGAGCGCATCGTTATTTTATCGACGCACATCGTGTCGGACGTCGAAACGATTGCCGAGCGCGTGGTAATGATCGCCGGCGGCACGATCGTAGCCGACGACGGGCCCGCGGCGCTCGCCGCGCGCCTGAATGGAGAAGTGTGGGAGGCCCTGGTCGCACCGGATCGCCTTTCGGCCCTGCGCGAACGATTTTCCGTGACGTCGGCAATTCGCCGGCGCGACGGCGTGCTCGTTCGAGTGCACGCGCAGGAGGCCCCGGTTGGATTCTCGAGCGTAAGTCCGACGTTGGAAGAGGCTTACCTCGTCACGGTTCGAGCGAGTCGAGCCGCATGAGCGCCGTGTTGTCGATCGCCGGAGCCGATGCTGCCGAACGGATGCGACGATTCGCGTTCGTGGTGACGATCGCGGCGGCGTTGTACGCCGGATACCTGTACGTTCCGGATATTCACGCCGGATATGCAACGGTCGCGATGAACGGCCATCGCGGAGTGTACAGTTCTGCGTATCTCGCAGCGGCCATCTCGATCCTCACCAGCGCGTTCCTCGGGCTCATCGGATTCTATCTGGTGCGCGGTGCGCTAGAACGCGATCGGACGCTCGACGTCGACGGGATCGTCTGTGCGTCGCCGGTTCGGCGCGCGACGTTCGTTTTCGGTAAATTCGCAAGCAATCTCGCCACCTTATGTGCGATCGCCGGCGTTTCGTTTCTTGCCGCCATGTGTATGCAAGAACTGCGTGCCGAAGACCGGCACTTCGACATCGTCGCATACGTGCTACCGTACGCGCTTATTTCGATACCGGCCATGGCGATGGTTTCGGCGATCGCGATCGCCTTCGATGCGATCAAGCCCCTGCGCGGCGCGCTCGGCGCCATTCTGTACGTATTCATCTGGTCGGCATGTCTCAGCCTCCCAATGACGACGACGCAAGGCGCTCGAATGTCTCCGTTCGATCCGCTAGGCATGACGGTCGTTACGGCTAATCTGCGAACCGCTGCCGTAGCCGCGTTTCCGGCCGAGAAGCGAAAGAACGACGCAACGATCGGCGTGGAAGCGTTGCCGAAGGGCAAGCTGACGACGACGTACCCGTTTGCCGGTATTCGTTGGACGGCGCCGGTGCTCGCACAGCGCGCTACGTGGCTGGCGATCGCGCTGTTGCTGGTTCTTGGTAGCAGCGTCCTGTTCGATCGCTATCGCCGCGAAGCCACCGGATCGCGACGTATGGGTGCGAGCCTCGATATCGCGCGCGTCGTTCCGAACATCGCACCGTTCCGGCTGCTGCGAGCGGAGTTCGCGCTGCTCGTTAACGGTTCGAGCATCTGGTGGTTGTCCGGCGCACTCGGCCTGGCGATTGCATTGTGCTTCGCACCGATCGCCGTCGTTACGCGCTTCATTTTGCCGGTGGCCCTGATTTGGCCGCTGGAGCGCTTCTCGGCGCTCGGAGCGCGCGAACGCCGTTGGAACGTTGCCGACATTCTTTCGGCGACGCGCAGCTTTGGCGGGCGAACGTTGTTGGCACAGTGGGCGGCCACGACGCTGCTTGGAAGTTTGATCTGCGCCGGATACATCGTTCGCCTCGCTGCTGTGGGTCATCCGATCGAAGCTCTCGCCTGCATCGCGGTCGTTGCCGCTACCGCCGGCGCGGCGCTCGCGTTCGGGACCCTGACCGGGGCTTCGCGACTCTTCGAGGCAGTCTATCTGATCGTTTGGTATCTCGGGCCGATTAACGCGTTGCCGGCGGTCGATTTTTCGGGCTCGATCGCGACCGCCCCGGTCGCCCTAACGTCCATATGCGTTGCGCTGACCGCGATTTTCTTGACCGCCACCGCCGTCGCCCGGCGAGTGCGCTAACTGCCTCCACGAAAACGCGCGAGGGCTTCGACGATCGACGAGTATGGTACCGGCCCATAAAAACAAAATCGAGGGGCGTAACCACCCGCGCACAGAAGCCGCTCTCAATGTCTGCGGCTCACCACGACCCAATACTCGACCCCAGTCGTCTGCGGGCGGTATTCGCGTCGAGCCTGCTTGACTCCGAACGGGAGTCCACGTTCGACGACCTAACTCGACTCGCCGCAGAGATCATCGGCGTGCCATTCGCCTTTGCAACGATCGTGGATACTACTCGTTCGTTTTGGAAAAGCTCGTTCGGTATTCCGAAAGACGGCCCGAACGAAAACCGAGTTGAAGAGTCGTTCTGCCAATATGTGGTTCGGTCTGACGACGAGATCGTCGTCTCCGATGCAGCGCTCGACGAGCGCACGCGCACCAATCCGTCGGTGCGATCGATGGGCGTTCGAGCCTGGGCCGGAGTACCGCTTCGAGGCCTTACCGGCGAAGTGCTAGGCTCGTTCTGTGCTGTCGACACCACACCGAAGGTTTGGAGCCAAAAAGATCTGCACGTTCTGCGCACGTTAGCGGCGTCCGCGTCCCGCGAGATCGCGTTACGAACCGTCGTGCGCGAGGAGCATGAAGCTCGCTTACGCGCCGAAGTTCTCGCGCACACCTTGCAAGCCAGCCTCTTGCCCCCGTTACTTACGACCGTGGAAGGTCTCGACGTCGGAGCATATTTTCATCCGGCCGGTCATGGTCTCGAGCTAGGCGGCGATTTTTACGATCTCTTCCAATCGGGCCATGGAATCTGGACGTTCGTCATCGGCGACGTTTGCGGCAAAGGCGTCGAAGCGGCTCGAATCGCCATGTTCGCTCGCTACACGATCGGCGCGGGCGCGATGCGAACCACCGCTCCGGCGCAAATGTTGCAATGGCTACACGAAACGCTGCGAGCACGCGCGCCGTCATCGGAACGGTTCTTAACGGCGATCGTCGGAAACTTGCGGACGACAAAAGACGGCTGCGATATTACGCTCGCAAACGGCGGTCACTCCCCCGCCATCATGCGGCGGTCAAGCGGGGACGTCGTTGCGCTCGACGTCCCGGGAGCGATCATCGGTTCTACTGCGCCGTTTTTCTCGACGTCGATCGATATCCATCTCGGAATCGGTGAGACGATCGTTTTGTACACCGACGGCGTAACCGAAGCGCGTAGGGATCGCCAAATGTTCGGCGAGGACGCCGTCCGCGCTATCGTTGCAGGCGCCGGCACGACGACATCGTCATCGAATCTCGCGCGTCGAATCGTCGAGACCGCTTTGGAGTACGACGGTGGAAGCGCCAAAGACGATATGGCCGTCCTCGTTCTCAAGCCAGTAGAATAAAAGAACCCCGAAACGACGCCGCTACGGGCCGTCCGCTTCGATGTTGAGCGAAATATCGACGGTATTCCCCACGAACATCGGGCCGTAGTCCATGCCCCACTTCGTTCGGTCGATCTCCGCAGTCGCCGAATACGCGATGATCGACTTTCCGCGCGGAGATTTGCCGGAAGCGAGGACTTGCGCGTCGAGGACCACCGGGTGCGTCTGCCCGCTCATCGTCAGATCGCCGTTAATGGTAAACTGCTTGGGGTTCGTTCCCTCGACCTTGGTGCTCTCGAAGCGAATCTCGGGATTAGCGGCAGTGTTGAAAAAATGCGCCGAGCGCAGGTCGCTGTCACGGTCGTCGTTGTGCGTGTCCAACTTCGAGACATCGAGAACCGCCGACACCGCGACGGGAATTTGGTTGTCGCCGGATAGCTTTACCGACGCGCTACGGATCGGAATCGTGCCGAGCACCGGAACGATTCCAAAATGCTTTGCCGTAAATTGCGCGGTGGAATGAACCGGATCGACCGTCCACGTTTGGAACGTCGCCGCCGAAACGGATTCGGCAGCCAACGCCAGGATGCATGACAGCACGAGCGTAGCAAATTTCATCCGGCCTGTTTCGCTCGAACGGGGTCAAGGCCTCGCTCGGCCGGCGGGCTGCAACCAACCGGGGTCAGCGTAGGCTCTCGACTGGTATTGTGGATAGCGATCTAAGCGACGCTGCCAAGACGGCGATTTTATTGGGAGAAAGCGACCACTCGGTCGCGGAACTCGAGACGATTGCCACGTGGTGGCTGGCGATGAGCGGAGCCGCTACGCTTGACGAAATCGAATCCGCGGCGCTGAGCGCACTGGTTGCTTTGACCCATGCAAAGATCGCGTATGTCGCGCGTTGCCAGGATGACGTCTGGACGATTACCGCGGACGTTGGGTTAACCGGCGACGTTCGCAGGCTCGCGGTACCAGAATCGGATGCGCCGTACGCAGCCGAACTTCGTTGCGGCCGGACGATCTGTTACCAGGACGAATCGGAAATGGGGCATCAACTTGCGTCGGTGCTCGCCGCGGTTGGAATTGGCTCGCTGTATGCGGCTCCAATTATGCTCGATGGGAATTGCGTTGGCGCGCTCGCAATTGCAGACCTTGCCGCGTCGACGTTCGATGCGCGAAGCCGGGCTCTCGTACGCTTGTTTACGGATCACGTCGCAACCCTCGTCGCCAATCGTAATCTTATACATTCGCTCGAGACGCTCGCCGAAGGCATTCCGGTAATCGTGCTTCGGACCGAGCCGAGCGGTTGGATCAACTGGTACAACAGGCGTTGGTACGAGTTCACGGGACAGACTCGTGAAGAAGCCTCGGGTTGGGGCTGGCAGACCGCGCATCATCCAGAAGATTTTCTGCGCGTTATGGAAGAGTGGCCAAAAGCTCTGGCTACCGGAGAACCGATCGAAATCGAATTTCGTCTTCGGCGTTACGACGGAGTTTACCATTGGCATCTTGCCCGTGTCGTACCGGTGCGAAATGATCGCGGAGAAATTCTTAGCTGGTACGGGAGCGTCGTGGATATCGAGGCGCAGAAAGAGGCGCTCGCGCGGACCAAACACATCGCAGATACGCTTCAAGACGCTTTTCTGCCGCCGCGTCTGCCGCAGCGCGCCCGGTTGCAAGTCGATGCCGTGTACGTTAGCGCCGACGAAGGTAGCCGCGTCGGCGGAGACTGGTACGACGCTTTCGAGCTGCCAGACGGCGGGCTTGGCTTTTCGATCGGCGACGTCGGAGGACACGGTCTCGACGCCTCCGTTACGATGTGCAAGTTGCGGCAGTCGATCCGAACGCTCGCCCGCATGGACGACGACCCCGCGCATGTGTTGGCCGAGGTCAATCGCATATTGCGACTGGATGATCCCGAAACGTTCGTCACTGCGGTCACCGGATTCGTGACGCCCGACGGTTCCGCGGTGCACTACGCAAGTGCCGGACATCCTCTGCCGATCGTGGCAAGCACACGGGGAGTAACCCACGGGTCGCCGAGTTGTGGAGGCCTCCCGCTGGGCGTCGTCGAGGAACTCGATCTCGAAACGCACGTCGTTCCGATTGAGACCGATGAAGTGATCGGATTTTATACCGACGGCCTCACCGAATACGCCCGAAACGCGCTCGAAGGCGAAGCGCAACTAAGTGAAGCGCTTTCCACCCTCGCCACTATTGCGCGCGAACGGCCGGCCCAATATGTCGTAGACACGGTGTTGCGCGGCCGGCGCCCGCCGGATGACGTGGCGCTCTTGATCTTTCAGTTCTCCAAGAGCGACCGCCGTCTGCCGATCTACTTCCCTTCAACCAATAAGGAGTGGCGGTTTCATGCGAGCGACGCCAAAGCTGCCCACGTCGCCCGTATCGAAGTGGGCGAGTTTCTTCGCACGACGTGCGGGGGCACAGAAGAGACGTTTCAAAGCGAGCTGATTATCGGCGAGCTTCTAGCGAATACCGTCGACCACGCCCCCGGCTTGGTGCATCTGATTCTGGAATGGACCGGCGATAACTACACGCTAACCGTGCGCGATAGTGGGCCGGGTTTCGAATCGGTCGCATCCGGACTTCCTTCCGACATCATGTCCGAAGGGAGTCGCGGTCTGTTCATCATCGGAGCTTTGGCGTCCGACGTACGGAAAGAGCCGTTGCCTGGTGGCGGCGTCGAAATGCGTGTGACCCTCCCGCTACGCCCGATCGGCAGAAGAAACCAGAAGGCAGAAGAAAACCAGATCGAGCTAGAAGGGCCGATTCATGATTGAACCAGATCGCCCGTCCCCGCATCACCAGCCCGCGACGGAAAAACAGTTGTTAGGCGAATTCTCGAAGAGAGACCAGGCGGTTCTAAAAGAACGACTCAGCCAAGATGCCTACCGGCATTTTGAAGATGCTCTGCACGGCAAGCACGTACCGAATCAGGACGAAATCGCCGAATGGAAACGGGTTAGCGGAAACTAGTCGACGGATGCGTCGTTCGATCGGGTTGCAAATGATGCTACTGGCGTCGCTGTCGTTGACAACCCTCGGAGCGCACGACGGCGAATCCACGAAGCCGTTCCCTTCCGCAATAGCCGATGCGCTCGTGCGCGATCCCGACGTCGCCCCGTGCGCTCAGACCGCGCACGCGCGATCGAATGCGGCGTACGCGAGTGCAAACTTCGATTTCTCCCGCGTTAAACTGACCGGCGGCGCACAAATGATCGTCGTTACCGGCGGAGGCAGTTGTGTTTGCGGGAACGCCAACTGCAAGATCGTCGTGTTCGAACGGAACGGCGACGCATATAGATCCGTCCTTTCCGACTACGGGATCGATTGGAAGGTGCGGCCCGACGGAACCGCCGTCGTCACGTCGCACGATAGCGCCGCGGTCGTTTATCGTACGTCGTATCGCTGGAGCGGAAAAGCATATACGGTCACGGCGACGGATATGGTCTACTTGCCCAGCAACGTATCGAAGCCGGCCACTCGGGCCATCACATTCGCTCCGGGAGCGCCCTCGACGGTGATCCGCGGAAATAAGCTGACGCTCGGTTTCGCAGATGAGTGGACGTTCTCTGCTCGTGCCGGCCAGACGCTCACGCTCACACTCGACGAGCACGATCGCCACTTCGGATCGTTTTCGGTGCGAAGCGATGCAGAAACGCTGGGCACCGCGAACGCGGGAACGCTGCGCGTCGCATTACCGCAATCGCGCCGGTACGAAATTACCGTGGAAGGCGGCGACGAATCGTTTTCGAAGTATGCCTTGAACGTAACGATTCGCTAACAGTTCCATTTCCCGAGGAATTTGCGTAAATCGCCGATCGAACCCGCATAGTAGTAGTGCGGTTCGTCGTAGCGCAGGTTATCGACGACATACCACGGACCGCGCTGATGAACGACGACCGTAACGTGACGTATCGCGTTGGGCTGCTTGCTGACGGACCGCAACGAAACGGGCACGAGGATGCTGGTTCCTTCCTTACGAGGCACGCCGACAGCATATGAGAACGCCGGCGACGATGCATTTGCGAACGGGTCGAACGCAACGTCGTTGGCGCATCCCGCGCACGGCGAGACGCTGAACCCGCCGCCGGTAGCATACGAACTGGAGAGCTCTTCAAACAAAGAGTCGTCGAGGAGCGCTCTTGTTGCCAGCATGTGTTCTTCGACGCGTCCGTGACTCGCGACGTAAAGGTCGTAGAAGGCTTTGACGACACCGAGTGGGCTGCCGGCACTACGTCTCAGTGTATCATCGAGCGGTAACGCGCCGGTCATCATCAAAAAATTTCGAAGATCCACGATCGGACCGAAATTGTAGTACCGTGGCTGGAGATACAGCAGATCGGAGATCGCATAGCGCGCTCCGGAACGAGTCAAAACAAACGTGACATGTGAGGCCGCTTTCGGCAGGCCGGACTGTAGCGTCACCGCGACAAGGGCTCGATCGCCGGTTATGCGCTCGCGGTCGATCCAATACGACGACGCGGCTGTCCGAGCGTACGAGAACGGATCGAACGTTTCGTACGGACACCGGCTGATGTCGACGTATCCCGGGCACGTATTAGCAGAGAACATTCCCGCGTCTGCACGACTGAGCGCGCCGTAGAGCTGGGGTTCGAATAGTGCTTTCACCGTCGAGAGCCGCTCACCGGCACGAGCGTTACTAGCAATGTACCCGTCGTAGAAGGCGCGTACCGTCTGGGATGGCGCCGTTTCGCCGGCACGTGCCACCCAGGCCGACACCCCGACTAGTATCAACACCGCGAGCGAAAGAAATGACGCGTATTTCATCGACTTCACCCTAGAACGCCATTCGCTGAAAAGCCGCCAAGCGTCCTCTGCGTCCGAGCGGGGTGTTCTCGACTCGTGACGTAACCAGACGGCGTGATCGTCCATCTCATCGACGGAACCTACGAACTGTTCCGCCATTTCTACGGGCTTCGTCGAGTCAACGACGGCAAAGTACGCCGGTTCGGAGCGGCTGCCGGAGTGCTCAATACCGTGCTGCAAATGATCGATGAAGGCGCCACGCACGTCGGCGTCGCGACAGATCACGTTATCGAGTCCTTTCGCAACAAACTTTGGAACGGCTACAAAACGGGCGAAGGAATCGATCCTGCGCTCCGCACGCAGTTCGAGCCGCTCGAAGAAGCCCTGCGAGCGATGGGCGTGCCGGTTTGGGCGATGGTCGAACTCGAGGCGGACGATGCCTTGGCCTCGGCGGCCGCGATTGCTTCGCCGGACTCGCGCGTCGAGAAAATCTGCATTTGGACTCCGGATAAAGATCTCGCGCAATGCGTCCGCGGAGATCGCATCGTGCAGGTCGACCGAAGAACCAAGGTGGTTCGAGATGCCGATGGCGTCCGAGCTAAGTTCGGCGTCGATCCCGAGCTGATACCGGACTATCTTGCGCTCGTCGGAGATTCGGCCGATGGGTATCCCGGCATCGCAGGCATCGGGCCGAAAGGCGCGGCCGCTCTCCTCAATCGCTACGGCGCGATCGAGCAATTTCCACCGCAAGAGTTGGGCGATCGTCAGGCTCTGGCGCTGTCATTCAAAGAGCTAGCCATCCTTCGAACCGATGCGGAACTCTTTGCGAACGTCGACGAACTAGAGTGGCACGGCCCTACCGCTGAGTTTTCGGCCACGTGCGAACGGCTCGACGCCCCCGGCGTCCTCGCGCGTGCTACCAGAGCGGCGCAAGCCTTTTCATAAGCGGCGCAAGCCTTTTCATAGATTCTTTACCTTCCCAAGCGATGCTGGACTATGCGCCGTTTGATCTCGATCGCGGTTCTGCCGCTAATCGTATCCGCTTGCCAAGGGACTGAGTCGGTCCCAGCCCGAGCCCCATTTTCCGTTGCCTTCTCTAAACCCGATATATCCGAGGGCCCGCGCGCAGCGCCCACGACATTGATCTTTGCCTCGAACGGTGAGGTCGGCAACGTCGACGTGTACGATGCCAAGACGCTCAAGTTGATCTCGCAGTGCCCTTGCACTGGCGTGGGACTCGCAGTCGACCCACAGTCGGGCGACCTTGCCGTTGGGACGGAGTTGGGGACGGTTACCGTTTGGCACGTGACGAGCAAGCGCATCGCGCAATTTGCCACACTACAACTCTCGCAAGGTCCATATGCGATCAGTCTCGCGTTCAACCAGAAGGGTGACTTGTACGCAGCCAACGCCAGCGACAACGTCATCGATTTCTTCGATGCCACAGAAATAGAAAGCGGCGGCGGAACTCCTACTCGCACGTTATTTACCTCGCACTTGAGCGAAGCGGAGTATATAGCCGCCGATGCGCACAGCTTGCTGGCCGACGGTTACGACAGCAACGGCCAGCCACTGCTCGTTTCGGTAAACACGCGAACCGGCGCAGATACGGTCCTGCAGACGATCCTATCCGGCACGGTGCCCGAGGGCATCGCATTCGATCGCCGTGCGAATCTCATCCTGAATACCGTCGGCACGAACAACACGCTCGCAGTGTATGCAAAGCCGTGGACCGGCGCTCCCACATCGACGCTCGTATACGGCTCAGGCGCGGAAAACAGCTACTACACCGGTATTTCTTTGAATAAATCGCAAAATGCACTTTGGGCTGGGAATTTTACGTTTGCAAACCCGTCACACGCGTCCGGAAGCATACAAGCCAACAGCTACCCCCTGAAAACTGTCGGGCGTTCTTCATCTGAGATCGCGTCCGAGTACTACGATAGCGTGGCGGTAGACCCTCAAACCAAATAACGCGCCTCCGAGAGAAGTCGCTGGAGCAGATTGTGCGCTGGAGCGCAACCTTTCCGATTTGCTGCGGGTTTTGAGGCTGTTATCGAGGACGAGTCTGTGAGACACTCCTTCTCGTCCTCAAGCGCGATCTTTCGAGTGGTCGATAAATTGCGCCACACCGAAAGATAGGCAATCATCTCAATCTTTTCCGAATTCCCCCTGAATGCTGCGCTATTTCGCGGCATCGAAGACTTCAAATATACCGAGGCCACGCCCATACAGCAGGCGGCTATTCCCGTTGCTCTGGCCGGCCGCGACGTCTTCGCGAGCGCTCCAACCGGCAGCGGCAAGACCGCCGCTTTCGGCATTCCGATGATCCAAAAACTCCTCGAGCGTCGCCCCGCCGGTCAGGCTGCGGCGCTGATCTTAACGCCCACGCGTGAGCTCGCACAACAGATTACGCAGCATCTTGGGCGGCTCGCGAAACACACCAAACTGCAAATTACGCCGATTTACGGAGGCGTGGGCATGCGCCCGCAGATCAAAGCCATGCGCCGCGGTACCGACATCATCGTCGCGACGCCCGGGCGCCTGATGGATTTGATGCAGCAGGGCGAAGTTCGTCTCGACTCCATCGAGACGTTCGTGCTCGACGAAGCCGATCGTATGCTCGACATGGGCTTCCTACCGCCCGTAAAGCGCATCGCCGCAAAGCTCCCGGCCCAGCGGCAGACACTTTGCTTCTCGGCGACGCTCGACGGTGCGGTGGCTAAACTGGCGCGCGAGTTTCTCAACGATCCCGTGCGCATCGATTTGGCGCCGGCCTCTCCCGTCGCAACCGTGACCCAGTGGGTGTACGAAGTGGAGACGGAAAAGAAAACCGACCTCCTCGTGGATCTCCTCAAAGACGGCCGCATCTTCAACGCGATCGTTTTTACACGGACGAAATCGCGGGCCGAGCGCGTGGCCGGCGCGTTGACGCGACATAACATCGACACGGAGCGCATTCACGGCGATCGTTCGCAGGCGCAGCGCACGCGGGCTTTGGAAGCGTTTAAAAAAGGACGCTATCGGATCCTCGTCGCCACCGATGTCGCCTCGCGGGGCATCGATATCGCCGATCTCGGCCACGTTATTAACTACGATGTGCCCAACGAGCCGGCCGATTACATACATCGCATCGGACGCACGGCGCGCGCTCAAAAAACCGGCGATGCGATTACGTTCGTTTCACGTGACGAGGCGCGCACGTTTGCGCGTATCGAAGGAGCGATCGGCGCGCCTTTAAAGCGCAGCGAGCACGGCTTCATGGAACCGGCATCCGCTCGAGCGTCAGCGGTGGCGCCGCAAGTGCACCGCCGTTCGTTTACGGCGCGTAGCCCGCATCGCAAGGTTAGCCGGCGCGTATCCAAAGCCGCGGCAAGGTAGAGTCCCCTCAGGACTGCGCGGTATAACTTGCCACACAGTCCTGTTTGTCCCGCGCGCCGGACACTAAAACGGCAGCTATACTTGCAAACATGAAGGTTTGCTTTCGTTTTTGAGCCCGCATCTATGGTCAACGCTTTCGACCGGACGATAGGTCCTCTGCGCGCAAGGGTGCCAATTTTGGCGCGCGAGATATAGCTTAAAGGATTGTTCCATGCGCATTGAGCTTCGTGCTGCCACGGAAGAAGATCGAGCCTTCGTCGAGGAATTGTATTTCAGTACGCAGCGCTGGATTATCGAAAAGTTGTTCGGCTGGCGAGGCGACGCCGTGGAGAAGGCCAAGTTCGCCTCATTTTACGACCAGCGGAACACACAAATTATTCTTGATGAAGATCGAGCTATGGGCTGGTGGACAGTGGTTCGCGATGATGATTTTGTAGAGCTAGGGCAGATTTGTCTAACACCGGAACATCAACGGCGCGGGATCGGAACGCTTCTGATAAGCCAGCTGATCGAGGAGGCGAAAGAGCAGCGGAAAACCGCTTCGGTGAGCACCGCTAAAATAAATCCAGCGCTTTCTCTTTATAAGCGATTGGGCTTCGTCCCGGTTAGCGAAACGGATTTCAAAATCTACCTCGAACGTCGCTAACGTCACAAATCGGCCCGGTCGACGTATCTGGAGCCTAGGAGGTCATTTCATGCGTTACCTTACCGCGCTACTCGCTTTCGTTCTTCTTGCGGCGTCTGCGCCATCGGCCAATCTCAGCGGCACGTGGCAAGGGACGATGACCGTCCCCGGCATCGGAAAGCTTCCTCGGGTGATGCGTATCACCAAGACCGCAGGCGTGTACGACGTCAAGATTTACAGCGCCACGGAGAGCGAAGTACCGATCGCGACGCGCGACGTCAAGGTAAGCGGGTCGACGATCACCATGACGTTCGCCATGAATAGCGACCCGTGGCTTGACTACCACCGCACCTTCACGGCGGCGCTATCCAGCGACGGCAAATTGCTCCGTGGCACGTGGGGAGTACCCGGTGTGATCAACCTGCCGATGGTATACCATCGAACGCCGCCCGTAACGTTGCACATGTTGCAACCGAAGCGCGACCTCTACATTGAGGTCGCGGACGGCGTCAAAGACGAGGTCCTCGACTGGGGCGGCACGGGCCGGCCCATGGTACTATTGGCCGGTCAAGGAGTTACGGCCCGCGGTTGGCGGGCGATTATCCCCGACCTCGTTCCGAAATATCATGTGTATTCGATCACGCGTCGCGGTTATGGCAATTCGAGTAAACCGCCGGCAACTGCCGAAAATTACAGCGCCGAACGGCTCGGAAAAGACGTTCTCGCCATCCTCGACGCGTTACACGTTAGGAAACCGATCATCGTCGCTCATTCGCTCGGCGGCGAAGAGCTCAGTTACATCGGAACGTACGCTCCGCAGAAAGCATCGGCGCTGATCTATCTCGATGCGGCGTATTCCGAGGCATATAATGGGGGCGTTCCCACACCGGCGCCGCCCACTCCGGCACCCGGTCTGCCGACGGAGCAGCCGATCGATACGACGATCGATAACAACCCCGGAAATTTCACGGCGCCGATCGAACTGCCGATCCTTGCGATTTTTGCCAATCCGCATAACGATAAGCCCGGCCCCGGACAGTCAGCGGAGTTGATAGCGGCGGTGAATGACTTTACGACAAAGCAGATCGAGGCGTTCAGAAAAGGTCAGCCTAACGCGAAAGTCGTCGTCATACCCAACGCTAACCACTTCGTGTACATGTCGAATAAAGCGGAAGTGCTTCGCGACATCGATAGCTTCGTCGAGACGCTGCCAAAGTAGCAGACCGCCTATTTCGTACGAACCGCCATCATGCTCCACGCCGGCAACGTTACGGTAAAACTCCCCTTCCAAGCCGGAAGCGATGCAGTCGTGGGGCTTTTCCAAACGTTACTTTTCGACGCGTCGTAGAGCGTCTTATCGTAGACGATGGTGGTTCCACCGGAACCGCTGCTTACGCCGGAGATGGTAATCGGAACGCTAACCGACGAGTCCTTATCGAGGTTGAACAACAGCAAAGCGTAGCCCCCGTCGTAGGTCGAGGCGAACGCGCGTACGTTGGGAGCGGACTTGACCGAAACGCCGAGCATGTGCTCGCCGTCGCGAATAAAATTGGACGCGACTTCATACGCGCTGCCGGTCGGCAGCACCGTCCCGCGCGGGACGTCGGTCTTCGAACAAGCGTCGTAGACGGTGCCGTCAGAAAAGATCATATATCCGCCGAAGTCTTGCCACCCATACACGGATGACTTAAAGTCGCCGCCCGCACTCTTCGAGAGGCAGTTTCCGTAGCCGAGCCACCAAGTCGATCGCGCGACGCCATTTTGCAGCATTTGCCCTATGAGCTGTCCGGCGAATAAAGCTTGAGTGATCGACATCGTCTGCTTCCCAGGCGTGCCATACGTCGAACCGAGCTCCCCGACGTAGATCGGGGTCGATGCGCGACCCGCGGCCTTCAGCTCTTTTTTGAGCGATTGCAGATACTGATCGAGCTTAACTGGAGCTTGCTCGACCAAGAACTGGTCGTTCGACTTCGTTCCCTCCGGATAAAAATGCAATTCGACGCAATCGTACTTTGCTTTTGCTAACACGGTCGAATCCCAGCCACGCGTATCGGGATCGACGTCGACGCAAACGTTGATCGGCGTCGACGACGCTTTCTTCATCTGCGGATAGAAATCGTCGGCCACGTTCTGCGCGTATTGTGACGGATCGTGCGGGTGACTGTGCAGGTCGGTTTCCCACGAACCGAACTGCTCGTTGCCGACCGTCCACCACTTGATGGCGAGTTTTTTGTCGTTGTTAGCGTATTTCACCCAGCCTGCGGCTTCGCTTGGATCCGCACCGGCGGTGCACGCCGGATTCGAACCATAGTTAACGGTGATTGCAACGTCGAGCTTCGCCGGACCGACGATGTCGTTCAGAAGGCTGTCGAACGTCGTATTTGGATTGATGTACCCATTCTTATCGCACGGATGTTTCCCGAGCGAGTTCGTTTGCCAGTGATACTGGTCGGACTCCGATCCGCCCGGCCAGCGCGTCGCGGTCATGCCGGCTGTGCGAAACGCGGTTGCCATGTTGGGTTGCGTGAGATCGTACCAGGTTCCCATGTTGGCCCCGAGTACGAGCGTCGAAACGACGGGTCCGCGCTGAGACGGATCGACGGTGATTGAGGCGCCCGTCGCGGCGCGCGCGGCGCCCTCGAATACGGGCAAGGCTGCCGGTGGAGCGGCTGCATTACAGGCGCTGACTGCAAACACCAACAGCGCGCAGACAATTCGTACTGGCGACATGCTTTCTTATACTACCGGTCTGACGTAGTGTCAACGCGACCCGGCGCCGTGAGCCGCTGCTCTCCCACCCTTCACGAGCCGCGCTCTTGCTGTGGGATTGCTGTGCTCGGGCGGCCCTTCGAGTACTTAGGCGGTGGGTGCGTTTTTCGGATAGAGGTTCCGCAGACCACCGCGATATAGTTTTACCTGGCCGAAGCTGCGAGGGCTCTGGCGCTTAATTTCGCGATGTTGAAGAAAGGCCCAACGAATATGCCTGGCAAGAAGCCGAACATCCTCATCTTATGGGGCGATGACATCGGTATCTGGAATATCAGTAAATTTAGCAATGGAATGATGGGGTATCGCACGCCGAACATCGATCGCGTTGCGAACGAAGGCGGACTGTTCACGGATTACTACGCGCAGCAGAGCTGCACGGCCGGCCGCGCCTGCTTCATTACCGGACAAAACCCGATCCGCACCGGTCTCACCAAAGTGGGCATGCCGGGCGCGACCATCGGCCTACAGGCCGAAGATCCGACCATCGCGGAATTGCTCAAGCCGCAAGGATACGCTACCGGACAATTCGGTAAGAACCATTTGGGCGATCGCAACGAGTTTTTGCCGACGGTCCACGGCTTCGACGAGTTCTTCGGCAACCTGTATCATCTCAACGCCGAAGAAGAACCGGAGCTGCCGGATTATCCTAAGGATCCGAAATTTAAAGCGATGTTCGGACCGCGTGGTGTGTTGCATTGCAAAGCCACCGACACGGACGATGCGACGGTCGATCCGCGCTGGGGACGCGTTGGTAAGCAAACGGTCCAAGACACCGGTCCGCTGACGAAGAAGCGCATGGAAACGGTCGACGAAGAAATCACGACCCGCGCGCTCGAGTGGATGGAAACGCAGGCTAAGGCCGATAAGCCTTTTTTCTTGTGGTACAACTCGACGGCGATGCATTTCCGCACGCACGTCGCCGATAAGAACCTTGGCAAGAGCGGTCAAGATCCGTACAGCGATCGCATGGTGGTGCACGACGAGCAGATTGGCATGATGCTCGATAAGCTCGATGAGCTCGGCATCGCTGACAATACCATCGTTATGTACTCCACCGACAACGGCCCCGAAAACGATACCTGGCCGGATGGCGCCAATACGCCGTTCCGCGGACAAAAGGATTCGAACTGGGAGGGTGGTTGGCGCGTGCCGTCCTTCATTCGCTGGCCTGGAACGATTAAACCCGGGTCGACCTTCAACGGCATCGTCTCGCACATCGATATGTTCCCGACATTGCTGGCGGCCGCCGGCAATCCGGACGTGACCAAACAGTTGCTCGACGGAGCTACGGTGGATGGCAAGAAGTTCAACGTCCATCTCGACGGATACGATATGACGTCGTATTTCTCCGGAAAAACGCCCACCAGCCCCAGAAACGAGATCATTTACTTCAGCGACGACGGCGAAGTGATCGCGGTACGCGTCGGCGATTGGAAGTTTAATCTGTCGGTGCAGCGTGCCAATCAACTGCAGCAGTGGGCGGAGCCGTTCATCAAGCTGCGCTTACCGCACATCGTGAGTTTGCGGCGCGACCCCTTCGAACGTGCAGACTTCAACTCGAACACGTACTACGATTGGATGGTCGATCACGTGCCGCAGCTGTACATGATGCAGGCAGTCGTAGCCGGAGCGATCGAGGACTTCATCAAGTTCCCGCCGCGCCAGAAACCGGCTTCGTTCAATCTCGACGACGTGTTGAATCAGGTCAAGAGCCCGCACGGTTAACACGGTTAAAGCGTAACCGATGCACGAATCGGCGGCGGAGAGGGTCAGCGAATTTTACGAACGCTATCCCTATCCGCCGCCCAAGGACGACCTTAAAGCGTACCGTCAATCCTGGGACTCGCACCGTCGTCGTGCAGAGTCCCACCTTTTTTGGCCGAGCGAAACGTATCGAGAAGACCGCAGTATACTCGTCGCGGGCTGCGGCACGACGCAGGCCGCACACTATGCCGTGCGCTGGCCGCACGCAACGGTCGTCGGCGTCGACGTTAGCGCCCAGAGCCTCGCCTTCTCGGAAAACCTGAAGCGCACGCACGGGCTCGACAACCTCGAATTGCAGCAACTCCCAATCGATCGCGTCGCCGAGCTGGACCGCGAGTTCGACCATATCGTCTGCACCGGCGTCTTGCATCATCTGGCCGATCCCGATGCCGGCTTGCGCGCGTTACGCGGGGTGCTCGCTCCCAACGGGGCCATCAACCTCATGCTCTACGCGCCGTACGGGCGCGCAGGCGTGTACCTGCTGCAAGACTATTGCCGGCGCATCGGTGTCGGTTCGAGCCAACGCGACGTCGACGAGCTGGCCGCCAGCCTCAAAGCATTACCACCGGATCATCCAATTGCGTCGCTGCTGCGTTCCTCGCCCGATTTTGCCGACAAAGCCGGTCTGGCCGACGCGCTGCTGCACCCGCAGGACCGCGCCTACGATGTTCCCGAGCTAATGGATTTGCTGGATCGGGCCGGCCTTGCATTTGGCCGCTGGTTGCGCCAGGCGCCATACCTCCCATGGTGTGGTGCGCTGGCCTCGACGCCGCACCAGCCTAAGCTCGCAGCACTGCCACCGCAAGAGCAATACGCGGCGATCGAACTCTTTCGCGGAACGATGGCCAGACACACCGCCGTGGCCTATTGCAAGAGCGAAGCGACGCGCAACGACGCCGTCGATTTCGACGGCGACGCCTGGCTCGGCTATACGCCCATCCGACTGCCGGATACGATCGAACTACGCGAGCGCCTACCCGATGGAGCGGCGGCCGTTCTAATCAATCGCAATCACACATTTACGGATTTGTATCTGCCAGTCGACGCGGCCGAGGAGCGTCTGTTAGGCGGCATCGACGGAACGCGAACGATCGCCGAAATATGTGGTGACGCAATCGATCGCGACGCTGCCCGGACGAGCTTTCAGAAATTCTGGCGGTGGGACCAAGTCGTGTTCGATACCTCCTCGCGCTATTTTCCTTAAAGACGCTTCTCTTGGTCTGCAGGAGAGGGAAGCGTAGGCTCGCATTCTATGTACCCCCCTTTTGAAGCGGGGATCGGGCTAGTTTTCTTATGAACTAGCCATTGAAGGGAGCCACACCATGCGTTTAAGCCTACTCTGTGCCAGCGCAGCGCTCGCCTGCGGCTTAGCACTCTCCGCGTGTTCCAGCGGTACCAATTCATCGTCGCCCGTACCGTCATCGGGCGGGCAAGCCCCAGCGATAACTCGGATCAACGGCCACGATTTGGTGACTCGCCCGTTGCCCGGGGTCAAGATGCTAGCCGGCCCATCGTGTCCCAGCGAGTACGTCTTTTGCATCGTAGTGACGCCGGGCAATCTCGGACCCTACGTCTCGACCTCAGCCGGCACCGGCGTGGAACTGTACAATGCCGCGTACATCGAGAGCAAGAAGGGCAAGATCGACAAGAAATTCAGCACCTATTTTTACCCGGATCCCGGCAATCCGACCTCGCAGTACATCGACTTTAAAGGCAAGGGCCCGAAGAAGCCCGGCAACGTCAAATATTCCGACTTCTACTGCATTGGGTTCTCGCCAAGCGACTGCACTGGCAGTAACTATACTTTCATAATTGGGATTTCGTTGGATCCGGCGACGTAGCGCTCCAGTCCAATATCCCAGCATAAAGAGAGGGGGTCGGGCACGTGCCCGGCCCTCTTCGATGCGAGCGGTGCCGCGGAGTTCGAGGGCGGCTCGCAACGTCTACGATTCGAGTTGCTTACGAACGAGTAAAGCGTTCGATTAAGCACTCGTGTTGAGGAAAGGCCCCGATCAACGCCTGTCGCTCGCCCATCTCGAAATCCGCAAAGTCAAATCCTGGCGCGACGTCGGCACCCACGAGTGCGTAGCTTTGGGGATCCCGTGGCTTGGCTGCAAACCAGACACCGGCGGCGATTGCAGCCTGCCAACAATCGTCCATTCCGATAACGACCTCGCGGTGACGCCCGTCACTTTCGATGATCTCTATCGAGATCGGTGAGCCGCGGTAATGGTGCCAGATCTCGTCGGATTTCAAACGATGGAATGCCGAGAACATATCATCCGATAGCAGATAGTAAATGGAGGTAACGGCATCTCGGGCGACCCCGGATGTCGCGATTCCAATACCGCTCCGATACGTTTCGCAGTAGTATCCGCCCTCAGGATGCGGTTTGAGTTTCAGCGCTCTAACGAGGCGCTCTGCTTCTGCGTGCATCTCTTATGAAACGTCTTCTACACCTGAAAAGCCTTGTTTACGCGAGCAAGCCTGCGGCTTCAGTGGGAACGAATGCTCTCAATGACGTGGCGGCCTTGGCTATTGTCGCTCTGCGCGTTGGGATTGCTACTCGTCGTAGCGAACGCGGTTACGGACGTAACGCTCGGCGGTTCGCTCGGGCTTTCCGGCACCTCGACGCCGATTGCGTCTACCGATCGTCTCGTCGTCCAGCCGGGGCAGGCAGCCGCCGAAAGACCTTTTCGTGGATCGCATCTTCTTTCGAAGCCGACGCGAAGACGAAGAAGCGCTTCGCACGTTCGCGCACGAGATACCCTACGTCACGGATCGAGATATTCTCTTGCGTCGCGCAGCCCAAACCCTCGATCGTCACACGGATGCAACGTCGGTGGATATCGTACTTCACTTCGACGATAACGATCCGGCGATCGTGCGTCTGCGAGCACATCCACAAGTGCTCGACCTTCATGGCGTGAAGACGACACTGCGCGGCGATATCGGCTTCCCAATGACCGCGCGCGGTCGCTTACTCGGCGTTATCGTGCTCGGTGCGCGCAGCTCCGGCGAAAGATACGCGCCCGACGAAATCGGCGCAATATCGCAACTCGCGACGAGTCTGGGAGCGGCACTCGATATATTCACGACTCGAGATGGAAAGGACGGCGCCGTCGAGCGCCTCGTCGCGTCGGTCGATGCTTTACGCGAGGAGCTCATCCGCCGTTTCCCCACGGCGGCTAATGAGAATTCGGGCTAGTTAGGATCTTGGGCCGAGTCGAAACTTCGACTCTTTGCAAATCTCATTGATTTGTTCTGAGCTCAAACGGCGGAACGTCTTGTTACAATATAGAAATTCTTCCCCACCTTCGACAGCGTCGTAGCGGGCCTTCGCGCCGGGGTTGAGAGGCGGACGTTGCCGTAGGACGTGATTCTTGAAATTCACTCCGTAGGCTTGGTCCTTTGCGAACAACACGACTTCACTTCGCGCGTTGACGTATCCGCCATAGATCGGCTCGAAGGAGTCTGCGCTATCCGACCCCTTTACGCCATCTATGGCTATCGCTGCGATAGGTGATGCGTTATCTATCATAACAAGCTTAAGACCTCACGCGACCCCAAAAGGTTGCACATTTGAGCGTCCAGGTTCCAGCATTCGTTCCGCGACACCGTCCACGAGGATGTCGACCATGTTCTCGACGATCGGTTCGAACGGCTCGTTCGGCGATTGGTACCGCCAGTCCATGGCCGCGCCGACCAAGGCGGAGGCGATCACCATCGACGCGCAGTGTGGGAATCTCGCTAACAAAAAGTCTCTCAATTGCGCTTCGAGGCTTCGCTGCATCTGCGGTTCGAACTCGCGGTCGATCTTGCACCGCCGGTGCGTGCCGACGAACGCGAATACATTTTTGCCGACACCGAGCAGGAGCACGCGGGCATCGGGAGCGCTCAACGGATCTCTTTGAACCAGATGTTTGGCGACGTCGTCACGGATCATCGAATCGAGAAGGTCGAACTTATCGGTAAAGTGCGCGTAGAACGTCGCCCGGTTCACCGTCGCCTCGGCAGCGATATCTTGCACGCTGATCGATTCGAAGTTCTTGTCGGCCAACAGGGACGCAAGCGCCTCGCGCAAGAGCTTTCGCGTTCGTGTCACGCGGGGGTCGATGCGGGGCCGTTCCAGGGTAGCGGTCGTCATTTTGGGTGTTCTCGTCGGTTAAGCAACATTTCGGTCATTTTGTCGGTTGACTCAGCATTAACAACGACTGTACCATAGCCAACACAAGACTAATATACGACAGGCGTTGCGAAATGGCAACCGCCGAAAGGAGCTCCCGTGAATCCTCAGCTGCAAGAAGAGACGACGTACATCGTCGATCCCGCCCACAGTACGGTCGAGTTTATCGTCCGCCACCTCATGATCGCCAAGGTGCGAGGCCGATTTACGACGTTTACCGGTCAAGTCGAGCTGCCGGCTGTAGGCGATCTTCCTAGCTCCATTTCGGCCACCATTGAGGCGGCGTCGATCGACACGCGCGAAGAACAGCGCGACGGGCATTTGCGCTCGGCGGACTTCTTCGACGCCGAAAAGTTCCCACAGCTTACCTTCAAGAGCACCCGCATTCACGGCGAGCCCGACGATTTCACAATCGACGGGGATCTCACGATTCACGGCGTCACGCACCCCGTGAAATTGAACGGCACGTTCGAAGGCCGCGCTACCGATCCGTGGGGCAATCAACGAATCGGGTACGCCGCGCACGGCAAAATCAGTAGAAAAGATTTCGGCCTCACCTGGAACGCCGCGCTGGAAACGGGCGGCGTCGCCGTCAGCGATGAGGTGCGCCTAGAGTTAAACGTCGAGGTGCTTGAACCGCAGAAAGCCGCCTCCTAACATCTCGTCCGGCATGCCGGGCGGCACGAGTAGCGGCCCGGCAATCGGGGATGTTGCGCTGTATGGATTGCACGCAGCCAGCGGCTTTGTTAGGATTCGGTAGGAACGGAGGACCTATGAAGTATTCACTTCTCGGCGTCTTTATTGCCGGCACGCTTCTTATGGCGTCGCCTGCGCTATCGCTAACGACACCCGGAGCCGCTGGAACCGCGGGAACGGCATTACCCGCGGTGCGCCACCTCGTCTATCGATTCGGTTACAACACCAAGGCAACCAAAGAAGGCACCGGAACCGGCACCACGACGATCGATATCGTCGGGCTCGCCGCCGATGGCGGTATGAACGTTACGGCTACCGACTATTGGTGGAACACGGTGAATCCGCGGCAGACGTCGACCTGCGAAATCTACACCGACGGCGGTGTGACCTGCGCGCAACGCCCCTACGTGCTATCACCGATCCAAGTAACGATTCTATCGCTACTCGGCCGGCACTATTTTAGCGCGTTGTCGGGCGGCACGAATGTGAGTTGGACAAAAAACTTTGCGGTCAAAGCCTCCTTTGCTCCGATCGCGTCGACTGGTTTTGCAGGCCAACTGTACACCTGGAACTGCACGAACGCGTTACAAGCCAAGGGAACGACTCCGAACAACGGTAAGCCGGTCGTCGTTATCCACGGGACCGGCTCGATGAAACAGCAAGGCGGCCGATATATAACCGCCAACCAAAAATCGACGATCCTCTTTGACCCGGGTCTGAAGATTCCGGTATACCTTGCTGAGGAATTCACGTTCGTGCCGCAGCGCACCACGAATCGTTACACGGTCGAACTAAAACTGATCAACTACTCGACGACCCCCAGCAGCTCATAGATTACGACCCGGCGGCGTTCTCTACGGGTGACCAGCAGGATCGGCGGAGCCGAAGTGCGCGAGCGTACTTTCCGTTAGTCTCCGCCGAGGACTGCCGAAGCCGTTCCAGTCCCCGACCAAACGGCGTGCACCGGCGCTAGGGTAAACTGGTGTTCGCTGTGGTTCGGCCACGTCAAACGATACTTTTCGATCTTCTGAGTTTTGCCGTAGCCGCCGCTTGCTAGAAGATCGGCCCCGATCGTCGTCGAGGTTGCTGCGACGTGCACCGACGAACCGGCAAAGGGTCTGAACGAAGCGATCGCGCTAAAGTTCGAAGCCATCTCATGCATCGCGCTGTGCAGGTACATCTTCGGAGCGCCTTGGAGCGTGGTCGTGGTCGAGAGCACTTTTACCATACCGGCTCCGCCAAGTTGACCGACGGCAATTGCTTCGGCGCCGCCATATTGACCCGCGAGCCAACCCGTCGCGACCGAAATCGGTCCGCGATAGCCTTCGCCAAACGGCATGAACGAAGCATCGAGATGCGGCGTGCCGGGATTGTTCGGCCACGCCGGCGCCGCACCGATCGGCGTCATCAACGAGTACGAGAACACGTTGACTCGGCCGCCGCTGTTGGCAGCGGTAACGATGCTGTTGCGTCCGGTAAGGAAGTCGACGAAGCCGGCAGCCAGGTTCACACCTGACGTATCGTCGCCGTATGGTTCGAACGTTGCGAACGTCGCCGGCGCCGTGCCGCCGGCGGGTAGTTCACTGCTAAAAATGCGAACCCGATCTTTGCTCCCGGCACCGGAGCCGACGATGATGTTGTCCGGCGATCGACCATCGATTTGGGTGGATGCAACGCTCACGCCACCGGTCTGCGAAGCGTCGAACGCTTGGAAGCGCGCAAGCTCGGTCGTGAACGGCTTTTCTCCGCTGCCGGGCGCTCCGGAATACGCCACGATTTCGGGTGCGTGCCCCTTACCGGCACCGACGATGAGATCGTACACCCCGTCGCCGTCGACATCACCCATGCTCACGCTCGGCGTGCCGAAGAAATCCGGGAACGGCGTTACGCTTGCGATCAGGCGATCGCCGTTACCATCGAAAACGTTGACGATCGCGGGATGTCCCGGCGAGCCCGGAACTGCCACCGCGTAGTCGGAGACGGCGGGAATGACGTTGACGAGCATCATCAGGCCGTTGTCTTCATGGTTGAGCCGGTGACAATGCAGCACGTACAGTCCTAAGTAGTCGATAAAGTGCGTGCGCATCGACAGGGTGCCCGGCTGAATCACCGATTCTTCGGGCCCCAGCAGTGGAGCCGGGACGTTCGCGTTATCTTCGCCGTGCATTTGCGGTCCGAGCTTGAGGCCGGTCGTGGGATCGTGGTATGCCGTTACTTGAAAATCGTTCACGTGCACGTGAATCGGATGCGCATCGTTATTGTGGTTGATGAAGTCCCATTCTTCCACCGAACCGAGCCGCGCCTGAATCAACGGCACGTTCGGAAACGCATTTCCAAAAAACGCATAAACGAACGCCTTGGGATCTTGCTTGCTGGCGTGGTTGTTGAGAAAGCCGCCGTTGATGAGGATCGTGCGCTTAACATCGGGCGTGATTTTTGACAAGTCGTGGAACGGAGTCGGTGCGTTCAACTCCTGTCCAGGAACGAATGCGGTCGTAACGCCTTGCCCGGCCTCCGGGACGACGTTGAGAAGTGTCTGCGACGGAAACATGAAAAAGCCGTCGGCATAACTGACGGACTCCGGCAGTATACTCAACGAACCCAAATGTCCCGGCGGATTTTTCGTACCGTCGTTGGTGTACAGGATACCGGGCGCTGCGAGCGCGCGCGCGCCGGAACCGAGACCAGGCAACTCCATACGCAGGCCCCCATTGGCCGGCATGGTGACGGCGATGGCATAACGAGAAGCGGGCGGAATCAGTAACTCCGTGCCGTCCATCTCGTGCGGATACTCGACTCGACCGTACGCGATGCCGTCTTGTCCGACGATCGCAATCTTTGGGTGATTGCCGGTGGCGGTTTCGGTGAGCCGCACGTTCATGTACGCGATGTCGCTAACGTTCGCGAGTACCCAAATTTCGGTCTGTCCCGGCTTGACGTTTAACACCGGCTCGAACTGGCCGTTCACCGTGAACTGCGTATCGCGTTCGTAATCCGGCAGTTTGAGGTTCGCTTTCACGACCGGGCCGTCTTTATCGAACGGCGTGAAGCGCTGCAAGTTCGACGGGATAAATTGGAAGCGACCGCGCTTGTTTTCGATCGACAGCGGTCCGGTGTACCATACCGTGGCCCACTGCGTACCCTTTTTCGATTGTAAGAAGTTCACGGGCGCGAGCAGCGGACGATACGTGCCTTTGGCAAGCTGGTCGCCAGTGGGTTTGATCAGCGTGCTGACCCACTGCGGCCAATTGGGGTTAGTCATCTGCGACATGCCGCCTTGACGATCGAAGACGGTGTTATATTGCAAAAGCATCGTACGGATCGGGATATTCTTTTGCGTGACCAGCGGTATATCGCTGTCGGCGCGTCCCACGAGCAGCATTCCAGCCAAGCCGAAGTACGTTTGCATCGCCGTAAGCGTGTGAAGATGACTGTGGTACCAGTACGTGCCCGGCGTCATGTTCTTGGGAATGTCGTACACGTACGTGTTCGACATGCCGGCATCGATGTGCAGCAGCACGTTGTCTGCGTTTCCGCGCGGGCTAACGTGCGCGCCATGAACGTGCAGGTTGAACGGCGCCGACGAAAGCATCGTTGGATACTTCGGCACGGTCTGCCCAACGGGCGTGTATTTCGGATCGTAAAAATCCGGAATGCTAAGATTGCGCTGTTCGTTATTGATGTGGATGATCAACCGCTCGCCGGGCTCGACGTGGAGCGTTGGAGCGGGATACATGTGGCCACCCGACATTTGGCCATCGGACGACGATCCGCGCTGCACGGAATAGTCAAAGAGCAGCATGTTCTTGACCGGCTGGGCAACCGTGTCGAGAGTCGCCGTCGTCTGACGCGGCGTCAGGGTCACTTCGAGGATGCCGTCTTTGCTCGATAAGATTACTGGTTCCGCGAATGCGTGTCCGCCCTTTGCGGAATCGGCGGCAGATCCGGTCGCGAACGCTAACGCAACGAGCAAAACGGAAAAAGCAAAAACCCGCGTCATTGCAATAAGCCCCCTAAGGTGCAGCGCGATATGAGCGGCGAGTTGCATGGAACGTCCGCGCGGTCCTGGCGGATGAACCCTCGGGATTATGGAACGTCGTACGCTAGCGGTTGCCTGCTCTCGTTTTCTACGCCGCGAGACCTACTGCCCTAGAGTCCACCAACAGATTGCGGCGCTTGGACATCGTAGTTTCCGAGATCGCTTCTGAGATCACTCAGCAATCCAGTCGTGTATCGATCCGTATCCGCCGGTCCTCTTGCAAATAAAAGCCATCGTATCTCTCGACTTGGCCATTCGAAGTAACGCCGGAGCGGTGAAATTCGATGGATTTCTATGGGAACCGGCTGGCGCGTAACTCGTAAACTGAACGAAGGTTCCGCAATCGGCAGCGCTAGATATCGGCCAGGCGGCCAATGTAGCTGTAATCGTCCAGCTCTCGGACGTCCCCAAATGGGCGGATGACCCGTGGCCCTGATCGCATCTCTCAGTTTTCCCTGCGACGCTAGATTGAGTGCACCACGGCCGGCGAGAAGACCCGATTGACCGCCCAGTCTCCGCAGCGAAATGCGACGGGTTTTAGCGAGCGCGGCGATTGCATCGTAGGACCCCTGGCGTCCTCGACCGAGCGACTGGTTCGGGCCTAGCCAGAGCTCGCGGAGGTTGACTCGTGTATTCAATAGATCGACAAAGTCTTCACATGACGCGTCGATATCAAAATTTGTCATGCGTACAACTAAGACGCGAACATTCCCGAACTCCCGAATCAACGCGAGACGCGCCTCCAATGCCGAGTATGCTAAGCAACCATCGTATCGGGGATTAACGAAGGTTGCTGGAGCTGGAAACAAGATTATTGCAAGCGCAGCCAGCCCCGTGTCCGTTCCAGCTCGCGACATTTGATGAAAAAGATCGAAATGAGCATCCGACAGCGGATCGAAGGCACCGACGACTGCGACTACGGAAGACCCTATTGGGATAGTCGAATGTCGTTCTGAAATCCTCACGTGCCGTAGTAGTCGCTAGCGCACGTCGTTAGCCACGTTCCCGATAACAACGGCACGGGCTTGTTTTGTGAATAGAGGGCGAGAGCCGTAGCTGGGCCCAGAAAGCCTACCCATAAATCGGGGGTGAGGCGCCTAGGATCTTCGGAAGCCCAAATACTCAAGCCGCCGGTTCGTTGAAGTTGCAAGCGGAGCACGTTTGCCGCGGTTCGGCTTCTGCCCGATGCTCTTTGATACAAGCGCGGATATTTTTCTACCAGACGCCATAGTTCAAGTTCGCCGGCTATCCCGTGACAGTACACAGGGCTTCCAATCGATCTCGTACTCGAGCACAGATCCACACACCAATCGATTGCGCGCTTCAGTTGTTCGTCGTCGCCGAGTGCGGACAGCATACACCAGAGATATCCGGCGACTCCATGGCACCATGACGGCACCATGACGGCAGCATCGCTTTTACCAACTCGATGTCGAAGCGCCGATCCTCCTCGCACGCGACCGAAGCGATACAGGCGGTCGAACGTTTCGATCGCAAGGTCGGTCGCATCGGACTCGCCGGTCGCCTTCCCCCAGATCGACAACGCCAGGGCGATCCCAGCCGATCCGTGCGCCGCACCAGTGAGCGGCGGCTCGTTTGCGTCGCAACTCGGCCAAACGTAGAGCTTATCTTGTAATGAAGCGTTTTCGATCAAGCTCTTCGCGCAAGGCGCGGCACGATCGAGTAGGTTGCGATCGTCGAGAATTTGCGCGAGCAAACAACCGGCCCAAAGGACGCCCGCGCTTCCAGAGAACAAATCGAAGTCCCCTTCGACGGTCAGGCTCTTCGACAAATATTTGTGCGCCGCGGCTATAAAGGCCGGCTTCCGAAATCGCTTACCGGCTACGGCAAGCGCGACTGCAACTCCAGCATTTCCCGTGAAGAACCCGTTCGCGTTTGGTTCGGGTTCCCGGCTTTCGAGATGCTGTGCTCCACGAATGATATCCTCGTCAAAAATGCGAGTGCGGCACGCCTCGTCGATCGTCATGAGACCCAGAAGAATCCCGGCGCTTCCTATGTTTATCCCATGTAGGGGAGCCGCATCTTGGTCAGTTTCACTTTTCCAAACGCACCCGTTACCCATGTCTCGCCGGTAGCGCCGTGTGGCTACACCTGCTTCGACGGCGCTGCGTAGACACCAGCGCGTACGTCGGTCGCGACCCCGCGTCCGTTGAACGCTCGACGGCGTGAGATCCCGTAACCGAATGGCTGCTTCGGCCGCGCTCGGGCGACGTGAAGCGTCGAGTTGCAACAGTTCTCTTACAACTCGGACTGCCTGTGGATACCCGAGTTGTTGCAGGAGTCCCACGATGCGTCCGCCACCGATTGCTAATCCGGCCGGATCAATTTTTAGAAAAACGTGCGCGGCGCAAACTCCCAATGCGTAGACATCCATTGCCGGCGTTCTACGATCGGCGGCTTCGGGTGCGAGATAACCGACCGTTCCTCTCGACTCGCCAACTTTCGAATCGATCGGTACGGACAGCTCAAAATCGACGAGGCGAACGTTCGACTCTCTAGCGATCACGTTAGCCAACTTGACATCGCCGTGAATGAATCCGACCGAGTGGAGTTGAGCAATCCGCAAAGCCAACCACGACAGCGCACGCACTTGTGTTTCAAAGTCTAATTCCAGGTAATGCCGGCCCTCTACGTACTCCGTTACGAGGATTGCGAAATCACGATCGCAAGAATAGTCGACCGGGAGCGGCGCCAACTCGTCGAACGGCTGCAGCTTTTGCAAAACTGCGAATTCTTGTCCCAGTCCTACCGTCTGGAAATTTTCCGACTTACCGACGCCAACGCCTCGGCGTCGTACCTTCAGTAAGACCTCTTTACCATCTGATAGCCGAAGACCCAACAATACGTTGCCCAGAGCTGAGCGGTGAAGCAGCATCAGCGGCAGATACGAATCGCTTCCAATCGACAAGGAGGCCGACATATCCGGAACGGCGGGAACTAAACCGGTGATTGGCGGCGTCGCCCAGTTCGGTTGCCGCCCGTCCACACTGCGAACGTCTTCATTGATTCTGCCGAGCTCGTCGTGTATCGAAGGAACATTTTTGCCGAAGCGGTCGACGACCGTTTCACCCGTAAAACTCCCGTATCGAACAAAAACGGACCCTCCCGGACGAACCGCGAGATCCGAGGGAACGGCTGGGCCGGTGCTGCTTGGCCAGAGATCGTCTAATGCCATCGCCAGGCGCGCCGCGTCGTCATCGCTGCCCGGATAAACGGTAATGATCTTTCCGGTCTGCGTCGCGCCAAACTGGCCCGAATTTACGCAAAAGATTGAATTACGATCTGCTAAAATCTTGAACGTTGCGCGCTGCTCGATCAACCAAGGAACGATCGACGAGTTCAGACCATTGGCGTCGGCTGTCGAAGCGCTGATATGGATCTTCCAACCCTGGCTTGGGAGCGCTCTGCCTTGGCATTCGACTTGATACCAACAAAGATTGCCAGACCGACGCGAATGGACGCGCCACGAGCAGTCGAGACTGTCGAGTAGCGATTGTAATGCGTCCGTATATTCCAGAGCAGGCTCGACTATGCCATGCAGGGGCTGCACGGATGCGACGCTTTAGTTGATTTCCCTTAGGAGATGTGTATAGTCGTGATCACGCATCTCGTAAACCAACAAGTCGTGGTACAGGTTATGTAACAGTCTTCATGAGTTTCAAGAGCCATGTCACTAAGTAGCTCGTTCTGGACATCTTCGCTGATACCGAAAGCTCCAAGAACTGCTCGCGGGTTCGCTTTCAGCTCGTCAGAAAACTTCGAGTGCGATTTAATTTCCTTTTGGATTCGATCCACAGCTTTTCGAACATCGGCCAAGCTCGGGTAGAGAACGCCGTCCACGAGTTTCGTTTCTTTGTGATCGTGATGCATCACTAACTCCTTAAGCAGTAGCGTCGGGGTTTTCGCGACACGCGGCGCGGTTGGGCCCAACCGCGGAATTCTGTTCTTCAGAAATTGGTTCCTGCGCTTATGGATTCCAGAGTCCGCGGATTGAGGATCCTCGCTTGCGACCGTCGCAGCGTGCCACTCGTGACCAAAGGCTAGAAAGTCGCGCTCCGAGCCCGAGCACGGCCGCGCTTCGGGACTGCTCGTCGAGGAGGGTGAGAATTTACGCGGGAGCGCGTTCGCGTTTAGCGCGAGCCGTCGTAGCGTCCGCGCTATTGCGGCGAGCGTTTGTTGTAGGCAACGCCTTCAACGAAGAGATTCGCCGAAAGGCCGTCGTTAAAGCTATAGAGGTAGGTGACGCCGCCGGTCGGGCTGTAGCTGTATATGTCGATTTGGCCGTTGTCGAAGTCGGCGACTGCAAGTTTATTATTGTGCAGACTATTGAGATGGCCGTAGATGGCGGGAGCGATTAGCGGCGTCGAACTCAGCAGCTTGCAGGCCGGCTTGCAGCCTGAATAGACGTCCACTACGCCGGTGCCCGAACTACCGCCGCCCCTGACGTCGATCGTGACGAGGTTGCCCGACGCGTCGATATCGATCCCGCCGGGACCCGAGTTGGTGAATCCGGTCGTCTGAACGCCGCCTCCGCTGCAGCCGGCGAAGTATGTCAAGGTAGCCTGAATCGATGGATTAATGCCATCGGCCCAGCAGTTGCCTTGGTTATCCAGCGCGACGGCGGCGACTCCATCCATGGCCGGGTTCGTAAGATTCTTCTTGCAGCCGGCAGAAACGGTGCAAACCGAGATGCTGCCGGGCGTGCTGCCATTATCGAACGTGTTCGCTACCGCAATCTTCCCAGTCAACGCGTTGGCACTGCTTGCGTCGACCGGCTGCCCGTATGGGTCGCTGATCATCGCCGCCTCGGCTCCACACATGTTCGGACCCTGCCCGATGATAATCGCCCCGGCTGCGCCATCGGGGTCGATCAGGTTGCCCGCGCCGTCAACGGCAACGTTGTTGACGGAGCCGATCGAGAAGGGGACGGTGCAGATGGCGGGATCGTTGGATCGCTGTCCCTTCTTGTAGCCGAGGATGTTCGAGCCGGCGACTTGGCTAACGTAGATGCCGCGCTTGGCCGTGGCTGGCGCGGGCTTGCCGAAAAAGGGCATCGGTCCTCTGGTCCGCATTCCGTGTGGAATCAGGCTGACGCGTGCTGACGACTGCGGGTTTTGAATGCCCGTTGCCGGGCCTACGGGAGCTACCTGCGACACGCCGCTACAAGCGGCAAGGATCGCGCCAACAGCCGTAATGCCGAGTACGCGTTTGGCCGAAGCGGAAAGACGCATGCGTGTGCCCCCTTTGGGTAGTAGTGAGGACTATTCCGTGATTGGCCCTCGCGGTATGTCGTCGAGCCAAATTTTTTTTTGCGCTTCGGCTCGGACCGCGGTCTGCAACTCTTGCGCGTAGCGCTATGGCCCGGTAACAACTCCCCAGCATTGCTTGGAGCAAGCGCTCGCGACAGTGCCGTCGTCTTTGAGCGTCAGCTTTTCCGAACTGTAATGAAACGCATACAGCGCCGTCGGTCCGCCGCTCGTAATCGGGTGAGCCGCTGCAACGAATAGGTGGTTTTGCGGGCGGTCCAACGCGATGTTACGCATAATGTACGAGACCTTATACGTCGCCGCCGCGTTACTGCTGCCTGCAGCGAAAATCTCGATCTGCGCGCGAGAAACGCCAGGCAAGTTGTCCGCAACCACGATGTTGCCGGCTTCGTCGACCGCGATACCCTCGATCACCGAAGCGTTTTGGCTGCCGAACTTGAGATTCAAGTTCTGCGGCGTCGACGAGCCACGCGGTATTTCAAATACCGCCGAACCGCTGGTGCCGACGGCAGCCACGTAGATGTTTCCTCCTCCGCCGATCGCTATTGCGTACGGAGAACTCGGCAACGAAATAGTTTCCTTCGCTTTGTTTTTTCCGCGCGGGAAAACAACAATCGCTTTCTTCGTGATATCGGCGACGTAGATTTGACCGTCGTCGGATAAAACGTCGATCGGATACTTAAGGCCGTCCGAATACGTAAAGCTCGGCGAGGTCGCGCCGCTTTCGTATTCCACGACGTCATCTTCGTTCGCAACCAGAAGTTTGTGTCCGTCTAGGGATACACCGGCCGGCGCAACCAGACCAGACGTGATCGTGCCGGCCGGAGCGTACGGAGCCGCGGCCTCAAAAACATTGACGACGTTCGCCTTCTTATCCGAGACGTACAAGAGCTGGGGTGGCAGGTCAGTTCGCGCGTTTGCGGGAGCTGTCGCCCACAGTTCGTGCGCGAGTGGCGACCCTGCGCCTGAACATGCACTCAGTATCATCGCTGCGGTCGAAAACAGCGCTACAGAAAATCCGCGTCGCTCGCTCATGGCGATTCCTTTCGCCGGAGAAGCATGCTAAACTTTCTACAGGCTGTTCGAACGCGACGCATCGGGACCGATCTGAACGCCGCTTAGAGTAACACCTTGGCCGCGACGAAGAAGATTTGAGGTTCAATCGTTCCGATGAACTCCTTGGGAGCCACTCGCATTTCGTTGCGATTCACCGACCCGTGGAAACCGCGTCACGAGGACTAGGCCATGTGGCGTGTACTATCACGTCGCATCTACGCCCACGTCGTCGAATCGCTTCAGGTTTTGTGGTAGCGCCAACGCTCCCAACGACGAGCCGGCGGTGATGGCCATCACTTTCGATGATCTCTATCGAGATTGGCGAGCCGCGATAATAATACCAGATCTCATCGGATTCAAACGATGGAATGCTGAGAACGTGTCATCGGAAGCAGATAGTAAATCGACGTAACGGCATTTCGCCTGGCTTCGGATGTCGCCACTGCAATATCGCTCCGATACACTTCGCAGTAAAATCCGCCTTCCGGATGAGGTTTGAGTTCAAGCGCCCTAACGAGCCGCTCTGCTTCTTCGTGCATCATTCCCCAGTTTTAAATCATCGCTTCTAGCGCGCCCACCGGCCTCCCGATCCATTCGGCGCCCAACCTAACAAAGAATGGCGTCGTACGATCAGAGTTTTTACAACGCCCGCCGACGTGGCCATGGACGTCGGCGGCGGCGTGTAAGCTTACTTCTCTAGCTCCCACGCATCTTTGAGCGCTTCTACGGTCGGGCGAGCAGTTAACGTGTCGAGAAACTTCTTGCTGCCTGGCGAGATCGCGTTGAGGCCGAACCAGGCGTGGTCGTAGGCGCATCCGGGGAAATGGCCCGTGAACACCCGGTCGCCCACATGCTCGCTCGCATAAGCTGGATTGTTACTATCCGCTTTCCACCACTCGTCGGTCCACTCAAAGTAAAATCCGCCCGACACTACACCGTCCTCGTTGTATCCATCGGAGATGAGCTTGGAGTTATTCGAAACGAGGTCGACCATGCCGTCGATCCCTGGATTGCCTGAGGCCGGCAATTCTGCGGCGTTGCGGTTTACCGGACCACTTGGCTGCGTCGGATTACAGCTGCCCGGGCCGTTAAGATTCTTCGGATACTTGTAGGTGTTTGACCAATCGGGGTGATAGGAGGCCGGCGCACCGTATTCCGTTAGCAGAACGGGCTTCGTCGTTTCCTTACGAATCTGTGTGAACAAACCCGATGGGCCCTGGCCAAATGAGCGGCCACGATACGGGTTGTCGCCCCATACATCGACTTGCGCGTGGTAAAGCTCACCGTAGTGAATAACGAGCAGTATTTTGCCGGTGGGATCGACCGAGTCGTGGTTAGACGTTGCGATGATTTTGTTTGCATTTCCACCGGCCGCGAAGCCGGCCTTTGCGGCCTTCGCGACCTCGTTGAAATTATTCCACCAGTGAGCGTTGGTCCATGACGGCGCATGGAAGATCTCGTTGCTAATGGTCACGCCCATCACGGCGGGATACAATGCGTACTTCTTGTCCATATCATAATACTGCGTGGCCAGGTCTTTTGCAGAGGCGTCGTTGTCCAATGCGCTACCGTCGAAGTAGATGGTGAGGAGCGCATAAATCGGATCGCTTCCATCGCCCCACGCTGCATCGAGGAAGTTGGAAATTGGTCCGGTATCTTTGTCGTACGGCGGCGGCACGACGTTGTAGACCCGGATGGCGTTGGCTTTCATTGCGTGCAACAACGACAGGTCGCGCTCCCAGATTTCCGAGTTGGCGTTACGAAGCGGATCGTTCATGAGCGGCGCGCCCCAAGGGTACGCACCGATGGGCGTCGGTCCATAGTCAACGCCCTTGACGAAGAACTTTTTGGCCGATGCCCCGTTCTTGCTAAGGTAGATAAAGCGTCCTTTTACCGTAAAAGCGGTGAGCGTCGCGTTGGGACGCGCAGCCGCATTCTGCTGCGTCGTTGGTGGCGCACCGGGCTGGCCCTGCGATCCGGCGCACCCCGTGAAAAAAAGAGAAACCGTGCAAACAGCTGTTGCGAAACGGCAAAAATTCGAAGCTTTCATAGTGCTTTTCCTTGCAGCGAGAGGGCGCCTTACATATGGGGAGACGGCGAACCGATTTGGACTAATCATACGCTTAGCCGGCCGTCCTGTAAACAGGCTGGGCCCGGCGGTCGATCGTTCAGTCGGATCACGTGCTGATCGAAGGTTGAAACGACTGCCGGCAGCCTGGGCGACCGGTCCTCGTTCTGACCAAAACGCAAAGAACGTATATCAGGGCACACAGTCGCGCACATTTACAACACTCTGAAGACGATCATGCGCTGGGGTATTCGGATGGGAGCGCTGGCTCGAAATCCGGTTGATGCCGTTCCGCCGCCCCGGTTTGCGCAACGTGAGATGGAGGTGTTGGATCCGACTGCTCTATCGGACTTATTACGCGCCGCTGAGGGTTTGGAGCTACATACGCCGATAGTCGTCGCGGTTGGTACCGGTTTAAGAAGACGTGAACTGTTGGGCCTGTGATGGAGTGATCTCGACCTTCACGAAGGCCGTTTAGCGGTAAGACGATCGATCGAAAGCGTTAGTGGAGCGAGACGTATCAAACCTCCAAAAACCAGACGCAGCGCTCGGACAATCTCGCTACCGTCTTTCGTTATCGAAGTCTTACGCCGAGAACACATTGCCCAGGCCGAGACCAGGTTGGTTGCTGGGTCTCGGGCGCGACGAAGAAGGCTGGGTGTTCACTCGTGGCGACGGGTCGCCTTGGGAGCCGGGCGCTTTTTCGTTGCGATTCGCTCGCCTTGTGAAGGGCTCAAAGCTTCCACATATATCATTCCACGGCTTACGGCATTCTTTCAGCACCATGGCTCTTGCTTCGGGCGTTGATCTTCAGACCGTTTCGCGCGCGCTGGGCCATGAGTCGTCTGCGATCACGTCGCGTATCTACGCCCACGCCGTCGAATCGCTTCAGCAAGAGGCCGCGTCAAAAATCAACGATCATTTTTCTGACGCCGTAAACGGCTCGGTCGATCGGGCATTTAACGCGGTTCGAGGATCGTCTGTGCCACAACGGTGCCACTCACCGGGTGAGGATGAAAAAAAAGCCCACGACCATGGGCTTTTTCATGGTAGCGCCAACGGGAATCGAATCCCTCTCCTGCGGTTCCGGCCGATCCCGAGCAGTGACAAAAACGCTTATTTGATAAGGATTCCGGCGCTTCGCCGTTCCAACCGGTTCCGACCCTTACCGGGGCGATTCGGCCGCTCCGCGACAGATTTGTGACAAGATTGGAACGTTAAACCCGTTGGTGCAACGCATCCCACTGGGATGCAGATAGACAAACGTCGGTCTGCTTTATCGCTTGACGATTTTATCGCCACGTGATAATATCACGCATGGACTTCGCGGATCGTGGAACACGCGACCTCTACAACGGCGTAGCTTCGAAGGCGGCGCGCAGAATCGTCCCAGCCGCTTTGCGCCAGAAGTCCATTGACAAGTTGACGCTGCTGGACGCAGCAGTGAGCCTGCTGCAGCTCCGCATCCCGCCGGGAAATCGGCTGGAGGCACTCCACGGGAATCGAGCGGGCCAGCACTCGATCCGCATCAACGATCAATACCGCATCTGTTTTCGCTGGACGGAGGCAGGCCCGGTCGATGTCGAGATTGCCGACTACCACAGTTAGGAGATAAAATGTACCGCCCATTGACAATCCCAAGCCGGCGCCGGCCAACACCCCCGGGCGAGATTCTTCTGCGCGAGTTTCTTGAACCGCTCGGTCTGACACAGACGGCTTTTGCCAAACACATCGGCGTCACGAACGCGCGTTTGTCCGAGATCATTCATGGGAAGCGGCCCGTGACGATGGACTCTGCGCTTCGCTTTGAGCGAGCCCTGGGATTCAGCGCCGAGTCATGGATGCGGATGCAGATGACGGTCGATATGTTCGATGCCCTGAACGGTCGTGTAGGCAAAGCCGTTGGCCGTATCAAGCTGATCGGGCGCGCGTCGTAATGTTCTCCTCGCGGATGGTAGCGCCAACGGGAATCGAACCCGTCTTTCCGCCTTGAAAGGGCGATGTCCTAAC
The DNA here is from genome assembly GCA_036490475.1 of Candidatus Tumulicola sp. Taxonomy (NCBI): domain Bacteria; kingdom Bacillati; phylum Vulcanimicrobiota; class Vulcanimicrobiia; order Vulcanimicrobiales; family Vulcanimicrobiaceae; genus Candidatus Tumulicola; species Candidatus Tumulicola sp. The sequence continues at coordinate 563,625 of DASXDT010000006.1, forward strand.
CGATAGACGATGGCGCCGCGTAGGCAGGGGTTCGCAGTCCACCCCGCTTTTCCGCCGCCCGGCCTATGAGGCGGTGTGAAGAAAGTCAAAGGCCGGTTCCTGGCGCTCGAGATCGAGCAGGACCGCCTTGCTATGCAAGCCGCCGCCGAATCCAGTCAGCTTTCCGGAGGCGCCGATCACGCGATGGCACGGCACGACGATCGCGATGGGGTTGCTTCCATTCGCGAGGCCCACGGCGCGGCTCAGCTTCGGGTCGCCCAAACGGTGCGCAATATCTCCATAGCTGCACGTTTCACCGAACGGAATCTGCAACAACTGCTTCCACACGCGCTTTTGAAAGTCGGTCCCTTCGAGCTGCAACGGCAGATCGAACGCGCGACGTTCGGCCGCAAAATATTCTCGCAGTTGGCCGATAGCAAACGTCAACAACGGATGCGCGGCGTCTTCGTGGGCGCAGCTGTCGCGCTTAGGGCGCCGGCTCGACGCGAACGAGAGCCCAACTAGCGCGTCACCGGCCGCCGTTAGCGTTAACGTGCCAACTGGTGACGCCATCGTCGCGAAGACCCGTTCGAAACCGGACATAGCGTGTACCACGACACAGACTTGTTTCGAGGGGTTGCCGCTCAGACGCCGCCGCCAACGTCCACGGCGACAAGCCTGCCGTCCCTGAACAAGAAGCCCAAGTAGGCGATGACTGCAACGTTAGCCGACGTCTTAAAATCCTGATTGTACGTGAGTAGCTGGTAGCCACCGTTCGAGCGGAAGGTGCCCGGACCGTCGATCGCTTTGACCTGTGCAACCGTCATTCCGACGCGCACGCCATTTCGCGTTTGGTTGGGCGCCGGATGGATCGAGAGTCCGGTGGGTGCGTTAGAAACCGTGGTCACGGTGAGGTCGGACGCCGTGCCGTACTGAGAGTAGATCAACGCCGTCTTCTGGGCCGAATCGTAGAAGCCCGATAAGCAACGCCCGTTGCCAACACCCTTAGGGTAGTGCTTCATGGTCTTGTACCATGTAGCTTGGTCGTGCGAAAGCGGGAACGCAGAATAGTCGAGTATGGTATCCGGCTTGCGCGGTCGCGCCGACTTCCCGTAAAAGTTGTTCGTCGAGTTCAGGGCGAGTTGCGAACCAGGCTGCGCGGCAAACCAGCGCTGAGCGGCTTCACAGTCGGTGTTGCTCGACCCGACGACACGGGATGACATAATTGCCGCGACCGCTGCTAACGATGGAGACTGCGTTAACTCGGCTGTAAGCGCGAACGCGATCAGTAACGATGCCATAGTGGCGCGGACGATTGCCATGATTCGAGCCTCCCTGAAGAACCAAAAATTCACAGTTATGCTGCATAGCTTTTGCAAAGCGTTGCCGATCTAAAAACGGTATCAACGGCGCTCGGACACAACTCCATGAGCTCGTTGACTTCATCGAAAAGCGCGGGCTAAATCGTCGGTTTGTCCGAGTAGACGAGTGTTTTAGGTTTGGGCCTGGTAGGATTCGAACCTACGCGCAACCAGTTATGAGCCGGCCGCTCTACCGCTGAGCTACAGGCCCCCGCCGATGCCGCAGCAATGACCATTTCGCGCCCGGCCGCAAGCCTCCGCCCACAGCCCCAGCGCCAGGCTATCCGAAACGCCGGACGACCGCAATCTCCCCAACGATGTGCGCGTTAAACGCATCTAGATCTTCCGCTGGAATCCAATACTCGAGATGCTCACGCCCGCCCACCTGCTGCACCTCGTAGCGAGCGAGAAACGACGCATCGACATCGAAGCGCGTTACGAAGCCCAAAGCATCCGGCTCGCGAGCATTCCAGTCGCGGGCAATTTGCACGGCGTACGACTCGTTGAGTACGGGATAGAAAATCGGTTGTTCTGGAAGACGAGGCGGGAACGCGCGGAACCCCAGCCCTTCGATCAAATCGAGTTCGGCCTTGCCAACCGGACGAAACAGCGTAACCGCAGCCATGCGGATTATTTGGGGGGAGGCTCGCTTACGACGGCGCTGTACGGCTTAAAGATTTGGTCCGAAATCGACGAAATAAGAGTGCCGTCGCTTGCGCTGTAAACGCGCACCGCATCGTGATAGAAGTCTGGAACGATGACGTTACCCGCTCGAAAAGCGAGTGTTAGCGCTTCTTCGGTACCGGCGAACGGTATGATTGAGTCCACCTGCGCGACCCCGTTCGCAACCGTCATCTTGTACCCGACACCCTCGTTGTTACTCCCTACGGCCGCGACCAGTAAGTACGGGTTGGTGAATACGATCCCGAGCGGATATTCCAGCGTTCCTCCGTTGATGGAGAGCTGCTCAAACTCCGATCCGTGCAAGGCAAGCTCGTACAAGTGGCCCTGCGAACTCGTGACGAATAGATTTCCTTGGTTATCATAGGCGAGTGAAAACGGCGTGTCCACTCTTGATAACTTGTACGCTTTGCCCGTGTGCTTGTCGGCGGGGAAGATGCGAACGTTTCCGTGCCAATTCTGATGGTTTGCCACAGCGAGTTCGGCGGTGACCGGACTAACCGAACAACTCGAGGCCCTTTCCATGCCGGGCTCGTGAATCGTCCGGTAGGGGACGTTACCGCCATGGTGATAGCGGAAGATCTTGCTGTAGCCGCTATCCGTGATAAAAACGTCGCCGTCTTTATTGGTGCACATCCCATTCGGACTCCGGAAAGCGTTCATGCCAAAAACTTTCTGCCCGATATGCCCGTCGCTATAGGCGTAGACGTTGACTTCGGCAGACTGCTGCTCGGAAATGTACAGTAAATCGTTTTTTGCGGGTCGCTCGAAAGACGCCGGTTTCGCGTTATCGAGACCGCTGGTTGACGACGCCGGAAGCGCCGAGCATCCCACGAGCAGGCTCGCTACTATTCCGAAAGCCAGAACTCGAACGCGCATTTTTCGCTCCTTCAAACAACCCGCCTGAATGTCAGATTTAGACGTTCGCCCGTGCAACGCTCTTTCGGTACTCGATGCGCGTAACGATGCTGGCTCTTGACCGTCATCACGAGCAGGCTGCCGTGCGGCAAGGCAACCGACAAAGGCGGACCTTTCCGCCCTTCACGCAGTTGAAACGTGCGCTCGACTCCTAACGTCACCGAGACGATCGCATCGCGAAGCTCGGGCTCTCGATCCGAATGCCAGCCCATCGAGTCGTCGCCGTTGCGATACCAGTTGGCCAAACACGAATTTACATCGATGCACAGCGAATCGCGCAGTTCGTCGCGCAAACGGCGCAGCGACGGCGTCCAAGCAACCGGTTCGTTTCGCAAGCGGCTGTAGGTGTACGTCCCGCCGGGATCGCCGTACCAGCCGGTCAGTCGCGGCATCGCAACGTCTCGGCCGAAAAACTGCAAGAATTCTTGACGCACGTCAAGCTCGCAACGCAACGCTTCGAACAATGCGTCGGCGTCGGGAACAGCCGCGCGATACAGCGTCATGCCCTCAACCAACGGCGATCCGCTAGAAAGATCGATCACGAAGCGCGTTCGCGCTCGGCCAACATTTGCTTGCGATGAACGCCCCACGCGTAGCCGCCGGCGCTTGCATCGGCGCGGACGACGCGATGGCATGGAATCGCCACCGCCAACGCGTTCGCGGCACATGCAGCCGCGACGGCGCGTGCAGCTTTTGGCGCGCCGATGCGCGATGCGATTTCCGAATACGAAGCCGAACTGCCGGCCGGTATCGCCTGCAATGCGTTCCACACGCGTTGTTGAAACGCGGTCCCGCGAACATCGAGCGGCAGGTCGAGGCCGATTCGCGGGTTTTCGACGAATCCGACGACGCGAGCGACCAGACGCTCGTACTCGCGGTCCCCGCCAACCAACGTCGCCCTCGCAAAGCGGTCTTGCAAATCGCGTACGAGCTGCTCGGGATCGTCGCCTAATAGAATCGCAACGACGCCGCGCGCGCTCGACGCGACCAACACCGAGCCGAGTTGCGATTCTCCAACCGCGAATCGGATGGTTTCGCCGGCGCCACCGTCGCGATAACGCGCGGGCGTCATACCGAGCAGCTGCGTCGACCGTTCGTAGAAGCGGCCGCTCGAATTGAACCCCGCGTCGAAAATCGCTTGGGTTACCGAAGATTTTTGCTGCAGCGAATCGCGAACGCGCTCGGTTCGATGCGCGGCCGCGTATTCGCGCGGTGAAACGCCGGTTACGGCTTTGAACGTACGCTGAAGATAGCTCGGGCTCAAACGCGCCGCATCGGCCAGTTCTGCCAGCGACGGCGGCGTTTCTGCACGTTCGATCGTTCTGCAGATTGACGCGATCAACGTAGCCCGCGCGTCGGCGATCGAGCGTCCATCCGGGCGGCAGCGCCGGCACGGGCGAAACCCAGCCGCCCTCGCAGCAGCGATCGACGCGTGGAAGGCGACGTTGCGCGGGTTAGCGGCGCGCGATGGGCAGGATGGACGGCAAAAGATCTTCGTCGTCGCCACCGAGTACCAAAACGTGCCGTCGGCGCTCGCGTCGCGAGCCAATACGCGTTTCCAGCGTGCGTCGTCTTCAAGCATCATCGTAGGTGCGTTCCTTGTGTTCATGACCCCGTCAGTATGACCGGCGTTGCGCCAAGCAACACTCCGACGCTTGCGCTCGAATCGAGAGAGAGCCGATTTGACAGCTGAATTCGGATGGTCGTGACCCTGTCTCTGCGGTAATATGGAAACGATGGAAACCGACGCTCTGCGGAACGCAATCGATACCGACGGTTTCGCGCTCGTTCCCCGGCTGGTAGGGCCGGAAGCGGCCGAGGCGCTGCGCGCGCGGTTCGACGACGAAGCGTCATTCCGTAAGACAATCTCGATGGAACGTCACGGCTACGGTCGAGGTACGTACCGGTATTTCGCGTACCCGCTTCCGGCGGCAGTGCAAAAACTACGCGAGGACCTGTATGCCGCGCTGGCTCCGATCGCCGGCAAGTGGGCCGAACGCCTTGGAACCGACACTCGTTATCCGGCCACGCTCGATGAAATGATCGCTCGCTGCGCGGCTGCAGGTCAACTGCGGCCGACGCCGCTCTTACTGCGCTACGAGACCGGCGACTTTAACGCGCTGCATCAAGACGTTTACGGCGACGTTGCGTTCCCGTTCCAGGCAACAGTTTTGCTAAGCCACCCGAACGACGAGTTCGCCGGCGGAGAGTTCGTGCTCTACGAAACGCGAGCGCGTAAGCAGAGCGTCGCTCGCGTCGTGCCACTGGAGTTCGGCGATGCCGTGATTTTTCCGAATGCGTTTCGTCCGAACGCAAAGGGCGGAAGATCGCAATTTCGCCACGGCGTTTCGGTCGTGCGTGCGGGCTGCAGGACGACGCTCGGCGTCATCCTGCACGACGCGAAATAACCTAGCGGCGGCGGTAAGCCGAGGCGCCGGCGTAGCGTGCGGCCGAACCGAGTTCGGCTTCGATCGCCATGAGCCGGTTGTACTTTGCGATGCGCTCGCTACGCGATAGCGACCCGGTCTTGATCTGCGTCGATCCGGCGCCCACCGCGATATCCGCGATGCTGGTGTCCTCGGTTTCGCCCGACCGATGTGACATGACCGTCGCATATCCCGATGTATGTGCGAGCGAAACGGCATCCAGCGTTTCGGTCAACGTTCCAATCTGATTGACTTTGATCAAGATGGCGTTGCCGACGCCTTCGGCGATTCCGCGTTCGAGGAACTTCACGTTGGTCACGAAGATATCGTCGCCAACCAATTGCACGCGATCGCCGAGCGCTTCGGTTAGCTTACGCCAGCCGTTCCAGTCGTTTTCGGCTAATCCATCTTCGATCGACACGATCGGATAGACGTCGCATAACTCGCGATACAGCGCGATCATGCCGTGGGCGTCCAACCCGCGATCTTTCGTAAGGGCGTAATATTTGCCGTCTTGATAGAATTCGGACGATGCCGGATCGAGGGCGATCGCAACGTCCTGGCCGCTGCGATAGCCGGCAACGTCGATGGCTGCGACGATCAAATCGAGCGCCTGCTGCGGCGTTTCGAGCGCGGGCGCATATCCGCCCTCATCGCCAACCTGTGTCGGCAAGTTGCGATCGTGCAGTAGTTTTCCGAGCGCGTGAAAAACTTCGGCGCCGCAGCGAACCGCTTCGGCTTCGGTCTTTGCGCCGAGCGGAACGATCATCAGCTCTTGAAATTGTAACGCACCTTCGGCATGTTTTCCGCCGTTGATCACGTTCATCATCGGCGTCGGTAACGTCGCCGCGCACGGGCCGCCGAGATAGCGAAACAGGGGCAGCGATAAACTTGCAGCAGCCGCTCGCGCCACCGCCAGCGAAACGCCGAGCGTCGCATTCGCGCCGACGCGCGATTTATTGGGCGTGCCGTCGAGTTCGATGAGCGCCTCGTCTATTTGGCGCTGCGACGTCGCGTCGAGCCCTTCGAGCGCCGGACCGAGTTCGTCGTTAACAGCAGTAACGGCGTTTAGAACGCCTTTGCCCCCGTAGCGTTTCGGATCGCCGTCGCGAAGTTCGACCGCTTCGTTCGTGCCGGTCGACGCCCCCGACGGAACCATGGCTTCCTCGACGGCGCCAAAACTGGTCGCGACCGTCACCGCTACGGTCGGGTTACCACGAGAATCGAGTACCTCGCGCGCGTGCACGCCCTCGATCAGCGGCCGGCCGCCGGCGCGGAGGGTTTCGAGCGGCGCGCTCACTCGCGGATCCAACGCTCCATGTCGTGCCGCCGTGAAACGAATTCGTTGTCGTTAAAAAAGATCTTGAGTTCGCGCTCGGCGCTGGCGGTCGAATCGCTCCCGTGCACGAGATTGCGACCGATCGATTGGGCGTAATCCGCACGAATCGATCCCGGCGCGGCCGTCAGCGGATTGGTCGCGCCGATCAACTGGCGGCAGCCGTCGACGGCGCCTTCGCCTTCGACCGCAAGCGCCACCAGCGGGCCGCTCGTAATGAACGACACGAGACCGTCGAAGAACGGCTTACCTTTATGCTCGCCGTAATGCTCGCGCGCACGATCGCCGTCGAGCTGCATTAATTTCATCGCAGCAACGATGTAGCCGCGCCGTTCGATGCGCGTCGTAATTTCACCGATGAGCCCGCGTGAAACGGCGTCGGGCTTGCAGAGAATGAGCGTCCGTTCGATTGCCATAGGAGCGCGCAATACGGCCCCCCGCGGGGGTAAGCCTGCGGCCCCCGGCCAACGCTAGACGCTCGCATGGATTCTCCAGCGCATGCGTACGCGCGCGTTTCACACGACCTGGCCGGAACCGCGTTTAGCGATATCGCGTACGTCGACCAAACCGACAGCACCAACGCCGACGCAGCCTCACTTTTGGGCGATCCCCGTCACGCCGGCTTCAGCATTGTAGCCGGGCATCAGACCGCGGGTCGCGGTCGCAAAGCGCGCGAGTGGATCGACGCCCCGGGCTCGGCGCTCCTCGTTACGACGGTTCTTCCGCGACCGATTGCAGCGTCTAGCCTGTGGGCTGCGCCGTTTTGGGTGGGTCTGGCGTTGCGCGAGGCGCTGGCGAGGGTAGGCGTCGAGGCGGCGCTGCGATGGCCGAACGACCTGTTACTCGACGGCCGAAAGGTCGCTGGAATCCTATGCGTGTCGCGCGTTACCGGCGGGGAGGCCTGGATCGCTTGCGGAGCCGGCGTCAACGTTCACCGGCCCGCCTCCACCTTGCCGGTCGATCCACCGCCGGCGTTTTGCGACGACGCCACTTCCGTTGACAGTAGCGCGTTGCTTGGCGCGCTCTTGCGCGCGTACGACGCATCGCTCGGACTACTGGACTGGCCGCAACGGATCGCCGAACGATGGGAACGCGCTGCCGGAATTCGCGGAAGCCGTTACGTCGTGCTCGAGGATGGTTCGACGGATGCGTTTGAGGCGAACGCGATCGGACTTTCGGGGGACGGCGGACTCAACCTCGAGCAGAACGGCATCGTGCGTACCGTTTCGTTAGCCGACGCGCGCGTGCTGCGCTAGCGTTTATTGCCGTTCGTTTCGCGCGCGGTTGATGCGGCGGTCGCACGCTTCGCAAAAATGCGACATTTTGTTGTCCGTCTCGAAGATCGAGTTAGAATAGTACATCGCGCAGCGCATGTTGTAACAATGCTTGAGGCCAAACGCATGTCCGAGCTCGTGCACCGATTCCTTGAGCGCGCGTTGAAACAGCAGATTCGTATCGGCTTCTTCGCCATAAAAATCCGAGCGCAGCCGATGCAACGAAACGGCGGCAAAACCTTGGGTGTCGTCGGCATCGCCGAAAATGAACCGATGCGACGTTTTGTAAAGGTCGAAGTCGGTGACTGCGAGCAGCACGCCGTCGCCGTCGGGATGCGCACGCTTCACCTTGGTCGTTAGCGTCGTCGCAAACAACTGTTGACGCGTGACGTTCAGCGCGCTGCGGGGAAGCACCAGTGCACGCTCGACTCGCGCGGTCGACAGAAACCGTTCTTCGAGACACAAAGCAAGCCGATCCAGAAATCGGGGGTCGATAGCGTTGATCGGAACGATGCGTATCCGCGAGTTCATGGCGACGCGGACGATTTTCGACGCCCTCCACATAAACCCCGGCGAGCCGCGGCGGCGACAAGGCAAAAAATCCGTTGGTAAGAAGTCGTGATATGCATGATTTTGGGTATTGGCATCGATCTAGCGGAAGTCGAGCGCTACCGGTTCGGTCCGCGCGAGCTCGAATGGTTCGCGCGCAAGATCTACACCGATGAAGAGATGCGCTACGCGATGCGCAAACGCCACTGGCCCGAACGGTTGGCCGGCTTCTACGCCGCCAAAGAAGCAACGCGCAAAGCGTTCGGGCATGCCATTCCCTGGCGCTGGATCGGCGTCGGCCATAAGCCGAGCGGCGCCCCGACGATCGAGTTCTTCAATAAAGCCATCGCTCTTCCCGAACGGCGCGGCGTTACGAACGTTCACCTGACGATCACGCATTCGGCCACGACGGCATCCGCTGTCGTTATCTTAGAGCGATGATCGTCGTCCTCACCCCCGAGCAGATGCGCGCAGTCGACGCGCAGGCCGTCGCGGTCGCAGGCGAAGACGCGTTGATGACGGCGGCGGGAACGCGAATCGCCGAGCGCTTGCGCTCGATGTTACGACCCGGTGGCCGGGTCGCTGCCTTCGCTGGGCCGGGCAACAATGGCGGCGACGCATTCGCCGCACTCGCGCTGCTCGAACCGCAACACGAACGAGTCGTCTATGTCGCCGACGCGGAGAGCGGGTCCGCTGCGCGACGCGAAGCGATGTGGCGGGCGCGTGCGGCCGGGGTCGACGTGCGACCGCTTCCATCGGATGACACCGAACTGGCCGACGCGCTACGGGCTTCACTCGCAGTCGACGGGCTTTTCGGAACGGGAGCTCGGCTGCCGATCGCTCAGCCCTATGCGGCGATCTGCCGCGCGCTCGACGCTCGACACCGTACCGTGCTGGCGATCGACATCCCGAGCGGCATCGATGCTCTTACCGGAGCCGTTAGCGACGACGCGGTACGCGCGACCGTAACCGTGACGATTGGTGCCGCGAAGCCGGGCCTCTTCTTCGAACCGGCACGCGAATACGTCGGCGAGTGCTGGCTGGCATCGATCGGGATCGATCCCCCGCTCCTGGCCGCTCAACCACAAACGTTCGCCGCGCTCGACGACGATGCGTTCCTGCGCATGCTGCCGGTGCGTCCGGCAAATGGCGACAAACGAACTTCCGGAGCGCCGCTGATTATCGCCGGCTCGGGGCAGTTTCCCGGAGCGGCCGTTCTATGCTCGCGCGGTGCGGCACGCGCCGGTGCGGGTTACGTGACGGTTGCGACGCCGGCAACCGTTGCGCCGACGCTTCGGGCGCACCTCGTCGAACAAGTCGTTGTGGAAATCTCGAACGACGCTTCGCCGGAGGATGTCGTCGACCAACTGATCGACATTTCGAGCCACAACTCGGCGGTCGCGATCGGACCGGGGCTTGGCCTCGACGATCGCACCGGAGCGATCGTTACCGGATTTCTGGCGCGAAACGAACTGCCCGTTGTGGTCGATGCCAGCGCGCTCTTTCACTTGTCCAAACACCTCGACGTATTGCGCGGCAAGAAAGCCGTCGTTACGCCGCACGCCGGCGAATTCGCGCGACTTTCGGGTAAGGGCACGATCAAGCCGGGCGAGCGCGTGGACCGGTTGCGCGAGTTCGTGTTGCGGACCGGTATCGCGACGCTGCTCAAAGGCAGCGATACGCTCGTGTACGACGGCGCATCGATGCACATTAATTCGACCGGAACCAGTGCGCTCGCCACGGCGGGCACCGGCGATGTGCTGAGCGGCATCATCGCAACGCTGGCGTCGCAAGGATTGCCGATCGCCGATGCAGCGCGAGCCGGCGCGTATTGGCACGGCCTAGCCGGTCGTCACGCCGCATCCATCCGCCGCGTGGGCGTCGTAGCCGGCGATATTGCGGAATCGCTCGCAGCGGCGTTACCCGAAGGCCAAACGCCGGACGACTCGCTGCGCCGCCTGTTCTAACGAGCCGGTTGGAGGTGCATCGACGTGACCGCACAGTACGTTTGGGTCGCGCTGTTTCTGCTAGGTTGCTACCACGGCATTAATCCAGGAATGGGCTGGTTGTTTGCCGTTGCGCTCGGTTTTCAGGAACGCAGTGCCGCTGCTGTTGTGAAGGCGATCGTGCCGCTCGTTCTGGGCCACTTGATTTCGGTCGCCGCGATCGTGTTCGTCGCGACGGTCGCGGCAGCACAACTGCCACATCCGCTCGTGCACGAAGCGAGCGCCGCCATTCTGATCGGGTACGGCATCTATCGCTTGATTCGAGTTCGCCATCCACGCTGGGTCGGGATGCGCGTCGGATTTTGGGGACTCGTGTTCTGGGGCTTCTTAATGTCGAGCGCGCACGGTGCGGGTTTGATGCTCTTGCCATTCATCGCGTCCGCACATACAGCGGCGCCGGCCATGGCCGGCATGCCGGCGATGCCCTCGGCGCCATATGGCATAGGGATGGGAACGAGCCTTCTGTATGTTGCCGTTCATACGCTCGGGTACGTTACAGCGTTAACGGCAGTCGCACTCGTCGTGTACTGGAAAGTCGGCGTGAGCTTCTTGCGAACCGGCTGGCTAAACGTCGATGGTGTATGGTCGATAGCGCTGGTCGTGACGGGCGTTATCGCTCTCTTTACCTAGGATAGAAGGGCGACAGGAGACGGCTCGGGACGGGGGAAGCTGCCCGGCATGCAGCTCAAGCCCGACCCCACCTTTTATGCCTCCGCCAAAGACGCGATGCAAGCGCCGCCGGAGAAGCTCGCTTACGTCGCGCTCTTAAGCGCGAGCGGTAATCACGTTCCGGATGCGCTCGCAGTCGTCGACGCCGATCCGACTTCATCGACGTATGCGAGCGAAATCGGCCGCGTCGAATTGCCGAATACCGGGGATGAGTTGCATCACTTCGGTTGGAACGCGTGCAGCGCCGCGCTGTGTCCGTTCGCACCGCGCGCGCATGTCGAGCGCCGCTATCTGATCGTTCCGGGATTGCGTTCGTCGCGCATCTACATCATCGACACGAAGCCGGATCCGACGAAGCCGCGCATCGTTCGGACCATCGAAGCGCAAGACATTCTCGAAAAGACCGGCTACACGCGGCCGCACACCGTGCATTGCGGGCCGGACGCGATTTATGTCAGCGCTTTAGGAAATGCCGACGGCGAAGGTCCTGGCGGAGTGTTCATGCTGGACTGCGACACGTTCGATATTATCGGAAAGTGGGAAGCCGATCGCGGTCCGCAGTACCTCGCGTACGATTTCTGGTGGCATCTTACGCACGATGCGATGGTAACGAGTGAGTGGGGCACGCCGAATATGATCGAAGGCGGCCTGAATCCCGAGTTGTTGCTCGCGGGCAAGTACGGGCATCAACTCCATTTTTGGGATCTGCGCAAGCGAAAGCACGTGCAGTCGATCGACCTCGGAGCCGAGCAACAAATGGTGCTCGAGTTACGTCCTTCACACGATCCGGCGAAGACGTACGGTTTCGTCGGCGTCGTCGTTTCGTTAAAAGATTTGTCGGCATCGATTTGGTTGTGGTATCGCGATAACGACAAGGACACATGGGCAATCAAGAAGGTGATCGAAATCCCGGCCGAGCCGGCCGATCCCGCACAGCTACCCGACATGCTCAAAGGCTTTTCGGCCGTACCTCCGCTCTTGACCGACATCGGGCTCTCGCTGGATGATCAATACTTGTACGCGTCTTGCTGGGGCACCGGCGAGCTACGTCAATACGACGTGAGCGACCCGTTCAACCCGAAACTCGTTGGTTCGGTCCATATCGGTGGCATCGCTCGTCGCGCTCCGCATCCGCGTAACCCTGAAAAGCCGCTGCTCGGGGGACCGCAGATGGTCGAGATCAGCCGCGACGGTAGGCGCGTCTACTTCACGAACTCGCTGTATCGCAGCTGGGACGATCAATTCTATCCCGAGGGCGTCGACAGCTGGATGGCCGGCTTGGACATCGCAGAAGACGGCACTATGCGCTTCGACGAGAACTTCTATCTCGAATTCGATAACAATCACCGCGCGCATCAAGTGCGACTGCAAGGTGGCGACGCGTCGTCGGATTCATACTGCTTTTCTTGATGAGAACTAATGTGATTGAGGAAAAGTACCCGGTGCCAGTGCATCGGCTAACGCGCGAAAGACGGCGGTAGCGCCTAAACCCGCATTGCCTTTATCGTCGTACGCGCCCGAACCGTTCGTCGCTTCGACCGCAATCGTCAGCTTGCTGCTCGGGAGGTAACCGACGGCACCCGACGCGCCCGCAAAGCCGAGCGTCTGCGCGATCCAAGCGCCGGATCGAATGACACCCAGGCCATAGCTAAACGTTTCGTCGTTCGCTCGACACGCCGGACACCCGCTCTGTGCGTGGCCGAAGCCAATCAAGCTCGGCGCGAGTTGCGCCGCCGACGACTCCTTTGACAACAGCTTTCCATTCGAAACGGCTTCGATCGAAAGCGCCAAATCGTGGATGTCGGTCGTTTCAACTGCGCCATCTATGGTCGTCCACGATGGATTCCAGAATGTCGCCTCTTCATAGAACGGCGTTCCCGGCGCGATGCCGAGCGTTTCGCGACGCTCGGAGCTGAACGTATGTAAAACCGGCGAGGGGATCGATGCGCCGGCGTTCGTCTGCGTTTGCGTCAATCCGATCGGGTGCAAGACATTGTCTCGAATTGCATCGGCGAGCGGCACGCCCGCGATCTTTTCAAGCACCCGTCCTAAGATCACGTAGTTCGTGTGCGAGTAGCCCCAGTTCGTGCCCGGCGCGAACTGCAGCGGCTTCGAAACACCGATGTGGATGAGTTCGTCCGACGTCCACTTGCGAAACGGATCGCGATACGTGCCGTCGATCGTTTCGGGCTGATACACATAGTCGGCGTATCCCGACGTCATCTGCGCCAGATTCCGAAGCGTTATCCGGTTCGCATCTGGAAGATTCGGAAAGTACTTCGAGAGTTTTGTATCGAGCGAAACTTTCTTTTGGTCGACGTACTCGAGCAACAGCGTCGCCATAAAGCTGAACGCGATCGCTCCGTTGCGGAAATGCATGTCCGTAGTAGCCGGCACTCCCGTCATCGATTCGCCGAACGCGCCGTTATAGATCGTTTTACCGTTCGACCGCACCTGTACGATGAGCGCTCGAAGGTGATTGGCCGCCATAGATGCCCGGGCGACGTTTCGAACCGTCGTCGCCACAGGCACATCGGCTCGCGCACTTGCAAGACAAGATGTGGCGGCCGCGGTGGCAAGCACCCCACCCAGCAAGAAACGCAAACGCATCGGAATCGATCGATGCCGCCGGTTTGTTACGCGCCCTTGCGTGAAAGTTCGCGTTCGATCGACTCGCGAAGACGGTTGTCATCCGGCTTGACATCGGGTGAGAAGCGATCGACGACGGTGCCGTCGCGACCGATCAGAAACTTCTCGAAGTTCCACAGTACTTCGGGCGCCGGATTCGGAGTAACGCCAAACTTGACCAGACCTTCGCGAAACTTTTCGGTGTCGGGCACCTCCGGACGTTGCTCGATCATTTCGGCGTACAGCGGGTGCTTGTTCTCACCCACAACCGCGATCTTCGAAAACATCGGGAAATCGATCGCGTAGTTGGTCGAACAGAAGTCCGCGATCTCGGGCTCGCTGAGAGGCTCTTGGCCGGCGAAGTCGTTCGACGGAAAACCCAATACCTCGAGGCCTTTATCGCGATACGTCTTGCTGAGCGCCTCGAGCCCTTCGTATTGTGGCGTCAGGCCGCATTTCGAGGCCGTGTTTACGACGAGCAACACCTTGCCGGCATACTCGCCCAATGTTGTGTCGCGCCCGTCGATGGTCGTAATCGGTATTTGTTGTAAATCGTTCATAACACGTACCGCCTTCGGCGGGCGTGCCCCACTGCCTTCGACCACCGAGCTCAGCTACGGTGCCACATACATTTTCTGGACAGAATGGCGCAGAGGAGGCCACACCCCAACAATGGGAGTGCCGCGCATCGACGAACGAATCGCGTTGATTTCGGATTTAGTGATCCCATCGCCGGTGATCGCCGTCATCACTTGATCTCCGTTTCGCCATGCGAACTTATCGTGGACGATGTAGACGTGGCGGCCGTTACGTTCGTCTCCTTCCTCGACGATATACTTCGACGGCGGCCCTCCGTGCGGATCGAAAGCGGCTGCCATCAGCTGAAACGAAGCGCCACGCCGCCGGCGATACGTGAACCAGACGTTGGCAGTTCCAACGCTCCACGCGCGCGCAGATAAGGAGTAATCGGCGCCGGGCATGGTCGCAATAGTTTCCAACGTTACATCTTTTGGAAGCCCGACCGGTGCGACGATGGTGAATTTCACCATCGACTGTGCCTTCGCGAGCGTGCCGGTTTGCGAGCGCAACGCTGCAACGAGCGAAGCAGACGGCGGAGGAGGCGGACTCCAGCGCAGCACCGTCTCGACGATCCGCGATTCGAGGCGCTGGACGAAAGCGGGAGCAACGATGGGAAGTACCGCGAGCGCAATCGCCGTTGCTGCCGCAACGGTTACATAGAAACTGGTACGCGTTATGGGTTCGCGCGCAGGTCGTCCCATTCGGTACCGAATGGTTGCTAGAGAAACCGGGGGTACTTCGATATCCCGCACCATGCAGTGCAGGCCTTTGGAAATTCGAGCGTCACCGTACATCGAGAAGAACTCCCTCGGTCGGCTGCGCCGCATCGGCGACGGCAAGTGCTTTTCGCAACGCCGCACGAGCGCGCATCAAGTGAAAACGAACGGTCACGGGCGCGATCCCGAGCGCGGCCCCGATCTCTCCGCTATTCAAACCACCGTAGTAGTGCAAGAGTATCGTTGCGCGTTGGCGTGGCTCTAGGGTTCCGAGTGCCTCGTTGAGATCGAAGGCATCACCACTGTCGATGTGTGTTTTCACGCGGCGCACTTCATCGAGGCTTGCCGAGGCAGGCCGCGAGCGGACGGTGTCGAGCGCCCGGTTCGTTATAATCTTATAGCTCCAGGCGGTGAAAGCACCGGAATCTTTGAGGGAACTCAAGCGGCGCGCGATGGTGGCGCAAGCTTCTTGCGCCGCGTCTTCGGCAAGGCCACGATCGCGCACGATTGCGAAGGCGACTCGATACGCGTCCGGCCAAAGCCGAACGATGAGCGCCTCGAGAGCCTCGCCTCCCAGCCGCGCCGCTTCCACGGCCTCACGTTCGATCAGCATAGCAATACAGACGCGGCGCGAGGCTCAAGTGTTAGTGGCGATGCGACCGTTGCGGCCTATTTGGGCGGAGGCCAGAACGCGACGCCGTCCGGCCAGGCGTACTTACTCCATTGATCGGACTGAACCGTTCCTATCATTTTGACCTTAGGATACGAGAATATCTCGACGTCGAAGTTCTCGAAATTCGAAACGAACAGCAACGATCTGTCGGTGTTAAATGCCAAGCGATAGGGGATGCCCGGAACGTTGAAAGAGCCGCGTGCTTTGCCCGTTTGTGAGAAAATGTTGATTACGCCACCACCGGCCGCCAAGAGATTTCCCTTCCCGTCCTCGGCGATTCCCCAGGGCGAACCGTACGTAACGCCGAGATCGATTGCGGGCGGTTTGCCATGCACGAAACCTGCGATATGGCCTTTGTTATCGTTGGTGCTATACGTGGCGAACACGTCTTGATTGTTGGGGTCGCGAACGATACCGAGCGCCTGAAATGAATTAGGAATAACCGTCGTTCGCAACGGAATGTCTTTCGTGCGTCCATACGCAGAAACCGAACCCGGTCCGAAATATCCGTCCGGACCGAAGTTTGCTGCGAACAGTTTGCCGTTCGCAGACGGTGCGACGTCGGCGATGTTGTAACCGGGAACAATCAACCGGCTTGGGCTCGCGGCGCCCGGTGCATATACCGCGATGTCCCCGACACCGGGACCCTCCGTTCCGAGACCCTGGTCGGCAACGTATAAATTGCCGGCCGCATCGGTGTGTAGGCCTTCGGGACCGTTGGAATCTTCAATCTGCCGTTGCAGTTCGTACTGTCCTTTGACCAAAACGAAGACGTCGATTCTCCCGATGTTCGAATTGCCGACGAACAGCAGCGATTTGGCCTTCGGCTGCGCGCCAACGGCCGAGATCGCGGCCGGCGCCGTTGGAACGGTTCTATTTCCGCCGGCGCATCCGCAACTCACCATAGTAAGAGCAAAAGCGCCGATTCTACTAGCGACACGGTTAGGGCGATGGTTCATGAGCAATGCTCCTCATTAAGCGCCTGGTCGATCGCACTCGCGGGCGATAATAGTACCCTCGTGAAGCAGCACAAGCAAGCCTATGGATCCGCGATACGACAGACAGTGGAGGGCAGCGCTTGCTTGGACGCAAAAGGCGAGATATGCGTGTATTTGCCATTCTCGCGCTCGCGTTGGTTTGCGCGGCGCCGGCCGCCGCCGCGATCCTCAATCAATCGGACGCGGTCGCCCTTTCCGAAGTGGTGCAAGAGCGTCTGAACGCGACGGATATTAACGTGAGTATGGTCGCGGAACTGCCGTACGCGATAGCACATTGGCCCGCCGGCAATGGCTACGGTGGAGGCCAAGCCCTAACCAAAAAGATTGACGGAAACTGGACCATCGTCAAGATGACCAACGCGTCGTTCGATGCATCGAAACTAGAAAAGCTCGGCGTTCCGGTCGCCAAAGCGAAAGCATTGGCAGCCGATCTGAAAGTAGCCGGACAATGAACGTGCGCATCGTTACCTTCGGTCTTGTGCTGGCGCTCGCTCCGCTGAGTGCGCTGGCGCAGACGAAGGCGATTCCGCCGCAAGCGATCGTCAAACTCGCAAATGTGGTCGTTAACGTCGGCAACACGAACGACGGTTCATCGCTATCCGGGATTTTTACGTCCGATGCGGTTGTCGTGGATGAAAATGCGCCGTTCGTCTGGCGCGGCGCGAACGCCGGCACGGAGTGGTGGAACGGTCTCACCGTGCTCATGAAACGCGCCCACATGGGTCATCTCCACGTTGGAGCGGTGCGGGTCGGCGAATACCGGCAATCACCGACCGACGCCTATCTCGTCGATTCGATGGTCATAACCGGCACCCAAGCCGGCAAGCCATTTGCCGAATCGGGAACGATGACGTTCACCTTTCATAAAACCGGTGGACGGTGGCTGATCTCGACTGAAGTTTGGTCAACAAAACCGTAGCGACGGTCCTACTCGGAGCGCTCTTTATTGCCGCGGGCGCAAACCACTTCGTGCACCCGGCACTCTATCAACATATCGTTCCACCATCATTTCCATCTCCGGCGCTGCTGGTCGTCATCAGCGGCGTTGCGGAGATTGCGGGTGGTATCGGCGTTCTCATCGCGCGGACGCGCAAGGCTGCGGGAATCGGGCTCGTTTTGCTGCTCCTTGCCGTTTTTCCGGCGAACGTGTACATGGCGCAGCACCCGGAGCTCTATCGTGACATGGCTTCTGCGACGGCACTGTACATCCGGTTACCGTTGCAAGCCGTTCTCATCGCGTGGGTGTGGTGGGCGTGCTTCGGCCGCGTTTAGGAACGCGCTTCTTTTCGTAGAGTTCGGCGGTCGCTCGAGCTGTGCTCGCAATCCGTTCGCGCAGCTCTGCGGGAGCGAGCACCTCGACCGAATCGCCCAACGCCAACAGGTCGCGAGCCGCTCGTTCGATCGACTCGATGGGCACGGTCACGATTGAAGAATCGCCCTTTGACGGCTGGGCCGGACCCGGTCCGATGCGATGCAAAAGTGGCAACGCACCCGGCGTACAACGCACGGTTGCCTCGCCGCGGACGAGGCTTCGTTCGAAGCGCTGCGTCGACGACTCCCAATACGCTCGCAAATTAAAATCGTTGCTCGTCACGAACGTTGCGTCCAACGGCTGTACCGATGCGATTTCGCCGACCCGATATGTCCGCAGTTTGCCGTCACATCGAGCGACGAGGTACCAGGTCGCGTTTTTGAGCACGAGTCCGTGTGGCTCGACGTCGCGCTTCGCGCGTTTCCGCCAACTCTGGTACTCGATTCGCAACTTGCGCAAGTCCCAAACGGCGCGCGCGAGCGCCGGAAGATGGGCCGGCATTTCGGCGGGTGCGTACCATCGCGCGAGATCGACGTGCAAGCGTTCGTGCGTGCGCCGCGCGCTTTCCGCGGTAGCACGGGGCAACGAAGCCAGTAACTTTCGTTGAGCGCCGGCCGCGGCCGATCCGATTCCGAGCGCTTCGGCGATCGTCGTCCACCCAGCCAGTCCCAACGCTTCGGATTCTGGAAGATCGAGACCGGTCAACCGCATTCGGTATCCATCGACGATTCGGATTCCGCCGCCATTGCCGGCTTCAGCGTAAATCGGAACGCCCGCATCGTGCAGCCGCTCGACATCGCGATAGACGGTGCGCACGGAGACGCCCAGCTCGTCCGCGAGTTCGGGAGCGCTCGCGCGCCCGCGAATCTGGAGCAATAACAGCAGCGATATCTGACGACCGGCCGACAAACTCGACGATTTCGCCACCCGTAAAAAAGAACCCTGACATTACCTGTCAGGTTTGGCTGCTACACTCGAGACATGAAGAGGGCCTTGATGACACTCCCGATCGCGGTGCTGGTCGCGTTGCATGGAACGCCGGCCGCGCTCGGCCAGACGCTCGCCCCAAACCGGCCTGCAGTCTCGCAGCGAGACGGCAGCCACGACTTCGACTGGCTCGCGGGCAAATGGCACATGACGTTTAAACGGCTCCGCAAGCCGCTCACCGGATCGCACGATTGGTATTCGTTCGAAGGGTCCGTTGAGAATCGATCGCTCTGGAACGGAGGCGGCAACTTCGAATCTGGCCGCCTCAACAGCCCGCTTGGGGCGATCGATTTCGCGACGTTACGTTTGTACGATGCAACGAAGCGGGCGTGGAGCATTTATTGGGTGACGGCCAAAAACGGCCTCGGCCTGCCACCGGAGGTTGGATCGTTCGACGAGCACGGCGTTGGAAAGTTCTATTGCTGGAACGATTCCTACGAAGGACGCCCGATCGCAAGCCGTTACATATGGACGCCGGTCGATGCCCCAAAGCATTATCACTTCGAACAAGCATTTTCCACCGATGGCGGCAAGACGTGGGAAGTGAATTGGATTTCGGACGTGTACCGAACGTCCGACTAGTGTTTAACCGGACAGCAACGCTTCGAGAGCCGATTCGTCGAGAATGGCAATGCCGAGTTGCTCGGCCTTCGCTAACTTGCTCCCCGCTTCATCACCCGCAACGACGTAGTCGGTCTTCTTGCTGACCGATCCCGTAACTTTGCCGCCCGCAGCAAGAATCAACTCGGATGCACGATCTCGCGTGAGGTTCGGTAGCGTGCCGGTGAGTACGAAGGTCTTGCCGGCCAACGGTCCGGGCGCCGCACGTTCGCGTTTCGGCGCGGTGAGATCGACGCCGGCGTCGCGCAGGCGGCCAACGATGCCGCGGTTGTCTTCCTGCTCGAAGAACAATCGCACGCTTGCGGCAACTTCCGGACCGATTCCGTCACTCTCTCGCAACTGCTCTTCACCGGCGGCTTCGATCGCATCGATCGAGCCGAAGTCTTCTGCCAGAATTCGTGCCGTTTGCTCGCCGACGAAGCGGATGCCGAGCGAAACTAGGACACGCGCTAAGCCTCGTGCCTTCGATGCCTCGATCGAACGCAATAAATTACCCGCGCTTTTTTCGGCCAGCCGCGGAACCGCGAGGAGCGCGTCCAGATCGAGCGCGTAAATGTCGGCGATGTCGCGGATCGCTCCGGTTGCGATCAACTGCTCCGATAGCACGTCACCCAAGCCTTCGATATCCATCGCTCCGCGGGATGCAAAATGACGCACGCGTTCGTAGACTTGCGCCGGGCACGCCGCATTCGTGCAGCGCGACATCGCCTCGCCTTCAGGGTGGTCGACGTCCGCGCCGCAAACCGGGCACGTATCGGGCATGCGGAAGCGCTTTTCGCGCCCGTTTCGTTCGCTAACGATCGGCCCGACGACGCGCGGAATCACGTCGCCCGCACGCGTGACCAACACGGTATCGCCGATGCGGATGTCGTTGCTCTCGATGTACGCAGCGTTGTGCAGCGTGGCGCTCTTCACCGTCACTCCGCCGATCGGGACGGGATCCAGCACCGCATTGGGATTAAGCGTTCCGGTCCGTCCGACGGACACCACGATATCGCGCAGCTTGGTACGCGCCTCACGCGCTTTGAACTTAAAGGCGATCGCCCAGCGCGGATCGCGCGATACGGTTCCTAGTTTCTCCTGGAGATCGAGGTCGTCTACTTTAACGACGACGCCGTCGATTTCGTAGTCCAGCTCGTCGCGGCGCGCTTCCCATTCGCGACAATACGCGATCACGTCGTCGATCGACGCTGCCTGCCGAATATTCTCATTCACTTTAAAGCCGAGGGCGCGCAGATACTCGAGCGCTTCGGACTGTGTCGCGTGAGGCGCGCCGCCCCGCTGCTCTGCAATTTGATAGGCGTAAAACGATAAGCGACGCTCGGCAGTCGATGCAGGATCCAACTGCCGGACGCCGCCGGACGCGGTGTTGCGGGGGTTCGCGAACACGGGCAATCCTTCGCGCTCGCGCGCCACGTTCAAACGGTCGAAGTCGCTCTTGCGCAAGTAGACCTCGCCGCGCACTTCGAGAAACGTAGGTGCGTTATCGACCGCACGCAGTCGCAACGGAATGGTTTTGACCGTACGAAGGTTTGGCGTTACCTCTTCACCCACGCGGCCGTCGCCGCGCGTGCCGCCGCGAGAAAGCAGGCCACCGTCGTAATCGAGCGCGATCGCCAATCCGTCGATTTTCAGTTCGCAAACGTAGCGCAGGTCGATGCCCGCGAGTTTGCGGGCTCGCTCGTCGAACGCTCGCAAATCTTCTTCGGTCGTCGAGTTGGCCAGGCTCAACATCGGCCGTGCGTGCCGATAGGCCGCGAAGCGGTCCGATGCCGGTGCGCCGACTCGTTGCGTCGGAGAATCGGCGCTTTGCAGTTCGGGGTGTTCGGTTTCGAGGGTTACGAGCTCGCGCAGTAGCGTGTCGAATTCGGCGTCGGTCAGCGCCGGATCGTCGAGCACGTAGTAGCGATGATTCGCCTCATCGATCTGCGCGCGAAGCTTCTCGACGCGGGCTTCGGCGCTTCGGCTCGACTTCGCCACGGCGACTACGCCTCGACGGGAATCCGCTCGGTTTGCGTGAGTTCGTCGAGCATCGAGAGATTCTCGTGTTCGATACGGTCGAGTTTCGTACGGTCCAGTGCGCTATGGCCGACGGCGCGCTGATCGCGTAATACCGGCGCGAGGAACGCGCCCGTAAACGATGCCGGGTCGGCTGCGACTTCCTCGGGCGTGCCGATCGCAACCAGCGTGCCACCCTTATCGCCACCTTCCGGACCGAGATCGATGAGATAATCGGCCGTTTTGATGACGTCGAGATTGTGCTCGATCACCAGCACGCTGTTGCCGGTAGCGACGAGCTTCTGCAGTACGTCAAGCAACTTGTGGATGTCGGCGAAGTGCAAACCGGTCGTCGGTTCGTCCAGTACGTAAAAGGTGCGGCCGGTCGAGCGCCGCGACAATTCGGACGCCAGTTTTACGCGCTGCGCCTCACCGCCCGAGAGCGTCGTCGCCGGCTGCCCCATCTTGATATAACCGAGCCCGACCTCGCAAATCGTCTTGAGTTTGTTGTGGACGCGCGGAATCGCCGAAAAGAACTCGTTGGCCTCATCGACGCGCATTTCCAATACGTCGGAAATCGTTTTGCCCTTATATTTGACTTCGAGCGTCTGCGCGTTGTAACGCTTGCCTTTACAAACTTCGCACGGCACGTAGACGTCGGGCAAGAAGTGCATCTCGATCTTGATGATGCCGTCGCCCTCGCACGCCTCGCAGCGCCCGCCTTTGACGTTGAACGAGAAACGCCCCGGCTGATAGCCCCGCATGCGCGACTCTGGAACCTTCGAAAACAGTTCGCGGATATAGTCGAACGTGCCGGTGTACGTCGCCGGATTGCTGCGCGGCGTTCTGCCGATCGGGGATTGATCGATCACGACCAATTTGTCGAGTTGCCCGGCGCCCTTAACGGTGCCGTAGGTTCCGCTCGGTGGCTGTCCGTGCAGATGCTGGTTGAGCGCGCGGATCAACACTTCGTTGACCAAGGACGACTTGCCGCTACCGCTGACGCCCGTTACCGCACAAAACGCGCCGAGCGGAAACTTCACGTCGATTCCACGCAAATTGTTAGCGCGCGCGTTGCGCACTTCAAGCCAAGAGCGCGGAACGCGCCGTTCCTTCGGAACCGGGATAAACTTGCGCCCCGAAAGGTACGCGCCGGTTTCGGAGCGTTCGTCGGCCAGAATCTCATCGAGCGTTCCAACCGTCAAAATCTCGCCGCCTTCGGCGCCCGCACCCGGACCGATATCCACGACCACGTCGGCAGTGCGCATCGTGTCTTCATCGTGCTCGATCACGATCAAGGTGTTGCCGAGATCGCGCAACGTCTGCAGCGTCGCCAACAGACGCTCGTTATCGCGCTGATGTAACCCGATCGACGGCTCGTCGAGGATGTACAAGACGCCGACCAGTGCGCTGCCGATCTGCGTCGCCAGACGGATCCGTTGCGATTCGCCACCCGACAGCGTCGTGGCCGAACGTCCCAACGTGAGGTACGTAAGGCCGACGTTGCTAAGAAAGCCGGCGCGGCCGCGAATCTCCTTGACGATTTGATGCGCGATCTGCGTCTGTCGCGGCGTCAGCTCGAGCCCTTCGAAAAACTGCTCGAAGCGCTCGATCGGCAGGCGGGTCAGCGCGTCGATGTTGACGCCGCCGATCGTCACCGCCAACGCCTCCGGCTTGAGCCGCGCGCCCTTGCAGGCATTGCAGTTGGAAGCCGACATAAACCGCTCGATGTCTTCCTTGACGCTCTCGCTCGACGTTTCGGCATATCGCCGCTGCAGGTTGTTCACCACTCCTTCGAACGACGCGCGATACTCCCACGTTTTGCCGGCCCGCGACGTGTAAGCGAACGCCTGCTCTTTGTCCGTCCCGTACAAAACGACGTCGACCACGTCGTCCGGCATGTCCTCGATCGGCGTCGACATCTTTACTTTGTATTTGCGCAACACGCGCTCCAGCTGTTGCAAGTAATACGGGTTCATCGACGGATATTTGCCGCCACCGAGACTGCGGCTCCACGGAACGATGGCGCCATCGGTAATCGACTTGGTGCGATCCGGAATGACTTTCCACGAATCGATCTCGATCTTCTCGCCCAAGCCGCTGCAGACCGAGCACGCGCCGTAGGGCGAGTTGAACGAAAACAGGCGCGGCGCCAGCTCTTCGAACGATAATCCGCAGTACACGCACGCGAAGGCTTCGCTAAACGTCAGCTCGCGATCGTCGACGATCACGGTAACGATGCCGGTCGATAGGCGAAGCGTCGTTTCGACCGAGTCGGTCAGCCGCTTGCGCACGTCGGGTTTTACGACCAACCGGTCGACGACCACTTCGATCGTGTGTTTACGCTTCTTATCGAGTATTATTTTCTCACGAAGTTCGCGAATCTCACCATCGACCCGCACGCGAGCGAAGCCCTCTTTGGCGATTTCCTCAAACAATTTGCTATATTCGCCCTTGCGTCCACGCACCAGCGGCGCGAGCAGCAAGAGTTTGCTGCCTTCGGGTAGCTCGAGAATCGAATCGACGATTTGCTCGCTCGATTGCGTGCTGATCTCGCGCCCGCAGTTGTAGCAATGTGGCGTGCCGACGCGGGCGAACAGCAAACGTAAGTAGTCGTAGATTTCGGTGACGGTGCCGACCGTCGATCGCGGGTTGCGCGAGGTCGACTTTTGGTCGATCGAAATCGCCGGCGACAATCCCTCGATGTAGTCGACATCGGGCTTTTCCATTTGCCCTAAGAATTGGCGCGCGTACGAGGAGAGCGACTCTACGTAACGGCGCTGGCCCTCGGCGTAAATCGTGTCGAACGCCAGCGACGATTTACCGGACCCGGATAGGCCGGTAACGACGATCAAGCGGTTGCGAGGCAACACCAAATCGACGTTCTTTAAATTGTGCTCGCGCGCGCCCTTAATGACGATCGAATCAAGACCCGAAGGCATAACTCTACCGAAACCTCAGGGGTAGGCCTGAAGGATGCGCCCCGCTTCTTCAATTGTCGAGCACTCCGCGTCGGGCGGCCGGACGCCCGCGGGCAAGGGCTCGTTCCGTACGTTCAGCCAGATGGTCGCCAGCCCGGCCTCGAGCGCTCCGGACATATCGCGGTCGTACCGATCTCCCACCATTGCCGCGTGCGCGGGCGCAGTTTCCAGCGTGCGGCACGCGTGCGCGAACAACAGCGGGTCGGGCTTGACCATGCCGACTTCGTCGGCGATGAAAATCGCATCGAAGAACTCGCCCAAACGCAGCAGCTCGATCTTCTCTCGATGCGTTTCCGAAAAGCCGTTCGTGACCAGACCCAGGCGGCGGCCTCGGCCGCGCTCGGCGGCCAAGACGGCGGCCGTCTGCGGAAACGGAACGTAGCGCTTCTTTCGATAGTCGTGATATCGTTCGGCCGACCGCAACGCCAATGCGGGGTCGGCGATGCCGACCCGGTCGAGCGCGTTGCGCCACAACCGCCGTCGCACGCCTTCCATCGTCTCTTCCAACGCATCGGGGGAAAGGCGGTGCCAGAAACCCTCGGCTTCGGCCACGTAGGCCGCCGTCAGCGCGACGGCGTCGATGCCGCGCTCGACCGCGATCTCGCGCGCGACCTCTTCGGCGGCATCGCGGTATGCGAACGTATCGTCGTGCAGCGTGTCATCGAGGTCGAACAGCACGGCACCTAAGCGCCGCGTCATCGAAAGCGCACCCGAAACGACCGCAACGCATATGCTCCGACCGTCCCCACGATCGCTTCGGCGTCAATACCTGCGGTTTCATCCAGCGGTCGCTCTAATGCGTCGACCGCGACAGCAGAACGCATGCGGGCGCCGCAGCGCAAACGCATCTCGCGAGAAACGCCGTCGCATTCACGCACGCGAACCACCACGCCGTCCCCGTCCTCGGCCGGCTTACACGCTACGACGACGATCGATTCATCGTCGGAATCGAACAGCGGCACGCCGGAAAGGCGTGCGAACCGCCTCCACACTGCTTCGAGGGCGCCAAGGCTGGCATTCCGCGTTGGAGCGACGGCCCACGTGAGGAGGTGCTCGCCGCGATCGGCATCGGGGTCGGGCCATACCGTGCCGCGTAGGAGCGAGTGACCGAGCAACATTGTTTCGTTCTTCTCCATTCGGCCGCTCCAGCCGTATGTGTCGAGTGCAAACGACGCAAAGCCGTCCCCTCGCTCGTCGCACACATAGGCGAAGCGTTGGCCCGGCACCTCAAACCGCGCGCGCTCGGCTGGTGTCTCGAACCGCGTGCTACGCCGAACCACCCCATGCGGCGCACCGTAGATCGCTTCGGACGTGGCGACGTCGAGATCGTGCTCGACCCGCAGCAGCCGGCGGCGCTCGTGCCAATCGATCGCCATCTCGACGCGCACGAACGGATCGCCCTCATGTAACGATACGCGCATCGTGGCGTGCGACGAACGCCCAGCGTCGAGCCGAATTTCTAACGCCCCATCGACGATCGCGGCTTCGTGCGCCTTGAGCGGTCGCGCCGAATTCCAATAGCCGGCGTCGACGTTCCAGGCTTCCCATTTACGCGGACGATCGCGATAGATCGTCGGCACGTTGGCGTGCCGTATGACGTTGCGGCCGCCGGTGACATGCGCATCGACCAGCGCACCCGCCGGCGTCACGGTTGCGGAGAGCGACGCGTGCTCGAAGACATAATTGGAGCCGTCACGCCGCACGGCGCACACCTTCGGCTCGAGTGCGGGCCGGGCGCGAGGAAGCATCGCGCGCAGCGCGGTTTCGGCGCTATCGAGCAACGCTTCGGCGCCCGCGTAACCGGCGCGCGCGTCGACATACACTTCCGGTATCGACGTGCCGGGCAACACGTCGTGGAACTGATTGCGAAGCGCGATCTCCCAAACGGCGTTCGTTGCCGCGACGATGCGCTCGATCGCGGCTTGCGGGACGCCTAACGCGACACACCAGGCCGCGGCAGTTTCGATTTCACCGAGCTGCCGTTCGAGACGTGCGTTTGCAGCCTTGACGTCGCGGTGGGTCGTGAAAACGCCCCGGTGATATTCCAGATACAATTCGTCGTCGTGAACGGCGAGTTGTTCGCGATCTGCGGCCAGACGTTCGAACCATACGCGCGGCCGTTCCCAGCGACCAACGGCCGGCGCCTCGTTGAGTTCCTTGGCGGTCGGTCCACCGCCGCCATCGCCATATCCGACGACTAGCGGCTCGTTGCGTTCGCGCGCGGCGGCGACGCGCCACGGCGCAAAACCGCCGTCCATGCCGCGTAGCGAGGCTGCGACGACTTCGGAGCCGTCGGGCCCGCGCCACCGAAACTGGCGTAACGGAAATTCGGTGGTATCGTTCCAGTACAGCTTGGTCGTCGCAAAATACGGTACGCCCGCGTGGGCAAGAAGCGTCGGAAGCGTGCGCGCGAAACCAAACGTGTCGGGCAGCCACGCAATGGTTGGAGACGTACCGAAATGTTCGCGACAATATCGATTTGCGAACAGGAGCTGGCGTAGCAGCGATTCGCCGGACGGAATATTGCAATCCGGCTCGACCCACATGGCCGCAATATCGGGGTCGAAACGACCGCGCACGGCGAGTTCGCGAACGCGCGCAAACAGTTCTATGTCGGCTTCTCGCACGTAGTCGTACAACTGCGGTTGGCTTTGCGCGAATACGAAGGTTTCGTCGCGTTCGAGCAGCGCGACGGCCGTCGCGAAGGTGCGCATCGCCTTACGACGCGTCGCGTCGAAGCTCCACAACCACGCAACGTCGAGATGGCTATGCCCCCACAAACGCAACGGATCGGAAGACTCGGGCTGACGCGCAAGGTCAGCGGTCGGTACCAGCGTGGCATGTTGCGGAGGCGCGGGCGCGGCGTGACCGAGCATCCAGCTCCACTTTAGGCCGGGACCGGCCGGCAAACCGTTATTCGGTAACGAGCGGCGCTCGACCTCAAGCAGTAACGCGCGTTCTCGCTCGCACGCCTCGATATCCAGCGACGAATGCTCGCGATCGAACGCACCCCGTGCGATGCCGTCGATGCGAATCAATGCGCCGGCCGGGGCTTCGCAGTGCAGCGCGCGTGCGTCCGCGAAGGCGGGAAGTCGCGTTTCGATAAGCGCAACGGCCGCATCGCCGCCGGCGTCGGCCAGACGCAAGCGCGAAATCACGGAACGGTCGGCAAATGCCGCAGCAACATCAGCCAGCCGTCCGACGAAATGCGTACGGACCCGCCGAAGGGCCGGTCGAACTCCGCAATCACGATGAATAGAATTCCGATCAGCCCCGCTAAAATTGCCGTCATCACGAGCTGCGCCCCACTATTTTCGACGCCAAAAAGAAACGCGAATGCGAGCACGGCTAGCGCGCCGGCAACCAAGGCAAACCACAGCACCAACGGAACCGATGGACCCGATTCGTAGACGCGCGACCGCCGCGCATCGAATAACCGCTCTAACTGCGTCATCGCCATCTGCTGTACGTTGGACTCACCCAGCGACGCGGGCTTGAACCTGTCGATGTGCTGCCCGATATCCTCGAGGTGCGGCATGTCGCGTTGCACGGAGAGTCCTTTGCGCATTTGCGGCCACTCGGTTCGCAGCACGCTATGCGCGTACCCAAGCAGTTGGGAACGTATGTGTCCGCGCAGCGGTTCGGGCACGCCGCCCACCGTGCGGTACAGGTCCGAAACGGCGGCGATTTCCGTTTCGACGTTAGACAACGTCGCGTCATACTTTTCCCAGACGACGATGACGACGAAGCCGAGCACGACCGCATAAATGACCCCGACCGCGGAAAACAAGAACCCAGCCACGTCGTTGTGCTTGCGTAGAACCTCGCTACTAAAGCGCCGCCGCCACAGCGCATGCAGCCCGACGCAGAACGCCGCGATGACGACGACGATGAGGAGCTCGCCGATGACTTGTGACACGTGCATCGTCGTATGCGTCACGATAGGCGAACTCCTCGCCGGAGTGTCAGCCGCCGACTAATTCTTGCAGCGCACGATCGAAAATCTTGGGCGCTTTACCCGCAAAGAGAAGCCCTTCGTTGCCGCCGATCTGCTTGCGCAGCTCGACCAGTTCGTCCCGCAGTGCCGCCGCCTTCTCGAACTCGAGGTTGGCGGCTAACTCCCGCATCCGCCGGTCCAGGTCGGCGGCGGTCTTCAAGGCGATCTCGCGCGGCAGCTTGTCGTACTTGAACTTCTCGGTGTTTTCGCGGGTGGCGCCGACCATCCCAAGGATGTCGCGCACTTCCTTGCGGATCGAGCGCGGCTCGATGCCGTGCTCGGTGTTGAAGGCCACTTGCAACTCCCGGCGCCGCTTCGTCTCGCCGATGGCCCGCGCCATCGACTCGGTCATCACATCCGCGTACATAATCACCTTGCCCTCGACGTGACGGGCGGCACGTCCGATCGTCTGAATCAGCGAGGTTCCGCTGCGCAGATACCCTTCCTTGTCGGCATCCAAGATGCCAACCATCGACACCTCGGGCAAGTCTAGCCCCTCGCGCAGCAAATTGATTCCGACCAGCACGTCGAACGTACCGATACGCAGATCGCGAAGGATCGCCACGCGCTCGAGCGTGTCGATTTCGCTGTGCAGATAGCGCGCGCGCAATCCCATTTCGAGTAAGAAGTCGGTCAGATCTTCGGCCATCTTTTTGGTGAGCGTCGTCACCAGAACGCGTTCTTGACGATCGGAGCGCACGCGAATTTCTTCCATGAGATCGTCGATCTGATTGCGCGTCGGACGCACGTCGACTTCGGGGTCGACCAAACCGGTCGGGCGGATGATCATCTCGACGACTTGGCTGCTACGCCCGGTTTCGTACGCTCCCGGCGTCGCCGAAACGTAGATCGCCTGCTTCACATGATCGTCGAACTCTTCATATGTAAGCGGCCGGTTATCCAACGCACTCGGCAAGCGGAATCCGTGCTCGACCAGCACTTCTTTGCGCGAGCGATCGCCGCCGTACATGCCGCGGACTTGCGGCAACGTGACGTGCGACTCGTCGGCGAAAAGAAGCCAGTCTTTGGGGAAAAAGTCGATCAAGCACGACGGCGTCGATCCGGGCTCGCGGCCGGTAAGATGTCGCGAGTAGTTTTCGATCCCGTTGCAGTAGCCCACCTCGCGCAACATGTCGAGGTCGTAGCGGGTGCGCATCTCCAAACGTTGTGCTTCGAGAAGCTTTCCGTGCGCCCGAAAATACTTTAAACGATCGGCCAGTTCGGCTTCGATGGAGTCGACGGCGCTCCGCAATTTCTCGTCGGGCGTGATGAAGTGTTTGGCCGGAAAGATGTGCAATTCGTCTTTGCTCTCGACGTACTCGCCGGTCATGATGTTGACGACGTTGATGGCTTCGATTTCGTCGCCGAAAAATTCGATGCGATGCACCAGCTCTTCGTCCACGGCGACGAACTCCAACACGTCGCCGCGAACGCGGAACGTCCCTCGCACGAGGTTGAGGTCGTTGCGACGGTATTGCATATCGATCAGTTTGCGCAAAAACACATCCCGGTCCAACGAATCGCCGACCCGCACCCGTACCGACATCTCCATATAATCCGAGGGCGACCCTAAACCGAAGATGCAAGAGACGGATGCGACGATCAGCGTGTCGGGACGCGTCAATAGCGATTGGGTGGCCGAATGACGCAGGCGCTCGATCTCGTCGTTGACCGAACTGTCTTTTTCGATATAGGTGTCGGTCGATGCGACGTACGCCTCGGGCTGGTAGTAGTCGAAGTACGATACGAAATATTCGACCGCGTTCTTTGGAAAAAAATCGCGGAACTCGGCGCACAGCTGGGCGGCCAGGAGCTTGTTGTGGCACAGTACGAGGGTCGGCTTTTGGACGAGCTCGACGGTGCGGGCCATCGCCATCGTCTTACCGCTGCCGGTCACACCCAGCAGCGTCTGCGTCCGATCGCCGCGCTCGACGCCTTCGGCGAGCGCCTGGGTGGCTTTGGGTTGATCGCCGGCGAGACCGAAGGGGGCAACCAGCTCGAATCGTTGAGACATTACCACTACTCAACCGCCTCCGGCACCGAACCGATTCAGCTCGGGCGCTCTTCGCGAGGAGCCCGGCCGGGCTCGCGTGAAAGCCAGCGGTTCGCTGCTGCTCTCGCCCACCGGGGGAGTCCGTGAGCCTCACTCCACTCATTTTTAGCGGAACTTCGAATCCGCAACTCGCTACAGACATCGCTAGACGTCTGCGGCTCAACGTCGGCAAGGCGCTTGTCGGCGAGTTTCGCAATGCGGAAACCCGGGTCGAAATCGGCGAGAACGTTCGCGGCGCCGAAGTCTTCGTCGTGCAATCCATCTGCCGCACGCCGCAAGGCAAGAGCGTCAACGACGCGCTGATGGAACTGCTCCTGATGATCGACGCATTACGCCGGGCATCCGCCGCGCGGATCACCTCGGTCATACCGTATTACGGGTATGCGAAGCAAGACAAAAAAACCAAAGGTCGCGAGCCGATCTCGGCCAAGGTCGTGGCCAACCTGCTCAAGGTGACCGGCTCGAAGCGCATCGTGACGATGGACTTGCACGCCGCGCAGATTCAAGGCTTTTTCGATATCCCGGTCGACAACTTGGTGGCGACGCCGGTGCTCTGCGAATACCTCAAGAAGCAAGGACTGTGCGATGGAAACGTCACGATCGTCTCGCCCGATGCGGGCGGCGTGCATCGCGCCGAAATCTTCGCAAAGCGCCTGAACTCCTCGCTGGCGATCGTCTTTAAGCGCCGTCCGGAACCAGACGTTTCGGAAGTCACCGACATCGTCGGCGATGTCGCCGGACGCGCTGCGGTGATCGTCGACGACATGATTTCCACCGGCGGCACGCTCGCGAAGGCGGCCGAAGCGATTAAAGCCCGCGGCGCGACCCGCGTGTTTACGGTAGCGACGCACGGTATCTTCGCCGGCGAAGCGGTCGACGTACTCGAACGATCGGACATCGAGAAAGTGATCGTCACCGATACGGTTCCGTTCGCGAACGTTCCGGAGCATCCAAAGTTCGTTCAACTATCGATCGCGCAGACGTTTGCCGATGCGATCAACCGGATTACCACCAACCGCTCGGTGTCCGAGCTCTTCGGCGACGATCAACCGTTGCCGCCGGCTGCCTGAGCGCACGGCGCAAAACTTTTACCCGTCTAGAAAGCAGAGGATTTACACAACGTGGCGACCGCAGATTTCAACCTCTCCGTCGAAAAGCGCGTAAAGCCCGGCACGACCGGCTCGAACGCGCTACGCCGGCACGGCAAAATTCCCGCCGTTCTCTATGGGCACGGGTCGCAACCCGAATCCATCGCGATCGACGCGAAAGCCTTCGCAGAACTTTTGCACCACGGCGCGCGGAATGCGATCGTGACGCTCAAGCCGGACGGCGGTCCCAACGAAACGGCCCTCGTTCGCACGATTCAATTTCATCCCGTCAGCCATCGCATTCTGCATGCCGATTTTCAGCGCGTTTCGGCCAACGAAGCGATCGTTGCGACGCTCGACGTCGTAACCGCGGGCGTCGCGCCGGGCGTCAAGGATTCCGGCGGCGTGATGGACGTCGTCATGCATCAACTGGAGATCCAGGGGCCGGCCAGCCAAATTCCCGAGCATCTCGAAGCTGACGTATCGAAGCTAGGCCTGTACGAGCACGTGACCGCCGGCGACATCAAGCTACCCGAAGGCTTCACGATGATCACTCCGGCCGACACGATCGTCGTCAGCGTCGAAGCGTCGCGCACCGAGCGTCAGGTTGAGGAAGCCGCGACCGGACCGACCGCAGCGGCCGAGCCGCAAGTCATCGGCGCTACCGACGAAAAATAGCCTCTGACCGATCGCGAATCAATTCGGCTGGTAGCCGGACTCGGGAACCCCGGCAAAGAGTATGCGGCGACGCGACACAACGCCGGGTTCATGGTCGTCGACGAAGTGGCGCGGCGCTACGCCGTGACGCACTGGAAGAAGAAAGACAGCGCCGAGCAGGCATTCGATGCCGCCCGGCGCGTCGTTTTCGTTAAACCGACGTCGTTCATGAACCTGAGCGGAGCGCCGTTGCGGCTCATTTCGTCGTGGTATAAGACGCCGCCGGGCGGCGTGCTGGTGGTGGTCGACGAAATGGACGTGGCATTCGGAAAACTTCGGATGCGGCCGTTCGGCGGGCACGGCGGTCACAACGGCTTGCGCTCGATCATCGCTACCATCGGCGACACGTTTCCGCGCTTGCGGAT
Organism: Candidatus Tumulicola sp.; assembly: GCA_036490475.1. Lineage (NCBI taxonomy): Bacteria > Bacillati > Vulcanimicrobiota > Vulcanimicrobiia > Vulcanimicrobiales > Vulcanimicrobiaceae > Candidatus Tumulicola > Candidatus Tumulicola sp. Next base: position 596,537 of record DASXDT010000006.1, read on the forward strand.
CGGTGTCGGGCGGCCGAGCTTCGCGTCGGTAGATCACGTGTTATCCCCGTTCGACGCGTCCGAACGCGAGCGATTACCCGACGTCGTGGCAGCGGCAGCCGACGCGGTAGACCTGTGGTTGCGAGAAGGGCTCGAAGCTGCGATGCAGTTCGCGAATAACTGGCAGATAACGCCTACGGACACCCCGCCGGAATGCGATTGATCGCCGCAATTCTCGCCGACGCGTCGGGACGATTGTTGAGGAAGAGACGCGCTCCGAGCCCGGGACACGCTTCCTGCATTTGTTGATCGGTCGCGCGAACGATCGAGCGTATGGCGGCGGCCGGATCCCCGCCGATCGACACCGCGTAACGGTCGGCGTCGAAATCGTACGAGCGCAACGCAGCATTCCGCACCGGAACGGCGCCGATATACACGAGCGCGAGCAACGCTCCGACCAGCGCTAGACGCGATAGCGGATCGTCGTCGCGCCGGAAACCGCACCGGTCTGCCAAGACCACGGCCAACGCAGAAAAGATGATGATGATACCGCCCTCGATGAGGGCAACGAACAGCGGATCGGCGTGAATCGCATGAGCGGTTTCGAAGGCGGCATCGTACACCGCTTCCTCGGGCGTGCTGGCGGCGACAACGCCACCGTCGAGCACGACTCGGTGCTGCAATCCGCCGAGCATCACCGCGCCCGCGAACGGCGAGCCGCTCGGACGCTGCGTGTAGGCCGCTACATCGTGAATTCCCCCTCGCGCCAGCGCTGCCGAAATTTGTTGCGCCAATACACCGCTGACGGGCTGCAGCACCGACTGTTGGGGAACCTCGAAGTATGGACGCGCGTATGCCCACGAGATGCTCACGCCCAAAATGGCAAGGATCGTGTAGATGTACCACTGGTGTGTGCGCTCGACAAGCCAGAGGATGAGCGCCGCCGCGATGCCGGCGACGGTCATGGCCAACGCCGTATGCAGCACCCAAAATCCGAACCATTGGCGCGTCAACTCTCCCGATAAGCCCATGGTTCGCTCGACCCGATACAAATAAAACGCCGGCAACAGCGCGGCGACGCGCGCGATCAGCGCCAACGCAGCGCCGAATGCGAAGCGCACCGACCAGCGCGTTTTCCAGCGGCGTCGCAGCCAATCGCGCAAACCCGCGGCGCGGCCCGAACTCCAAAAATACGCCAGCGCCAGTGCCTCGAACAGCACCATTACGAACCAACCGGGCAGTTGAAACGCCGTTAAGCGCCGCGCTACGACTTGACGGTCGGAATCGACCAAGGCAGACGCCGGTTTGGTAAGGAGATCGCCGCGCGGAATCGCGTCGACGATCCGATCGGTCTGGTTCGGGCGAGTCGCCGCAGCATCGGCACCGGCAAAGCCGAACGCGCCGAAGAGCGTTAACGCGACGATCGTTCCGAGAACGATTCGGCGGATCGCTCGTCCCATCGTCGGGAGGTTCGCGGGTTTAGCACCGCGGCCTCCGGTAACACCGACGCCCAACGACCCGCTGCCAGCGAAAACGAAACGCGATTGCGACCGGTGTGCTTACTGTAGTACATCGCGCGATCGGCCGCATCCAGCAGCTCGCCCGGCGTTGAGGCGTCGTGCGGGTAGGCCGCGACGCCGATGCTCGTCGTCACACCGGCAAGCGCAAATGCATGCCGATTGACCGCGGCGCACAAGTCGTGCGCTCGTTCGATCGCGCGCGCTTTTCCAGTTGCGCGCGCCAACAGGCAAAACTCGTCACCGCCGGCACGCGCCGCCACATCCAGTCCGGCGACGGCTTGCGCGCGTAAGAGCGATGCCAGCGTTCGCAGCACGCCGTCACCGGCTCGATGCCCGAGCCGGTCGTTGACGTCCTTAAATCCGTCGACGTCGACGAACCACAGACACATCGGAGCCGGCGGACGACGCGAAGAAGCGTGGCGAATTTCATCGTCGAGCCTGCGCCGGAATGCGCGAGCCGTCAGCAGTCCGGTGGATTCGTCGATCTCGGCTTCGGTACGCACCGCCTCACGTTCGCAGGCGGCTGCGAATGGAGCGGCCGACATCGCGATTGCCGGCAGTGACATTTCGGCACCGGGATAGATGGACGATGCATATGCAATCGCCGCCAGCGTGCTGCCGTCCATCCACGGGACGGCGACGGCGCTGCGGTCGGCGAGCAACAACCCGCGGCCGTCACGCGGCATCGTTGCGCACACCTGTGTGGCGGCAGCGCGAGCAACCAATCCTCGACCGTCGCCAAACGGAAGACGCCATCCCTCGAGATAGCTCGCACGATGACCACGAACGTGTGCGCACCTGAGTTCGCCGTCCTCGACGACGAAAACGGCCAACACGTCGGCGCCGCGTTCGACCTGCGAAAGCGTCTGCGCGATCGCGTCGACGACGTGTGACGGCGATCGCCGAGAGGCGTCGAGCAGCGACGTCGCAGCGTGGAGTAGCCGCGCGTCGCTCGACACGCGCGACGGCCGTCGTTTCACCGTGAAAGTCGCCAAAAAATCCGCCACGCTCACCACGCAGCGGTTAGTGCCCAGCCGAGCCGCGCTTGCTGAAACCTAGTGAGAACGATTTGGGAGCGGACGCGCCGGATTTCCGGCAACGCGTTCGCCGGGCGGCACGTCGCGCGTCACGACCGAACCCGCGCCGGTTAGGGAGCCGTCTCCCAGCGTGACCGGTGCGATCAACGAGGTGTTGGATCCGATCGAAACGTCGCGGCCGATCGTCGTTTGATTTTTCTGTCGCCCATCGTAGTTGCAGGTGATCGTGCCGGCGCCGATGTTGGCTTCTTCTCCAACGACCGCGTCGCCGACGTAGCTGAGATGTTTCGCTTTGGAACCGGCGGCGAACGCCGATTTCTTGATCTCGACGAAATTGCCGATTTGCACTTCATCGCCGAGATCGGCCTTGTCGCGAACCTGCGCGTACGGGCCAACCGTGACCCCGCGGCCGATGGTGCTGTCGACGACGATGCTGTCGCGAATCTCGGAACCATCGCCGATCTTGGCGTACGACACACGGGCGTTCGGACCGATCACACAACCTTCACCGATCTCGCTCAAGCGCGAGATCGTGGTGTTCGGATAAATAACGGTATCGCGACCGATCATCAGTTCGGGCTCTAGATAGGTCGTCGCAGGGTCGACGATCGTCACCCCGTCGCGCATATGTTGCTCGCAGATCCGTTCGTTCATCGCGCGCCGGGCGCGGGCCAATTCGACACGATCGTTGATGCCGATCGCATCCTCGTGTTTGGGCGCTGAAACGGCGTGAACGCGCTTGCCGGCCTCGACCAGCCCGCGCACGGTATCGGTCAAGTAGAACTCGCCCTGCGCGTTGTCGGCGCGTAGGCCGCCGATTGCCTGGCGCAGGGCCGGCTCCGAAAACGCATAGACGCCCGCATTCACTTCGTCAAGCGCGAGCTGTTCGGGCGTCGCGTCGCGCGCCTCGACGATACCCTCGACCGCGCCGTTGCGCCGTACGATTCGCCCGAAACTCGACGGGAGCGGCATCTTCACGGTAACGAGCGCGAGGTCGACGCGTTCGCCGTCCAGCTCACGGAGCACGTCGCCGAAGATCGATCCGGAGATCAGCGGCATATCGCCACTCGCGATCAGGATGCGGCCGCTCGCGTTTTCGGGCATGTCATCTAACGCGGCTCGCACGGCATCGCCCGTTCCGCGCTGCTCGGTCTGTACGACGGTACGCACGCCGAACGAAGCGATACGCTCCCGAACGTCGGCCGCCACGACCACCACGACGTCATCGATGCCGGCTTCGCGCAGGCCGTTCAGCACGTACCACAACATCGGACGTCCGCACAGATCGTGGAGCACCTTGGGTCGCGAGCTTTTCATCCGCGTACCCTTGCCGGCCGCCAACACGATGGCGCGAATCATATACTTCCCTCTTGCGGTCGAAGCGCCGTGTCGAAATCGCGACGCCAATCATCTTGCTCGCGCTTGCTGGGCGCACCGAGCAGTTCGAGCGCGCCACGCAAGCGTTCGCGCGTCATGTCCCGCCCCAGTAATTCCATCGAGTCGTACAACGGAATCGACGTCGCGCTCCCGGTGACCGCGACGTACAGCGGACGCGCGATCTCGCGCGGTTTGCGTCCCATTGCACCGGCGACCCGGTCGATCGCGAACTCGATGCCGCCCACGGAAAACTCCGTCAACGTTTCGAGCGTCCACATCGTCAACGCCAGCACTTGCCGCGTCTGCAGTTCGTCGAGCTTTCCCGAAACGAGCGCCTCGCGGCTCACCTTCAAACGGCCAGCCAGTAAAAATGCCAGCAGCGGGGCGACGTCGCTCAAACGTTCGACGCGCGGTTGTGCCAGCGCGGCGATACGGTCCCAACGATCGGTTCCGGCACCGGCCCATGCACGCATGCGCTCCGCAAACGTTTGCGGCGTTAATCGCTCGCGCAAGTAGCGGCCGTTCACCCAGTCGAGTTTAGCCGTATCGAAAATTGGGCCGCCGACCGGAACGTGCTCCAACTCGAAACGCTCGACCATCTGCTGCAAGTCGAGAATTTCCGATTCGCCTTCACGCACCGGATTCGAGAGCAATCCCAAGAAGTTCATCAAGGCTTCGGATACGTACCCCATCGCCCGGTAAAATAAAATGCCTGTCGGATTCTTACGTTTGCTGAGTTTACTCTTGTCCGGATTGCGCAGGAGCGGCAGGTGGAGCAAGGCCGGCGGCTCCCAGCCAAAATAGCCATACAACAGCAAGTGTTTGGGAGCGCTCGACACCCACTCCTCGCCGCGCAGCACGTGGGTGATCTGCATCAGGTGATCGTCGACGACGTTCGCGAGGTGGTACGTCGGCATGCCGTCGGACTTGATCAGCACTTGCATGTCGACCGACGTCCATTCGAATTCGATGACGCCGCGACGCAGGTCGTTTACTTGGCAGACGCCTTCATCCGGAACGCGAAGACGAACGACGTGCGGTATGCCGGCCGCTTCTTTTTCAGCGATCTCACCGGGAGCGAGCGTTCGGCATAAGCCATCGTACCGCGACGGCTTTCCGGCGGCACGCTGGGCCACGCGCATCTCTTCCAAACGCTCGGGCGTGCAATAGCATTTGAAAGCGTTGCCGGCGTCGAGCAGCTTGGCGGCGTATTCGGCATAGATCGAGGAGCGTTCGCTCTGACGGTAGGGTCCGTACGGACCGCCGACATCCGGCCCTTCATCCCACGTGAGACCGCACCAGTGCAACGCATCCAGGATCGCGCGCTCGCTCTCAGGCGTGCTGCGCGCGCGGTCGGTGTCCTCCATGCGCAGGATAAACTGGCCGCCGTTGCGCTTGGCAAAACAGTAGTTGACCAGCGCAACGTAGGCCGTGCCGACGTGCGGGTCGCCCGTCGGAGACGGCGCGATTCGGGTTCGGACCATCGAAGCGTTATCCGACGAGTTCGCGGCGCCGGCCGCACTCGCGCTCGACGAAGTCGACGATCGACTGCAGCGGCGCTCCCGGCGTGAAAATTTCGCGGACGCCGATCGCTTTGAGTTCTGCGGCATCCTCGGGCGGAATCGTTCCGCCGCCAAAAAAAACGATATCGCCGGCATCCTGTTCCTTGAGCTGCTCGACGACCAACGGGAACAGGGTCATGTGCGCTCCCGATAGGATGGATAGACCGATCCCATCGGCGTCCTCCTGAATCGCAGTTTGGACGATCTGTTCGGGCGCCTGAAAGAGCCCGGTATAGATCACTTCCATGCCCGCGTCACGCAACGCACGTGCGATGACTTTTGCGCCGCGGTCGTGACCGTCGAGGCCGGCCTTGGCGATAACGATACGTAACGGACGTGCCATAATGAGCTAAAACACCGACCGTTCGGTGTAGCGGCCGTACACCACCACCATCGCTTCGACGATCTCGCCTTCCGTACAGTACGCGTTAACGCAATCGATCAGGTGCGGCATAAGGTTGTCTTTCGGGTCGCGACATGCGGCCTGCAGACGCTCGAGGGTCTGCGTAACGGCATGGCCGTCGCGGCTGCCGCGAACGTCGGCGACGCTGCGCGCTTGCGCGCGCTCCATCTCCTCGGTGATCTTCAGCAAATCCATCTCGATCCGTTCGTCGTCGTGCACGAAGGCGTTGACGCCGATGATCACGCGGTCTTTGGCCTCGATCGAGCGCTGATAGCGGTAACTCGCCTCAGCGATTTCCTTTTGGAAGAAGCCCGACTCGATCGCTTCGATGACGCCGCCATATTCTTCGATCTGGTCGAAGTACGCTTCAGCTTGGCGTTCCATCTCGTCGGTCAGTGCTTCCACGAAGTACGACCCGCCCAACGGATCGACGACGTTGGTAACGTTGGTTTCGTAGGCCAGAACTTGTTGGGTGCGCAATGCGATCTCGACCGATTTTTCGCTCGGAAGCGCTAGCACTTCGTCCATCGAATTGGTGTGCAGCGACTGCGTTCCGCCCAATACCGCTGCCATGGCTTCGTACGCGACGCGTACGATGTTGTTTTCGGGCTGCTGCGCCGTGGCGCTGCATCCGGCAGTCTGCGTGTGGAAGCGAAGCTGCCACGATTTCGGGTCTTTGGCGCCGTACTTCTCGCGCATGTGCCGCGCGTAGATACGGCGGGCCGCGCGAAACTTGGCGATCTCTTCGAAAAAGTCGATGTGCGAGTTGAAGAAGTACGAGAGCCGCGGTGCGAACGAATCGACGTCCATCCCGGCTGCCATGCAGGCTTCGACGTACGCAAAACCATCGGCCAGTGTGAACGCCAACTCTTGCGCCGCAGTGGATCCGGCCTCACGAATGTGATAGCCCGAAACCGAAACCGTGTTCCACTTGGGCATCTCGGCCGTGCAGAACTTGATCATGTCGACGATGATGCGCATGTGCGGACGAGGCGGAAAGATCCACTCTTTTTGGGCGATATATTCTTTGAGGATATCGGCCTGAATCGTCCCGCCGAGTTTGGCGCGCGGAATGCCCTTTTTTTCGGCGGCAGCGATGTATTGCGCCACGGCGATGGCGGCCGGTCCGTTGATCGTCATCGAGGTCGTGATGTCGCCCATGTCGATGCCGTCGAACAGCGTTTCCATATCGGCCAGGGAGTCGATCGCGACGCCGCACTTGCCGACCTCGCCGCGCGATTGCGGGGCGTCCGAGTCGTAGCCCATGAGGGTCGGCATGTCGAACGCCACCGATAGACCGTGCTGGCCTTGCGCCAGCAGGAAATGATAGCGCTCGTTGGTCTGTTTAGCCGATCCAAAGCCGGCGAATTGGCGCATCGTCCACAGGCGGTCGCGATAGCCGTTTGGATGGATGCCGCGGGTGTACGGATATTGTCCGGGCCACGCCAGGTCGCGGGGTAAATCGAGAAGCTCGACATCCTTCGGAGAGTAGACCGTTTGGAGCGGGACGTCGGATAGCGTGCGGTCGGTCGCGCCCGAACCCGGACCGCTACGGCGCTTGCCGCGCTGAGACGCAGCCTCCCAGACCCGCTCCTGCTCGAGGAATTCGAGGCTTGGGGGCATGCCCAATCCGCTGGGGCGATCGATCATCTTAGCCACAGATCTGTTTCCTTATCATTCCGCACCCCGATTTTCGACGGTCGCTTATTCCTTACCCACACCAAACGTTTCGAGCAACCGGTCGGCGGCGGCATACGGGTCGGTCCCGCCATCGCTCGTTTCACGCAGCCTTTGGTCCAGCCGCCGTTCGAGTCCGCCGAGCGCCAGCTGGCGAACCTGATGAACGAACGTCTGCCGGAGCTTATCGCCGTATTTTCCGCTGGCGTGCAGGTAGGCCGCGTGGCTTTCGATCGCCGTCCAGAGGTCGTCGATACCCTGGCCCGTGAGCGCCTGCGTCATGGCCAATTCCGGAACCCAGCCTGGAAAACTGAGCATTTCCATCATCGAGCGAATCTCGCGGCGCAATTGATTCGCCATTGGATGATCGGCTTTGTTTATTACAAAGACGTCGGCAATCTCCATGATGCCGGCTTTAAGCACTTGTATCGAATCGCCGCTGCCCGGTTGCAAGGCGACCAGCACCGTCTGCGCCAATTCGGCGACTTCTATTTCGCTTTGCCCTACGCCGACGGTTTCGATCAGCACGACGTCCATGCCGAACGCGTCCATTAGCAGCACTGCGTCGATTGTCGCACCCGCGACGCCGCCCAAATGGCCGCGACTGGCCATCGAGCGGATGAAAACGTTGCGATCCGTAAAGTGTTCGGTCAGCCGAATGCGATCGCCAAGTAATGCGCCGTGCGAAAACGGTGACGTCGGGTCGACAGATACGACGCCGACGCTTTTTCCCAGCGACCGCGCTTTGCGCACCAGCGCCGACGAGAGCGTCGACTTTCCGACGCCGGGCGGACCGGTCAACCCGATCGTCTGGGCGCGGCCCGTGCTCGCGTACAAGCGATGGAATAGCTCCGCACCGCGCCCCGATTCGGCCCACGAAATCGCTCGCGCCAACGCCCGCGGTTTGCCCGCAAAGAACTCGCTCACGAGTGTGTCGGGTGTGTAGGATTTTACCAAAGCGTAGCTTGATTGCGAGCCGCCTGCCGCCCGGCCCTGCCCGGCGCTTTATCGCAGCGCTGGTCGTGGTGCTCTTTGCAATCGCACCGCTGAACGCCGCCGCACAGGCTCTGATCGTTCCGTTAACCGGTCGCAGAATTCACGATCTGCAAGCCGCTCAGCTGTTTCACACCCTTTTCAGCGATTTTTTCTACGAACGAGACGGAACCACGTACGTGCAGACCGGCGACATTCCGGCGATGTGGCTGCGCGATTCGTCGGCGCAGACCATCCCCTACATCCGATTCTACCGCGAGTTTCCGCAACTCCGCTCGCAGTTCGACGGCGTAATTCAGCGCAACGCGCGAAACGTTATCAAAGATCCGTATGCCAACGCGTTTCAGGCCAGCTATCACGTGTGGGAGCGCAAATGGGAAATCGACTCGCTGGCTTGGCCGGTCGTTCTTGCGTGGGTATACTGGCGGCAAACCGGCGACCGGCGCGTCTTTACGCCGCAGTTTCACGTCGCGTTGCGCAAGATCGTCGACACCTATGCCTGCGAACGCAATCATCCGCGATGCGGGCGATACAACTATCCGTATCACGTTTCGAGCAGCGACCGATATGCCGCTACGGGCATGATTTGGGGCGCGTTCCGGCCGTCCGACGACGCGGTACGATATCGCTTCAATATTCCGCAAAACGCATTGGCCGTTGTGGCGTTACGCGAAATCGACGTTCTCGCGCGCGTCGGGTATCGCGACGCCCGCTTGTCCGACGATGCGCGGTCCATGGCGGCCGGTGTCATGCGAGCGATCGAATTTTACGGCCGCTACTACGACTCGTCGCAGCACCAATGGACGTACGCATACGAAACTGACGGGTTCGGCCGGTATGCGGTATTGGACGATGCGAACATTCCCAACCTCATCACCCTGCCGTACATCGACTGGTGTTCCGCGCACGACCCGACATATCTAGCAGCGCGCGCCATGTCGCTCAGCCGGCGCGATCCGGATTATTACGAGGGGCGGTATGCCGCCGGCCTCGGGAGCGCGCATACGCCACCCAACTACGTGTGGCCGCTGGGCATCATCGGCCGCGCCCTTACCGCCACGAGCTCGGGCGAAGTCGCTGAAGCCGTCACGACCTTGGCCGAAACGGACGGCGAACTCGGAACGATTCACGAGAGTTTTTACGACGACGGATACTGGCGCTACACCCGCGACGAATTCGGATGGGCCAACGCCTTGGGCGCGGAGTTAACGTTTCGAACCCTCGCCGGTTACGGCTCGACGCAGTTCGATCCGGGCGGTCCGGTCTTGCCGCTCCAAACGCGCAGCGTTACTCCCGCACTCGTAACTCGACCCTACGAACAACTGCGGAATGCTGCAAAAATCGTAACGGCCCTCGGTCAACTGCTGCACCACCGCTAACGGCCAGAATGAGGCGGCCGACCCCATCGCCAAGTGCCGTAGCGACATGGATCAAGGATATTATCGCTATCCGACTATTGCCGGAGGCCGGATCGTCTTCGTGTGTGAGGACGACATATGGAGCGTTCCCGCCGGCGGGGGAACGGCCGCCCGCCTAACCGCCAGCTTTGGAAGTTGTTCGTTCCCTAGGCTGTCACCCGACGGCAGTACGATCGCGTTCGTTTCGACCGATGACGGTACGCCCGAAGTGTATTCGATGTCCGCGGACGGCGGCCAAGCGCGCCGTTTAACCTTTCTTGGATCCTCCTACGCCTCCGTATGCGGATGGAGCGTCGACGGACGCGAGATCTACTTCCTGGCTAACCCGACGACGTGGGACGAACAGCCGCGCGCGTTCGCAGTCGTTGCGGGCGAGTTACCGCGCGAACTGAATCTCGGACACGTGCGATCGATTTTACCGATCGGCGAAAAAGGCTTCGCGATCGGGCGCAACGCGACCGACCCGGCGCGTTGGAAGCGCTATCGCGGTGGAACGGCCGGCGAAATTTGGGTCGACGCCGAGGGAAGCGGAACGTTCTCGAAACTTCCCTTGCCGAACGGGAACCCGACCTGGCCGATGCCGGTCGCCGATCGCATTTACTTCTTAGCCGATCACGAAGGCATCGGCAACATTTATTCGTGCGCGTTCGACTGTGCCGACGTTCGCCGGCACACGCACGAGCCCGAATATTACGCTCGATTCCCCTCTACCGACGGCGAGCGCATCGTGTATTCGGCCGGCGGTGAGATCGCGTGTTTGGACGCCGCGACCAACGAAGTGCGCCGCATTTCGATCTCGACGCCCTCGACGGCGCCTCAAACGATTCGCCGCTTCGAAGAGGCCTCCGAATCGCTCGAGCATTTCGCACCGCATCCCGACGGAACGCGCTTGGCCTTCGTGTCGCGTGGCCAAGCGTTTGCGATGCCACTGTTCGACGGCGCGGTAACGCATCACGGGCCGGGAAGCAAAGCGCGGACGCGTCTGACCGAGTGGCTACACGACGGAAAGCGTTTCGCCACCGTGACGGATATTAACGGATACGAACAGATCGCCATTTACAATACCGGCTCGACCGGCGCACCGAAATTGGTCACGACCGGGGACATCGGTCGCGTTACCGATCTCAAGTGCTCGCCGACATCCGACGTGATCGCCTTCGCAAATCACCGGCACGAGCTGTGCTTCGTGGATGCCGACGACGGTAAGGTGCGCGTGGTCGATACGTCCCCGTCGCGTCGTATCCTAGACTTGGCGTTTTCGCCCGACGGCCGCTACCTAGCGTACGTATGGTGGCCGGCGCCCGAAACCTCGATCCTCCGCGTCGTGAAGGTGCGTTCGGGCAAAGTTCGCGACGTGACGACGGCGTTGCGAACGGACAAGTCTCCCTCGTGGGATCCCGAGGGCAAGTATCTGTATTTCATCTCGACGCGCGATTTCAATCCGGTGTACGACGCGCTGCAATTCGAGTTGAGCTTCCCGCAGGCGGGCCGCCCGTTCGCGGTGACCTTGCGCGAAGAAGTGCCGTCGCCGTTCGTGCCGGCGGCCAAACCGATCCATCGCGACCACGAGCACGATCGCGACGACAAAAAAGTAGATAAGCCGGCCGATATCGACATCGATTTCGACGGCATCACCGGACGCGTGTTAGGCTTTCCGGTCGACGAAGCCGATTACGGGCAGATCGTTGCGGTGCGCGGACGCGTGTTATTCACGCGCTTCGACATCAACGCGATCAAGCCGGTGCGACGCGAGGACCTCGATGACGATTCGAGCGGAACGTTACTGGCATACGACTTCGAGCAACAGCGTTCGGCGACGATCGCGACGCAATGCGACGAGATCCGGTTGGGAGCCGATGGGCGTACGTTGATGTATCGCGGCGACGATAAGCTGCGCGCGATCGACGCGCTCGGGGACTTACCTGAAGAAGGCGACGAGCCGAAGCCACCGTCGGAGCCTGGTCGCAAGAGCGGATGGATCGACTTAGAGCGCGCGCACGTCGAAATCGAGCCGCGCGACGAGTGGGCGCAAATGTACCGCGAAGCGTGGCGGCTGCAGACCGAACAGTTCTGGGTCGAAGACATGAGCGACATCGATTGGGACCGCGTGTTCGACCGCTACAATGCGGTGCTGCCGCGCGCTCGTACCCGTGGCGATCTGTCGGATCTCATCTGGGAAATGCAAGGCGAGCTCGGCACGTCGCACGCATACGAGTACGGTGGCGACTATCGCGTACCGCCGCAGTATCAGCGCGGCTTCTTGGGCGCGGATCTAACGTGGGACGACGATCGCGACGGATACCGGATCGACCGGATCTATCGCGGCGACTCGTGGAATCGCGAAGTCGATTCGCCGCTGGCCGAACCGGGCTTAGCGATTCACGAAGGCGACACCGTCGTCGCAATCGGCGGCAAACGATTGTCGCGCGATGTTCCCCCCGGGCGGTTACTCGTGAACGCGGCCGGCAAGCACGTGTCGCTGAGCATCGCGCCGCGCAAGGGCGACGAGCGCACCGTGCTGGTCAAGGCGCTCGAACGCGAAAATGCGTTGCGCTATCGCGCCTGGGTCGAAACGAATCGTGCGTTCGTACACGAGCGCACCAACGGTCGCGTCGGGTACCTCCACATTCCGGATATGGGTCCGTGGGGGTTCTCCGAGTTTCATCGCGGATATCTCGGCGAGTTCAACCGCGATGGTTTGCTCGTGGACGTGCGCTTCAACCGCGGCGGGCACATCTCGCCGCTGTTGCTCGAAAAACTCGCGCGCAAGCGCGTGGGATACGATCTGCCGCGCTACGGCGCCCCGGTTCCGTATCCGCCCGAATCGGTTGCCGGCCCGATCGTTGCGATGACCAATCAATACGCGGGTTCCGATGGGGACATCTTCAGCCACTGCTTCAAGCTGTACAAGCTGGGGCCGCTCGTCGGCAAACGCACCTGGGGTGGCGTTATCGGCATCGATCCGTACCATCACTTGGTCGACGGTACGTTGACCACGCAACCCGAATACTCGTTCTGGTTCGTCGACGCCGGATGGGGGGTCGAGAACTACGGAACCGATCCGGATTACGACGTCGACATCGCACCCCACGACTATCGCGACGGCAACGACCCGCAAATGGAGCTAGCGCTGCAACTGATGGAGAAGGCGCTCGGAGAACGGCGTGAAGTGAAGCCCGACCTCTCGACGCGTCCGTCGCTGCCGTTGCCGACTCTGACGTGATCCCGGCCCGGCCCACAGGCGATGCGACGCGTTTGCGTCGCCTGTGCGGCTTGGCGGCGTTCCTGCTACCGGCGATCGCCTATATCGCCGGCGCTTCGCACGAGCCCGCCGCGTGGGACACAGCCGAATTACAAGGCGTGCCCTATATCATGGGCATCGCGCATCCGACCGGCTTCCCATTCTACGTTTTACTCGGGTATGTATGGTCGCACGTGCTCGCGTTCGACTCGATCGCGTTCCGTCTCAACGCTTTGTGTGGAGTCGCCGGTGCGATTACCGCGTTAGCGGGCTATCTGGTCGCGCTCGAATTCGATGCGTGGCCACCGGTTGCGATGGTCGCTGCGTGGTGGTTTGCATTCGTCGAAGTCGTTTGGTCGCATTCGGTGCGTGCCGAAGCGCAGGTCGTTGCGGTAACGTGCGCCGCGCTCGCAATGCTGTCGTTCTTGCGATGGATGCGCAGCGGATCGGCAGCCGCGTTCGTGATGGCGTGGCTGCTATTCGGACTTGGCGTCGCATCCCATCCGAACGCGATATGGATCGCACCGGCGATGGTCGTGGGATGTTGTATCGCAGCGCAAAGGCCGTCGGGGCGACTCGCTTTGCTCGGTGGCGCAGTGGCGATCGCCGCCATCGGGCTATATCTGTATCTACCGTTACGCTCGGCGTATGTCGTGGCGCACGGACTCGATCCGACGCACGTCTTACGCGGTGCTGCCGGCGGTATTTTTTGGAATTACAACGATCCCAGCACCGCGACCGGCCTGTTCGCCGAGTTGAGCGGAAGCCAGTCCGGTGCGCCGGGGTATGCGTTGGCGTCGCTCAATCCACTGCGTCTGCAAGACGCGCTCTTGGCGTTTTTTGAAGCGATCGGCACAGGCTTCGGAGCGTTCGCGCTGATCGCGGTCGCTGTGGGCGCGGTCGCGATGTGGAAGCGCGATTGGAAAAGAACTGCCGTCCTCGTCTTCGCATGTTTGGCGGCGCTCGTTTTCTCCGTGACGTATGCGAACGAAGCCGATGTGTTCCGTTACCGGTTGTTGGGTACTTGGCTCGCCGTACCGTTGCTCGCGGCCGCATTGCCGAACCCGGTCGCGGCCGGCCGGCGATACGCGCTGCTGGGCGTTGCATATCTCGTTTTTCTATCGATCGGCGCCGGCAACGCGCTGTACGCGCGACGAAGTTATTTTCAGCACCGTAGTGGCGAGGGCGGCCGGTGGATCATCAACGCAGTGCGTCGGTACGTTCCACCCGGAGGTGTGGTGATCGTCGACGGCTGGTTGGACGCGACATCGTTAGGATACGGCGCCTACGCCGACCGTTCGCTGCCCGGACGCATCGTCGTTTCGGGTTATAACGCAGGGGACACGGGCCTCTATACCGTGTGGGCGAGCCAACGACCGGTGTTCGTTCTGACGAATCCGCAGAATATACCGCTCGTTCCGGGCGCGATCGGCGTCGCCCGGCTCGACGCGTATCACGAGCTGTTCCGCATCCGGCACTTACCATGAGGCCACGAACGGACCGCATTGCATGGATCGCGGCCGCAATCGTGTTCGTCGTGCACGCGGCCGGCAATCCGCACTACGGCTTCTTCCGCGACGAACTCTATTTCATTATTTGCGGGTTCCATCCAGCCTGGGGCTATGTGGATCAACCGCCGCTAACGCCGTTGCTAGCCGCCGGCTCGCAGTCGTTCGGGCACTCGCTGTTTCTCTTGCGTTTGATTCCAGCGGCGTTCGCCGGCGCCGGCGCTTATGTGACGTGCCGCCTCGCAGCCGAGTTAGGAGGCGACGCGTTCGCCGAGGCCGTGGCGGCGCTGACATACGGCTTTGCGGGCGTGCTCATGGCCTTCGGCACGAAGGTCGGCCCGGACATGGCGGGCCTGTGGCTGTGGCCGCTCATCGCACTCTACGCGATACGCATCGTCCGCGGCGTAGATCCACGCTGGTGGCTGGCGGCGGGCATCGCAGCCGGCGTAGCGTTCGAAACAAAGTACACGGTGGTGTTTTTTGCGCTCGCGCTCGTCGTGGGATTGTTACTCACACCGCACCGGCGCGTGCTATTTACGGGCTGGTTCGCCGCCGGCATCGGCGTAGCTGCGTCGATCGGATTGCCGAACGTTGCATGGCAAGCGTTCCATCATTTTCCGATGTACGAGTTGCTCAAGAACGGCCACGACGACAAGAACGTCCACGCGTCACCGGTTCTGTACGTCTTTCAACAGCTGCTGATTACGAATTTGCTTCTGTGGCCGGTGTGGGTCATCGGATTGATCGCGCTACTTCGCGACGCCGGCGTCCGGTTTCTCGGATACGCCTACGTGCTGCTGATGTTGATGATGCTCGTACTCGGCGGCAAAGACTACTATCCCGGCGACATCTATCCGATCCTGATCGCGGCGGGTGCGGTGGCGATTGCGGGATGGGTGCGACGGCCGGTTTGGCGCGCGGTCGTCGTGGTCTACGTCGTCGCCGGCGGACTGATCTTCACGCCGTTCAGCTTGCCGATACTGCCCGAGAATGCGATGGCGGCGTACGATGCGCACGTCGAAAACGCTCTCGGAGTTCATAAGTCGATGCTGCAAAACGAGAAAGGCGCGACCGCGACGCTCCCAAACGATTGGGCCGATATGCACGGCTGGCCGGAGCTCGCGCAGCAAGTCGCCACGGTGTATTACAGTCTGCGATCTGACGAGCAGGCGCGTGCCGGCATTTTTGCGAGCAATTACGGAGAGGCGTCCGCGATCAACTTCTTCGGACCTGCGTATGGACTGCCGACCGCAGTCTCGGGTCATAATAATTACTGGCTCTGGGGTCCGCACGGCTACGACGGCTCGGTGCTAATCGAAGTAGGCGGACACTGTTTCGCCGACGGCCATATCTATGCCAGCGCCATCGAAGCCGGACACTTCGACAACCCGTGGACGATGTCGTACGAGCAACACCAGCCGATCACCATTTGCCGCCGCCCCACGATGACGCTCCAAGCGTTGTGGCCGCAACTGAAAAACTACAACTAGACGGGACGAGCGTTCCAGCGCGAGGTGCCAGGCCTTTCGCGGCTAGCCCTAAAACGAACCAATCGTGCGATATCTTCTTTTGGCGATGCTGGCGGTTGGCGTGGCGACCGCGTTCGCGAGCGCCGACCCGGATCAAACCGCGGGATCGAACATCACGGTGACGAGCTGCCATGCGCAACTCGACCCGCCGCCGTTGCGTATCATCTATAAAAATACGGCTCCGCAAACCGTTACCGAAGTCGACTTCGACGTGCGCACTCCGGTCGGTCTCCTTACGTCGGTGCGCGACAAAGGCAAGATTGCCAACGGCGCGACCATCAATCACGTGTTCGCGTTGCCGAACGGAAGCTCGCCGCTCGGCTTGAGCCAGGTGAAATGCGAGGTCACGCTCGTGAAATACGCCGACGGCACGGTTTGGCCGAGCCCGTCACCGTCGCCCTAGATAACGCGCAAATCGTCGTGAATGGGAGCCGTCATGGACGATCTACAGCGCTGTAGCTGGGCGCGCAGCGACGAGATGAAGCGCTACCACGACCTGGAATGGGGCGTCCCGGTCCGCGACGATCGAACGCTGTTCGAGTTCCTTACGCTCGAAGGCGCGCAAGCCGGTTTGAGTTGGGAAACGATCTTGCGCAAACGCGACCGGTACCGCACCGTCTTCAACGAATTCGAACCCGAACGCGTCGCGCGTATGCGATCCACAACGATCGAGAAGATCCTCACCGATCCGGGTATCGTGCGCAATCGTGCCAAGGTGCTTTCGACCGTTTCGAATGCCAAGGCGTTTCTGGAGGTCGCACGCGAGCACGGTTCGTTTGCCGCCTTCGTTTGGCCGTTCGTCGGCGATCGCACGCAAGTCAACGCACCAGAAACATCGGCCGATCTACCCGTCACCAGCGACGAGGCGATCGCACTGAGCAAAGCGCTTCTTTCGCTTGGTTTCAAGTTCGTCGGTCCGACGATCTGTTATTCGTTCATGCAAGCCGTCGGGCTCGTCAACGACCACCTAACGTCGTGCTTTCGCTTTGCGGAGCTGACGGATCGATCGAGTGCAGCAGTTGCTGGTACGCGCGGGCGGAAAGGCCGCCGGGGCGCAGCGGCTCGATAATATCGTGCGATAGCGGCAAGCCGCGAATCGTTTCCCATTCCACCGCGTCGGGACGACGCTCGGACCAACGGTCGAAGAGCGTTCGAGTTGCACGGTTGTTGACGCTGGTCTCGCTCAGGTTGTTCACCAAAAGGATTCGCGCCGCTCGAGGGGCGCTACTTGCCGCGTCGCGTAGAACCTCCGACGCGATGTTCAACGCGTACGCGATCGAGTGCGTCGCGTAGCGCGGATATCCGTGCTCCGGCGTGTGACGGCCGCGCTGAATGGGATCCCACCATGCGAAGAAATTCGGGAGGCGAAGGACGAGTGCGCTCAGCGTCGGCGTCAGTGCACGCGGAAGCCACGCGATGCCGAGAAACGGTGCGATCGCAACGCATCGTTCGACGTCGAACCGCTGCGCCGCCCAAGCGGTCAATAAACCGCCGAGCGAAAATCCCGCAATCGTGACGCGCGACCCCAGTTCGCTTGCGACCGCGACGCACTCCGCGACGGCCTCCAACAATTCGTCAGGGCGAAGCCGTTCGAGCGACGTCGACATGCGATCGGCGTGTCCGTGGCGCGGCAGCCGCGGAACAACGACGTTATAACCCCGCGCGTGCAGGCCGTCCGCATAACGTACGAACTGCGCCGGGGTTGCGGTGAGACCGTGGAGCAACAACGCCACGCGCTCGCGCGGACCGTCGTGCAGTCGCACGATCGTACGGCCGTTCGTTTCGACGGCGGCGTGATCGCGCTCCAACAGGCGTTCGAGTCGTGGCCAAGAGGTGGGCAAGAGGGGCGTCCTTAAGTCAAAACACTCAGTGTTCCTCGAACGCGGGCGCAGCGCGCCCCCGCGGTCCCGGCCGACCAGCCGGTAAACACAAGCGGCGCCACGGAACGATATGGACACGATTTCAAGCCGCAGCCGCGAATTCATCGAACTCGAAGACCGCTATGGGGCCCACAATTACGAGCCGCTCGACTTGGTCGTCGACCGTGCCGAGGGCATTTGGCTGTACGACGTCGATGGAAAACGCTATCTCGACTGCGTGAGTGCGTACTCTGCCGTCAATCAGGGGCACGGACACCCGCGGATCCTCGCCGCGCTTGAGGCGCAAGCGCGCAAAGTAACGTTAACCTCGCGGGCGATGCGTAACGATCGGCTGCCGGGCTTCCTCGAAAAATTGACGCGCCTATGCGGATTCGACATGGCGTTGCCCACCAACACCGGCGTCGAGGCGGTCGAAACCGCCATCAAACTCGCTCGCCGCTGGGGCTACGACGTCAAAGGCATCGAGCCGGATGCGGCTGAGATCGTCGTCTTTTCGAATAATTTTCACGGGCGTACGATGTCGGCGATCAGCGCCAGTACGACGCCGCAGTATCGCAAGAGCTTCGGACCATTCGTCCCCGGCTTCGTGTCGGTGCCGTTCGGCGACATCGACGCGCTCGAACGCGCCCTTTCGCCGCGCACGTGCGCCGTACTGATCGAACCGATTCAAGGCGAAGGCGGCGTCAACGTTCCGCCCGACGGATTTATCAAGCGTGCTTGGGCCTTATGCCGCGAGCATCAAGCGTTGCTGCTCGCCGACGAGATCCAAACCGGATTCGGTCGAACCGGCGACATGTTCGCCTTTGCGCACGATAACATCAAGCCCGATGTCTTGATCGTCGGGAAAGCGCTGGGCGGCGGATTTTACCCGGTGTCGGCTACCCTTGCTTCGGAACCGATCATGAGCTTGTTCGGTCCGGGCGATCACGGCAGCACATTCGGCGGCAACCCGTTGGGCTGTGCGGTCGCCGAGGCGGCACTCGACGTCATCGTCGACGAAAATCTCGCCGCTCGTGCACGCTATGCCGGAGCGTCGATCATGCAGGGCTTGCGCGCGATGCGCTCGCCGCTGATCGTCGAAGTTCGCGGACGCGGGTTGTTGATCGGGATCGAGTTAACCATTCCGGCGCATCGCGTGTCGGATGAGCTGCTCGAACGTGGCATCGCTGCAAAAGACACGCAGGAAACGGTCTTACGCATCGCGCCGCCGTTGGTGATCGACGATGCCGCCGTCGAGTTGCTGCTCGACGGCGTCCACCAGGCACTCACGGCGCTGGCCTAAAGCCACGCCCCCTACGTCTTTGGCTTGATCACTTCCGACAAACGGTCTGTCGTGCCGTCGATGCGCACTAAGTGCGGATAGCGCGGCCCGTCGTAGTACGGAATGGAAATGGTGCGATACGTATCGCCATGCAGCAGCAGCAGATCGACCGGGCTGCGGTTGGTCCGCGCGGTTTGTAACGCATCGTAGAGTGCATCGCTCGAATACGAGCGACCGTTGACGGCGATGACTTTCGTATCGACTCCCAACCCCGCCGTCCACGCCGGCGATCCGAGACGAACGTCGTTGACCAGGCCGTCCGTGTTCGCTCCGAAGCCGAGCGAGAACCAAAAATTTCCCTTCGGCACGTCATGCGACGGAGTCGCAGTGTACACTAATTTCCAACCCTCGGCAGTAAAACCGTCCGGCGGATGCACGGCGATATCGTCGATCCAGGTCTTGAAGAAGCCGGCCCAATCGTAGGGCGCAACCGCATTCAAACCGGCGATGACGTCGTCGCGATCGTACGTTACGACGTCCGGCCCCGTGTCGCCGCCATTTCCAAAGAAGGCCTTCGCGAACGTGTCGAGTGACGATTTGTCGTTGGTTTGCTGACGGATGATGCTATCGACCTTAAGCCACATCAACTCCGCTTCGCTATAGAAATCTTCGCCGCGGCGTTCGGCACCGTAGCCGCGCGGCGCGCTATAGATAAATGGTCCGGACGTCGCGTCGTCGCCCAGCGAACGCCACTGCCGGCCCGGCTGATTATCGTAATACGCATAGAGTTGCGCGATGTGATCGGCGTACGTATCGGGTTTACGAATGCCGTCGCGCCACGACATGACGTTGCCGTAGTATTGCGTCATGCCTTCATACACCCACAGCAGTGAGTCGTCGTACGGAATCTGCAAATTCGACGGATATAATCCGGCCGGCATGCGGTACTTGCCGTCCCACGAATGATTGAATTCGTGCGATAGCAAATCGCCGCCGCGCTCGAATGCGACCGGGTTGGTGAGATAGTCGCCACCACCGCCGTCATCGCTCGACTCGTGATGCTCGATGCCTTCGCCCGGCAGCACATCCGACAGCGTCAACAAAAAGTTGTAGTTGCGCCAATGGCGCGCCCCATACATCGCAAGCATCTCGGCAACGAGCTTGCGATAGTGCGCGATCGTCGCGTCTGAAACGTTTAACTCTTCGGGCGTATCGGCAAACGCATTGAGATAGGCGCTTGCGTTTCCATTCTGCCACAGCAACCAGCGCCGATAATTGACGCCCGCATCCAGCGGCGCGTCGATCAGGTGCTCGAGCGAGACGTCAGCAAACGTCACGGCGTTCCCATCGCGACGTCCGCCCGGGAGCGCGGTCGCATATTGCCAGTTGGACGCGGGCAGCACGATCGTCGGCCGGAAGATCGTGTTCTGGATCGTGCCGGTGGATGGGTAGAGCAAGTTCTCATCCCACGTAACGACCAGCATGTTCGACGTCGCGACGCGCGACGACGAGTATCGTCCGAACGTCGCACCAAGGTAGGTGTCGTTGATTTCGATAGAACTAACACCGGCCGGCACATCGACGTCGATGGCGTACAGGTCGAGCGGCTGGCGTCGCCACGCCAGGTCCGTCCCACCGGCCCGAATCGTGAGTCCGGACAGATTTGCGATCGGGCCGACCGGCTGATGCTGTCCGGGAAGCCACTTCGGATAGTATAGTGTCAGCTTTCCGGGCCGAACCGGGATGATCTCGCGCGTCGTGACCACGTTCTGCGATGGTGCGGCCGACGTGTCCACCCGCAGAACGATTGGTTCGCCGGCCGCCTGAGCGCGTGCGGCGGCAAACGAAAAGACGACTGCAAAGGCGACCGGGACAAGGAAACGGCTAATACATCGCATGCGCCAATCTTCACGCTCCACCCGCTCCGTCCCCGGGCTTCGGTTCTCGCGCTACCCTAAGCGCGGGGCGGTCGTCCGACCGGGCAGCACCGCTCCCACTCGACGAGCTAACCTCGTTGTATAAGCGTTAAGAGCTTGGCCCGGTCTAAAAGATAAATGTGTCCGGCCTGCCGGCGTACGGCACCGAAAGCTTCCATCTCCGCCAACGCTCGACTGACGACTTCCTTTACGGTACCGGCAGAGGTAGCCAAGTCTGTTTGCGTCATCGACGGCAAATGCGCCGAGGCGAGGGTCAAACCATCGCCGGGAGATGCAAACGGCAACAACGCCGAAGCGACGCGTGCCGTTGAAGAAAGCTCGATGTGTGTGGTGTAACGCTCGATGGTTGCGCGCGCGTGTTGCGCTGCAGCTTGCTCGATATTTTTGGCGACGCACCGCTCGCGCTGCATAACCGCACGAAAGCGGTCGATCGGGATGAGCAACACCGCGGTTCCGGCGAGCACTGCGACGAACCGCAATGCGATTGCGCCACGGTCTAGCAACGCAAACTCGCCGAACGTATCGCCGGGAAACGCGTCGTAGACGGCTTGCGAGCGGCCCGTCGCGGTCGGAATTTGCGCCTGCACCATACCTCGATCGACCAGACCAATGTACGGCCAGTTGATGCGTTGCTCGACCACGCAGTGGTGTCGCTTGATGACGGCTCGGCGGGTGTAGTGCGCCAGATCGAGCACGGTGGCCTCACCCGCTCCAGCAAGCATGTTACTCTGCCGTAGCGTGTCCGCAATAGAATCGGCTATGTGAGCGACGCGTTCGATTCGCGCTTCCCACCGGCCGTCACCGATCTGTCGCTGGTTCCAAACGGTTTTCCCAGGGTAGCGTTGAGCGAACTCGGCTCGAAGCGGGCGCGGCTCGTGGTCGCTTACGACGGTGAGCGTGCGGCCTGGACTTAACGACTCGAACGTCGCAAAGATTCGTGCGTGACGCTCTTTCACTGGAATCGATCGTACGTCCAGTCTAACTTCCGCTTCGCCCATTATTGCTTTTGTCGCCGTAGATTGCAAGCACCGGTCGCTGCAAGCAGTCGCTGCTCGGCGTATCGTGAGGATATGCCGTACGTGATAACGGAACCCTGCATCGGTACCAAGGACCGCGGGTGCGTCGACGTGTGTCCGGTCGACTGCATCCAAGGCGGAGACGCGGACGAAATGCTCTACATAGATCCCGCGGTTTGCATCGACTGTGGCGCGTGCGTGTCTGCCTGCCCGGTCGAAGCCATTTATGCGGAAAGCGACGTCCCGGAACGTTGGACGCCCTTTATCGAAAAGAACGCCGCCTACTTTCGCGACCGCCCGGGTTAGCTAGCCGTGCGCGCGTGGATCCCGCCGCTTCCGCTCGTTTTCGGTATCATGTGTTTCGGGTTGTCGTGGCCGTTGCTCTTTGCGATCGCTCGATCTGGAACGTTCGGTGTGTCGTTTCTGGTGCTATCGTGGTTGCATCTCATCGCGTTGGGATGGATTACGTCGATTGCATTTGCAATTTTATTGCACGCCCTTCCGGCGTTCCTAGACGTACGGTGGAAGACGGCGACTGTCTGCCGAGCACTGCTGCCGCTATTCCTACTGGCCGTGTTTGTTTTGGTCGCCGGCTTCGCGAGCGCCGATCTGCGTTTGGTCCAATATGGCGCCGTGGCGACGGCATGCACCGTATTGGCATACCTGTCGTTGACGTTCGAACCGCTGGCTCGCGGAATTCGAAAGGGCGGCGCGACGGCGCTGGTGGCGCGCGCTTTTGCGGTGCCGTTCCTATGTCTGACCGCGACCGCCATGCTGGGCGGAATACTCGCGAATGCGCTGACCGGCCGATTGCCGCCGCACTTGCTACTACGCCTGCCCGCGGTTCATGCGCTGCTCGGCATCGGCGGGTGGCTAACCCTGTTGCTCCTAGGCGTGTGGGCACGCACGCTTGTCCCGATCGCCGACCCGAGACGCCGCTTCAAACCGTTGCACGTCGCGTCAGCGACGTTGTTGTTGACCGGGATCCTTTGTGCGGTGGTTGGCGCCGCCGTTGCGTCGGCGGCAATCGTGCGCGTGGGCCTGGGAATAGTGTTGGTCGGTCTGCTCTTTTTTGCGATCGACGTTGTGTACGTCGTGGCGCACGCGACGGTGCGCCACCGGCCGCCACAAGTGCTTATGGCGACGTCGGCCGTATGCGCAGTCGCCGCGGGCGTTTTCGCCTTAGTTGGCGGATGGTTCTCACCGGCGTACTCGGTCGCCGTCTACATCGCTCTAACTGGTCTCCTGGGTTGTGCCGTTATCGCGCACATCCACCACATCGGCGTGCGCGTGCTGCTGACGCTCGTTCTCGGAGATGATGACGACACGCGCCCGGATTGCGTACTGGATGGCAGATTGTCGTGGATTACCGTTGGCGCGTACCAGGCCGCCGTGCTAGTCGGTGCGGCGGGGGTTGCCCGTGCGAATGCCGCACTGCTCGAAGCCGCTTCCGTCACGGGCTTCGCCGCCTTCGTTTGTATCGTAGCGAACGCGGTCGTTGCATATCGGAGTGCGAAAACGCGGCGAAGGATCTCAAGAAGCGCTAAAGACGTTTGTCTGAATTAGAATAGGACGGGAGTCAATGCTGCACCTCGCTGCGAGCGATACTCTGGGAGTATGATCGCCACGGCGCCGGTACAGATTGAGGGACACGTTCATCCGGAACCGGCCGGGTTTATTCGCCGCTACGTTTTTTCCACCGATCATAAAATCATTGGAATTCAATACATCATAACCGGATTGATCTTTTTCGCACTTGGCGGCCTGCTCGCCGAAACGATCCGGACGCAGCTGCTGCATGCCAACGGCGGGTTCGTATCGACCGCCACGTACAACGAAGTGTACACCATTCACGGAAGCACGATGGTTTGGCTGGTCGTCATTCCGCTGCTGACCGGGGGTTTCGGCAATCTCATCATGCCGTTGCAGATAGGCGCGCGCGACGTCGCGTTCCCATGGCTTAACATGCTGGCCTTCTGGATATTTCCCGTCGCCGGACTGATGCTGTATTCGTCCTTCCTGATCGGAGCGCCGACCGCGGGATGGACCGAGTATCCGCCGATCTCGCTGCAAGGCGGTGCCGGCACCTCGATGTGGGCGGCGGCAATTTTCTTAGTTGGAATCGGTTCGACGATGACTGGCCTAAACTTCATCGTCACGATTCTCAAACTGCGCGCCCCGGGAATGACCTTAACGCGAATGCCACTCTTCGTATGGGGACAGCTCGCAACCGCGCCGATGTTGATGATTGCAACCACCGCGTTATCCGCGGCGTTGGGCGCATTATTTCTCGAACGGCAGTTCGGCATTCCATTTTTCGATCCGGCAAAGGGCGGAAGCCCCGTACTCTGGCAACACATGTTCTGGTTTTATTCGCACCCGGCCGTCTACATCATGATTATCCCGGCCTTCGGAATGATATCCGAGATCCTCCCTACGTTCTCGCGTAAGCCGATTTTCGGATACAAGCTCATCGCGTTTTCCTCCATGGCGATCGCTTTGGCCAGCTTCTTGGTTTGGGCGCATCATATGTTTACGTCTGGGCTGGCGCCGTACTTGCAGTTGCCGTTCATGATCATCACCTTTATCATCGGTATTCCGACCGGCATAAAGATCTTCTCTTGGACGGCGACCTTGTGGGGCGGCAAACTGCATTTCACGACCGCGATGCTCTTTGCGATCGGGTTCGTGGCGCTGTTTACCTGCGGCGGCATCACGGGTGTCTTTTTGGCGGCCGTTCCCTACGATTTAGACGTGCACGGTACGTATTTCGTCGTCGCCCATTTCCATTACGTACTGGTCGGCGGAAGCATGATGGGCATCTTTGCCGGCATGTATTATTGGTTTCCGAAAATGTCGGGTCGACTGCTGAATGAAACGATTGGCAAGTGGCACTTCGCGCTATTCTTTCTCGGCTTTAACGGCACGTTTCTCCCCCAGCATTGGCTCGGCGTGATGGGCATGCCGCGGTGGGTGGCCACGTACGATCCGCAGTTCGAGTTTTGGAATCGCTTTTCGTCGATCTCCTCGTACGTTATGGGCGTCGGCGTGCTGTTGTTTTTTGCGAACCTCGTCTGGAGCGTACGGTACGGCAAGAAGTCCGGCTCCAATCCGTGGGGCGCCCGCACGTTAGAATGGCAGATCGCGTCGCCACCGCCGTATTACAATTTTGCTCGGATCCCGACCGTATACGGTTTACCGTACGACTACTCTCAGCCGCTTCCGTACCGAGATTTCGAACCCACGTCTCCCTAAGGCAGCAGTTTTTCTCCGCCGGCGGACGCTTGCCAGATGGCCAATAGCGCCTCCAACGCCGGCGGCGTCAGCCGCTCTTTCGGCCCGCGGGCGACTGCCGAACCACCCGTGGGCCCTCAGCAATACGATGGCGTACTGCTTCTGGCGCGATTCGCGACGTTGACACCACCCCCAGGCGGCGTGATATCATCTGCGAGCCGAAGCAGCGGTCCACGGCCTAGCCGTTCCGCTCACCGGATGCCCAAGGGCGATCCGGTCTTCACTCGAGGAAGTCGCCGGCCGGCTTTCGCGTGGTGGGGAGTTGCCGAGGCAACGCCCTTTTTTCTTTTTCTGGAGATATGCCATAGCACGACCGCTCCGCATCAACGATCAAATCCGCATTCGTTCGGTCCGCGTGATCGACGATAACGGCGAACAGCTTGGAATCATGGCGACCGAGGACGCCCTTGCGCGCGCTCGCGGCGCCGGGCTCGACCTGATCGAGGTCTCGCCCAACGCCCAGCCGCCGGTGTGCAAGATCGCCGACTATGGACGACTGAAATACGAACAGTCGAAGAAAGATAAGGACGCTCGCAAGAAGCAGCGCCACTTCGAACTCAAGGAAGTCAAGTTGCGTCCGAAAATCGAGACGCACGACTACGAGACGAAGGCGCGCATGGCAGAGCGCCTGCTGATCGACGGAAGCAAGATCAAAGTGACGATCATGTTTCGCGGACGCGAGATCACGTACACGAGCTTCGGGCGCCGGCTGCTCGATCGAATGGCGGAAGATATGTCTCCGCTCGCAACGCTCGAACGCGAAGCCCGCCTCGAGGGGCGGAATATGTTCATGATTCTGGCGCCGCGAGCGGTGCCCACCGGACCACCGAAGTTCTCGCCCCTCGGGCGTGAGAAGGACGCCGAGCCGGTGGAAGAGTCCGATGACGCAGACCTCGACGACAATCTCGACGACCACGAACTATTGGAGGAACAGACCAGTGCCCAAGATACGAACTCACCGGGGAACGGCCAAACGCGTCAAAGTGACGGGGACCGGGAAAGTTCTCCATCGCCATCAATTTAGCGGCTGCGGTCACATCCTCAGCAAGAAGACGCGTAAGCGCAAGCGCAACTTCCGTAAAGACCAACCGACCTTCAAAGGCGATCTGAAGCGCTTGGCGCCGACGATTCCGTACCTGGTATAAGGGGGCTGCGTCATGGCAAGAATTAAGCGAGGAGTCCACGGTCTCAAGCATCGCCGCAAGGTGATGAAGCTGGTCAAAGGCTTCCGCGCCGCCCGCCGACGCAACTACCGCGTCGCGAACGAAGCGCTGCTCAAGTCGCTGGCCTACGCGTTCCGCGACCGCCGCGTCCGCAAACGTGAGTTCCGTTCGCTGTGGATCAGCCGTATCAACGCGGCCGTGCGCAGCGAGGGTCTGTCGTACTCGGTCTTCATGAACGGCCTGAAGAAGTCGGGCGTCACCGTCAACCGAAAGGCCCTTGCCGACCTGGCCGTGTCGGATCGCGCCGCCTTCGGCTCGCTTATGAACCTAGCGAAGCAGGCCGTCGGGAAGTAGCTCCGGACGGCTGATCTGCAAAGCGGCGTGTTGCCTTCCGAGGCTATGCGCCGCTTAGCATCTAACCTTCTGCCATGAACCTTCGAGCCTTTGCGTTTTTTGCATGGCTGGCCGGCGCTATGCTGGCCGGCTCCATTGTGATGCCCGCGCAGGCGGCACCGACCCGGCCGGCCCACGCTCCGGGGTTCGAATCGCGGGTCGCGACGCTGGCCCAGCGCGAGGTCGCCGAAGGCAGGACGCCGGGCATGGCCATCGCTGTCGTCCGGGACGGCGCACTCGTCTACTCGCACGGGTTCGGCTACGCCAACATCGCGCACCACGTGCAGGTCACGGCCGACACCGAGTTTTTTGCCGCCGGTATCACACGCCAGTTTACTGCGGCCGCCGTGTTGCTGCTGGTTCAGGACGGCAAGCTGCGGCTCGACGATAAGGTCGACAAATACGTGCCGGCGCTGCATGTTGCAGCGGATGTGAGCCTCGGCCAGCTGCTCACGCAAACGTCCGGCCTTCCGGTACCCAGCGGTTTGACGGCGCCGCTCGACGATTTCACCCGTTCCGTTCGCGCGGCCGATCTGATCGCGGCAGTCGATCAGTTGAAACCGGCCTCCCCGCCGGGTAGCGTCTACGCCGATAATCCGCTGAATTTTCTGGTGGCGGGCATGATCGTCGAGAACGTTTCGGGCGAGCCGCTCTCCGATTTTCTGCAACAGCGAATTTTCGTACCGCTGGTAATGGAACACACGTTTTTGGCGGGCGACACCGGCATTTCGCCGAGCGTCGCGACGGGATATACCAAAGCTGCGCGCGGCGGTCCGTTCGAGACTGCCAAACCGTTCGATCCCGCTTGGCTCGCCGGCGATCGCGGGCTCGTAACAACGGTCGGGGATCTCGCAAAATGGGACGTCGAAATGCCGATCCTCTTGCGCGACGACGCCGTTCGAACGATGTTTACGGCCGCCGCCACATCGCAAGCCACGCAGTACGGTATGGGTTGGGTCATCGATCGTCGCGGCGGTGGTCGCTACGCATGGTACGCCGATCAGACTCCAGGTTATTCCGCCGCAAATGCGTTGTTGCTAGATCGCCACGACGCCGTCATCGTGCTAGCCAACACCGATTCGCTGAATGGAGGACGCGTGGTCGCGCCGATCGACGTCGCATCGCACGTCTTAGATGCGTTCGATCCCGCTCAAACGGCAAATCTCGACAACGCGGTGATCGCGCGCGTTCGCGAATGGCTGCAGCGCCTCGCCGATAAGAACATCGACCGGACGGAATTAACGCCGTCGTTTAGCCGGTATCTCAGCGATCAAGTCGTATCGCGCGCGGATGTTGCCGCACTCGGAAAACTGCAAAGCATCGTGCCCGTTTCAAGTTCGCAACAGACCAATGGCGACACGCAATACGTGCTTTTGGTTCGATTTGCTAAAGCCCAATATCACTGCCGGTTCGCGGTAACCGCCGACGGCAAAATCGACGGCCTCTATCTGGTGAACTGAGGAGCTTACTCCTCGCCTTCCGCTAAGCGGCGCCCAGTCGCCTCGACGACTTTGCCGAGCATCGTGACGGCCTCGGCGCGCGTCGCGTTGCTAAACATATAACGCAATCGCTCGTCGGCATCCTCAACCACCAACACCGCGCGGCGGCCGGAACGAACTGCGGCGATTAACGACGTTAGATAGGCTTCGTCTTCAGGTGCGAGTGCCGTTTCTCCATCGGCACGACCGGCATACAACAGTCGTTTGAGAACGGCGTCGATATCGCTCGGTATTTCCACGAGGTCCCTCCAACGCGGATGCTCGCGTCGTAGCAACTCGACGCGAAACGATGACTACGGTCTACGACCGAGTCGTCCCGCTTCGCAGTTCGTTGTCTCGCGCCTTCAACCACAGCAACGCGAGCGCCGTTTTCGCGTCGCATACTCGCTCGGTAACCAAGCGCCACGCTTGGTCGACCGAAATCTCTCGTACGTCAATTCGCTCGTCCTCATCGAGCGCCCGTGCGCCTTGCACTAAATCGTGCGCCACGAACACGTGTACGACTTCGTCGCAAAATCCGGGCGTCGGATAGATCGACGCAAGCAGCTCGATCCGCGCGGCCCTGTAGCCCGTCTCCTCACGCAATTCGCGCAACGCTGCGTCTCGCGCATCTTCACCTGGATCGACCGCTCCGGCCGGCAATTCCCATACGTACTGGCCAACGGCGTGACGGTACTGTCGCACGAGCACGATCGAACCGTCGTCCTGCAACGCCGCGATTGCGACCGAACCACCGTGCTCCACGACGTCGATGCGGTGCGGTGGTTCGGAGGCGTATTGAATCTCGTCGACGCGGACATCGAAGACGCGTCCTTCGTACGCCGGGCGAGAAGAAACGACGCGTACCGATTCGGGCATTCTCGCGCTGTTGGCGGAACCTCGCTGCCCCGCCTCGTAGCACGTGGAGTGAAGCCTGCGCGCTCCTCGATTGCCGTGGAAATCGGATGGCTGGCGTATTTTTTGGCGGTGTTTGCGATCGCCGTTTACGCCATGGTCATTTTCGTGGTTCCGCATCATTTCAACGATAAGGTCGCGATCGCGGTGGCCGGGCTTTTTGCAGCGCTGGTGCTGATCGCGACGCGCGCTAAATTCGGACGGCCTCCGCCGCCGTGATCGCCCCGCTTGGAGCGCAGTCGGATCGGTTGACCCGCGTCGCATCGCTCAAGACCGCCAAGGGCCGCCGTCGGCACAAGCAATTTGCTTTTGAAGGCCCGACCTTGCTGGACGAAGCGTTGCGCGCCGGAACGCCGATCGACGAGCTGTACGTCACGCAAGCCGCGCTCGATGCCCACTCGGACCTCACCGAACGGGCGTCCGGCATTCCCGTTCACATCGTAAGCGAACGCAGCTTTGCGAAGATTTCAGACGTCGAAACGCCGGCCGGTCTGCTGGCGGTGGCTCACGCGAAACAAGCCCCGTTGGAGGCATTGCTGGACGGCGCGGGGTTGGTAGCCGTGCTTGCCGGCCTGAACGACCCGGGCAATGCCGGCACCCTCCTTCGCTCGGCCGACGCGTTCGAGGCGCGCGGCGCGGTTTTTGGCGATGGCGGGGTGGATCCGTTTTCGCCCAAAGTGGTGCGGGCCGGTATGGGCGCATTTTTCCGCCTCAAGATCGCCGTCGCGACGCCCGACGGTTTCGCCCAGGCGGCCGCGTCGAGCGGTTTCACTGCGATCGGCCTTCGGGCGGGCGCACAGCCTCTCCACGAGGTCGATTGGCCGGAACGAACCGCGATGGTCGTCGGCCACGAACGCCGCGGGCTGGGGGCCTGGGAGGCGCTTTGCGAGCGTTTCGCCGGCATCCCGATCGGTGGCGCGGCGGAGAGTCTTAACGCAGCAGTCGCGGGCTCGATTGCTTTCTACGAGGTCGCTCGGTCTGGCGGAAAACGGCTCATCTGAGAATTTGTCAAGAGAGCGGTTTCGGCCCAAAAAGTCAAGACTACCCGGGTAAAAACCTGCGTGCTATACTCACGACATTCCTCGACCCGGCCGCACGGAATCGACGGCTAACAAGGAGACCGAAGCGCCAATGACCGCTACTTTCTTCTGGAAACTTTTCTCTCAAACGGGTTCGATCGATGCCTACCTGGCATATCGCCAGATACCCCCGGCAACGAGTCCGAGCTGACGACCGGAGAAGTCAGCGTCAGCTTTGAAAACGCCCGGTAGAATGAACACCGGGCGTTTTCAAATTGTGCCGCCCGCACGCACGCGAAATGGAGCATCGTGAACGGGCTGGAGATGAGTCTCAAAGACGTACGGCAGCGATTCGCCACAACCATCGAACGCGCCGAAGACGAGCGGGCACTCGAAGCCGCGCGCGTCGCGTACTTGGGGCGCAGCGGAGAAGTCACCAACGTGCGCCGGCAAATCGGTGCGCTGCCGCCGTCCGAACGGCCCGACGCCGGGCGCGTCATCAACGAGGCCGTGGCGGCGATGGAGGCGATGCTCGACGACGCAGCTGCCGTGCAGCGCAACCGCGCGCTCGAGTCGCAGTTGGAAGAATCGATCGACGTCACGTTCCCGGCGATTCGACCGGCCGAAGGATCGATTTCCCCGCTCCGGCGTGTGGTCGAAGATGTGTGCGCGTATTTTCGTTCGCACGGCTTCGCAATCGTTACCGGTCCCGAAGTCGAGCCGGACTATTATAATTTCGACGCGTTGAATATTCCGCCGGATCATCCGGCGCGCGAAGGATTCGACTCGTTCTGGCTCACCGATTCGCTGCTGCTGCGGCCGCACACATCGCCGGTGCAAGTGCGCACCATGCAACAGCATCGACCGCCGATCGCGATCATCGCGCCGGGGCGTTGCTACCGTCGCGATGCAGTCGACGCGCGCCATCTGTTCCAGTTCCACCAGATCGAAGGACTGATGGTGGCAGAGGGCGTGCACTTCGGGCATCTCAAAGGAATGCTGGAAGCAATGTGCCGCGAGCTGTTCGGCCCGGCGCAGAACGTTCGTTTCCGGCCGTCGTTCTTTCCCTTCACCGAACCGAGCGCTGAGGTCGACACGACGTGTCCGCGCTGCGGAGGCCACGCGCAAACCTGCGGTATGTGCGGAGGTTCGGGTTGGATCGAACTCGGCGGGTGCGGAATGGTGCATCCGTCGGTGTTGCGTTACGTGAACTACGATCCCGAAACGTACACCGGTTGGGCCTTCGGATTTGGAGTCGAACGATTGGCGTTGGCGCGATACGAGGTCGACGACATCCGCCGATTCATCAACTCCGATCCCGCTTTTCTCGCCGCACTGCAGTAAGGAAGTCGTTGTAGGATGCGCGTTCCCATTGGGTGGCTGCGTGAGTTCGTCGATCTGCCCGACGATGCCGGATCGATCGCCGATCGACTTGCGTCGCTTGGATTTCCAGTCGCGGAAATCGAACGCCGGCCAGACATCACAGGCGTGGCCGTCGGCAAAGTGCTCGACATCGCTAAACATCCCAACGCAGACCGTTTACAGGTGGCACGCATCGATGCCGGCGACGACGAGCCGCTCACGATCGCAACGGCCGCGACCAACGTCGCGGCAGGGCAGACGATCGCCGTGGCGAGAATCGGTGCGCGTCTCCCGCAGTTGACCATCGCTCCCCGCACCATGCGCGGCATCGCGTCGCAAGGCATGATGATTTCGGCCGAAGAGTTGGCTTTGCCGGCCGAGTGGTTCGAGGACGGCATTTTGCAGCTCGATCCCGAGACGCCGGCCGGAGCCGATGCGGTGGCGCTGTTCGGCCTCAACGATCCGGTGTTCGATGTGGAAATCACAACCAATCGCGTCGACGCGATGTCGATGCTCGGAATCGCACGCGAGCTGGCTGCATCCTATCGTTGTCCGTTGCGCCTACCCGAACTCCTCGAGGCCGGCGACGTACGCGCGAACGGAGATCCCGGTATTGTGGTCGACCTCGCTTCGACTGGATGCACGCGCTTCGTGGTGCAGCAATTTGGGGAACTGCACGCCGGCGTCGCGCCGGCGTGGATGCGCGTGCGATTGGCGTTAGCGGGCCAGCGGCCGATCGATAACGTGGTCGACGTTTCGAACTACGTGATGCTCGAAACCGGCCAACCACTGCATTTCTACGACGCAGGCCGAGTTGCGGGTTCGACGCTCACCGTACGCGACGCGCACCAAGACGAGACGATCGTCACACTCGACGATGTCGAACGAAGGCTTGCGCCGTCAACGCTCGTCGTTGCCGACCAGCAGCGCGCGTTGGGGGTTGCGGGCGTGATGGGCGGCCGCGACTCCGAAGTCTCGTCTTCCACGTCGACGATCGTGCTCGAAGCCGCCACCTTCGAAGGCTCGCGCGTGCGCCGCGCGGCGAAAGCGTTGGGACTGCGTACCGAAGCCGCAGCGCGGCACGAGAAAACGCTACCCCCGCGTCTGGCCGATTTTGGAGCGGCGCGGGCGGCGTGGCTGTTGGTGCATATGGGAGCGACGGCGTCGCAGCCCAGAGCGTATGGCGAGGAGCTCGAAGACGCCGCCCCGATCGCGTTACGCACGCGCGATGTGAAGCGACTGCTGGGATTGGAAGTGCCCGCGCAACGTATTGCCGGCGAACTCGAATCGCTCGGCTGTCGCGTCGCACAGTCTGGCGACACATTCGACGTTACGCCGCCGTGGTGGCGACGCGATCTCGTCATCGCTGCCGACCTAATCGAAGAAGTCGCCCGCATGGAAGGCTACGACCGGATCGACGCAACCGTGCCGAGCGTCGCGCCGCACGCGATCTCCAGCGATTCGTTCGATCGCGAACGGGATGCGGCGAACGCGTTAGCGGCCCTCGATTATCGCGAAATCGTGACGTACTCGCTGCGCCCGTCAAACGAGCTCGAGCGCGTTCGACGCGCCGGCTTCTCGTTCGCAGATGCCGCGGTGGAAGTGCGCAATCCGCTTTCCGAGGATCAACGCTTTCTTCGCACGTCGCTAGCCGACGGATTCGTTTCCTATTGCGCGCAAATCGATCGCCCGGTTCGCGTCTTCGAGATCGGCGACACGTTCCGTCGCGATGACGGCGGTGCGATCGACGAACGCAACAGCGCTATTTTTGGATTTGCAGCCGAGTCGCTCGACGAACCGGCATGGCACGACACGCATTTCTTGCGTCTCAAGGGCGACTGCGCAACGCTGCTCGAGCGACTCACGGGACGCGCGTGCGCGGCCGAACGTGCGAGCGCTCCGGGCTTGCACCCGGGCAAGACGGCCGCGCTGACAATCGACGGAACGCGCCTAGCGACGTTCGGTTGCATCGATCCTCGCCTAGCGGCGGCCTTCGACGCGCGTTTGCCGCTGTATTTCGCCATCGTTGCACTCGATCGACTGCCGGCCTACGCGGTCAAACGCTACCATCCCGCATCGAAGTTTCCCGGAACGTCGCGCGATTTAGCGTTGACTCTGGATACTTCGGTCGACGCCGGTACGGTCGAACGTACGATCGCCGACGCAATCGGGGCCGCGTGCACGTCGGCCGAAGCGTTCGACGAATATCGCGGGCCACAGATTCCGGCCGACAAAAAAAGTCTGGCGGTGCGTGTCGCTCTGCGGCTCGACGACGCAACGATCACGGACGCGCAGGCCGACGAAGCGATCGAACGCGCGCGCGAGGCGCTGGATACGAAACTCGGAGCGACGCTTCGAACGTGAGCGGCAGCATCGATTGGCCCGACATCGCGATCGGGCTCATCATAGCCGCTGCCGCGATCAAGGGATTCTCGCGCGGGTTCGTAGCCGAACTCGCCGGCATCGCAGCGATCGTCGCCGGCTTCGTCGCGCCGTGGTGGTATAACGGCGCGGCCGACGGACAGATCGAGTCGTTAACGCATTTGCCGGCGGGAGACGCGCACATCGCGGGCATGCTGTTGACGGGAATCTTCGCCTACGTCGTGGTGCTCGTGCTGGCGGCGATCGTCGGCCGCATAGCAAAGCTGCCGATCATCGGCATTGGAAATGCTTTGGGCGGAGCGCTGGTCGGCGTCGTGAAAGGCGCGGTCGTCGTTTGGCTGCTGCTATTCGTCGCGCTTTTTTTTCCGCTGACGCCTCAAATGCACGAGCAGCTTCGCGACGCGCGATTGGTGGGCTATTTTACGGCGTTCGACGACACCGCTGGCAGTGCGATCGAACGGTTCGCACCGCCGTTCGCGCAGCCGGTCATCGCGCCGTTGCTAGACCGGCACCACCTCTAAGCCGGGCGAAACGCCGCGCGCGCGGCTGCGACGCCGGCACCGGGTTCGAACGAGGCGCCTTGATCGCGCAACGCCGACTCGAGCGCGTCGATCGCGTGAAGCACGTCGTCTTGTGCAATGTCGCCCATCGTGCCGAAGCGCACGATTTTTCCAGCGAGTTCTCCTTGACCACCGGACAGCACGACGCCGTAGTGCTCGCGCAATCGGTCCAGCAACGGCGCGATCGCGGTTCCCGCCGGGGGCACGGCCGCGACGACCGTCACGGAATGCGCGCCGGGTTGAGAAACGAGCGCCCAGCCGAGTGCTTCGAACGCTGCCCGAACCGCCTGCGCGTAGCGCGCGTGCCGGGCAAATGCGGCGACCATTCCTTCGGCGTGATATCGTTGCAGCGCGACGTCGAGCGCGTACACGATCGATACGGGTGGCGTCCACGGCGTTTGACCTTCGCGTGAAAATTCGTGCGCTTTGGTGAGGTCAAAATAGTACCGCGGCGTACGGCTTTTTGAAACCGCCGCGCGGGCGCGGTCGCTGAGTGCGATCATCGCGACGCCGGGTGGTGCTGCCAGTGCTTTTTGTGAGGCGGTCGTTACGACGTCGTAACCCCACTCGTCCATACGAAACTCCGCGGCGCCAAGTCCGCTCACCGAATCCACGAGCGAGAGGGCGCCGTGGCGACGCAACACTGCCGCAAGCGCGGCCATATCGTTTTGCGCTCCGGTCGAGGTTTCGTTGTGCGTTAATAACACACCGGCGATGCGCCGATCGCCATCGACATCCAAACGCTCGGCCAGCGCTTGCGGACGTACCGCACTACCGGTTGGTGTATCCAACGTTTCGACGTAACAGCCATACGTTTTGGCGATTTCGCCGAAGCGGCGTCCGAAGACGCCGATGGGGCACGACAAGACGACGTCGCCCGGTGAAAAGCAATTAACGATGGAAGCTTCCATCGCCCCGGTTCCCGACGAGCCTAGAACGTACACATCGTTGCCGGTACCGAATAACGGTTTGAGCGCCGCGCTCACGCGATCCAGCAACTCGCGAAAGCGAGCCCCACGATGATTGATCATCGGCTGCAGCATCGCTTCTAACACCGGCGCCGCGACGGTCACCGGTCCGGGGAGCAGCAGTAACGGCTTCACGCTCAGACGATACGCTCCCGAAGTACGATGTCCCCGCGCGAAAAACAAATGCGGAGCCGCTTTCGCGACCCCGCATTGTTGGCTTCCGAATTCGGAACTACTTACCTTTTTTCTGTACGATGACCGCTCCGTACGGACCGCCGTTACCTGTGAACGACGACATTTGAGATCCGCCGGGGAACGTATACGTATAGCCTGCGTTCAAGCCATAATCCGGTCCGGCGAAGGTGGCAGTGCCGCCAGGGCCGTCGCCGCGCTTGTATCCGGCAACGACGTCAGACGACCCGCTCAGCAGGATATTTTTCACGATCGTAGCCGTGCCACCGCTGACGGTCGCCTGATTAACGGACGATCCAAAGCCGTCGCCCTGATCGCCCAATAGCAGGTACGATCCGCCCCATTGAATCTGGCCAGGGAACGCGATCGAGCCGCCCGTCACGTTCAAAGCGTTGAACGTGGTCGACCCGCTCACGGCTTCGTTGAGTTGATAAACGCCGCTGGTATTGCGCCCTGCAACGTACAGGTCGCCGCTGTTATCATACGCGACGTATTCGTCGATGGGATCGTTCGACACCGTGTAGACGGCCGGCGTACCGGACGCGCCGGCGTAAATCGAGACGCTGCCGCTATCGAAGTTCGCCACTGCTAAATCACCAGTGGTCGGATCCACCGAGCAGCCAAACGGTTCGAAGCCACTGTCACTGAGCGTCTGCGTTGGGGTGGACGAACCGTACGCAAATTCGGTAATAGTTTCTAGGTCGAAGTCGGGGATGAAGACATTCCCTTTGTTATCGGTGCATCCGGGCGTCGGAAACTCGAAACCGGTCAGCGTGCCCTGAAGCGGCGGGTTGTTGCCGCCCGCGTATTTATAGATGTTGACCGTGCCATAGGTGATTTCCGAGACGTACATGAGCGCCTTCGAAGAAGCCGCTGCCGGATTGGCCCAGGATTTGCCGGTCGACGGCCGGCTAAGGTGCGAAACAACCGGCTTCAAGGACGGCGAGAAGCCGTGGTGCGAAGCCGCCACAACGTGCGAAGACTGAGGAATGGATGGCGACGAACTTAGCGCCGATTGCGAATTGCCGCTGCAGCCGGCCAATAAGGCAGCTACCGCAGCGAAAGTCACGAGGCGCTTTGTCGACGGAAAACTCATACAAAAGCTCCTTAGTTCTCTGGTTGGAAGAGACTAGTACGGGGCGGTTGTTATGCAGTGCGAAGCAACCACCCTGCTGGAGCTACGACAAAAGTAAACGAACGTCAGCGCTTGCGCGTTGCCTCGCTACGCTTGCGCTCGGGACGCGCGCTCTTGGCGACCCGGCGTCCGCGCATCGGAACGACGTTATCCCGGGCGCCGGACTCGGCACCTAAGGGAACGCGCGAGATCACGCGTTTCCCAAGAGCGTTGAACAGCACTTCGGACAGCTCTTCGACCGGCACGAAGGTCATCGTATCGCGGACTTCCTTCGGGATATCGTCGAGGTCCATCTCGTTACGCTTCGGCAACAAGATTTTACTGATGCCGGCACGCTTTGCGCCGAGCACTTTTTCTTTCAGGCCGCCGATCGGCAGCACTTGTCCGGTCAACGTAATCTCGCCGGTCATCGCGAGATTCGGATCGACCTTGAGGCCGGTCAAAATCGACGCGATCGAGGTTGCGATTGAGATACCCGCCGACGGGCCGTCCTTGGGCGTCGCGCCGGCCGGGACGTGAATGTGCAGGTCGTGCTTTGCAAAGTAATCCTCGGCCAGTCCTAACTCGCCGGAGCGCGACCGGAGGAACGACACCGCTGCCTGCGCGCTTTCCTTCATCACGTCGCCGAGTTGGCCGGTGAGCACCAGTTTGCCGGTGCCCGGCATAGCTTGTGTTTCGATGAACAGGATATCGCCACCGACCGGTGTGTAGGCCAGGCCCGTCGCGACGCCGACCGACGCCACGCGCTTACGAACTTCGTTGAAGAATCGCGGCTTGCTGAGATACTCCACCAAATTGGCGGGCTGGACGCGCGTTTTGAAGCGCGCGTTCTCGGCGATCTTGCGCGCGATCTTACGGAACACCGTTCCGATTTCACGTTCGAGGTTCCGGACGCCGGCTTCGCGCGTGTAATCGTTGATGATGGCGCGCAGCGTGGTATCGGTGATCTGCGCCTGCGCGTCTTTCAAACCGTTGGCCTTGCGCTGCTTCTTCAGCAAATAGCGCTTCGCGATTTGGAGTTTTTCCATCTCGGTATAGCCGGCCAGCGTAATAATTTCCATGCGATCGCGCAGCGCCGGAGAGATCGTGTCGAGACTGTTGGCCGTGCAGATGAACAGCACTTGCGACAGGTCGAACGGAAGGTCTAAGTAGTGGTCGCGGAAATTGAAGTTTTGCTCGGGGTCCAACACTTCGAGAAGCGCCGACTGCGGGTCGCCGCGATAATCCGCGCCGACTTTGTCGATTTCATCAATCATCATGACCGGATTTTTCTTTCCGGCATCGCGAATCGCGCGAACGATCGTTCCCGGCATCGCGCCGATGTAGGTGCGCCGGTGCCCGCGAATCTCGGATTCGTCGCGAACGCCGCCGACCGACAGCCGCACGAACTTACGTCCCATCGCACGTGCGATCGACTGTCCGAGCGACGTCTTGCCGACGCCGGGCGGTCCGACAAAGCACAGGATCGGCCCGGTCAGCTTTTTCTTGAGTTTGCCCACCGCAAGATACTCGACGATGCGGTCTTTGATTTTCTCGAGATCGTAATGATCTTCATCGAGAATCTCTCGCGCGCGCTTGATGTCGATGTGGTCGTTCGTTTCGCTGCTCCAGGGTAGCGTGATCAACCAATCGAGATACGTGCGGATGACGCTATATTCGGGGCTGGCCTGCGGCACTTTCGAAAGCCTGTCGAGTTCGCGGTCGGCGGACTTTTTCACGTCCTCCGGCATTCCCGCCGCTTCGACTTTTTCGCGCATTTCGTTCATTTCGGCCAACTGCGGATCGACTTCGCCGAGTTCTTCTTGAATCGCGCGCATTTGCTGGCGCAGATAGAACTCGCGCTGATTCTTTTCCATCTCACGCTGGATGTCGCTCTGGATCTTATGACCCAGCTCGACGACTTCGAGCTCCTTGGTGAGCATCATCGTCAGCTTGCGCATGCGTTTGGCGGTATCGCGCTCTTCCAGCAACGCTTGCCGGTCGGCCGTTTCCAAACGCATGGTCGAGGCGACGAAGTACGTCAGCACCGCGGGATCGGTGATGTTCTGAACCTCCATCTCCATCTCGCGCGGAGCCTGAGGCAGAAACGACAGCAGCTTTTGAAACAACGTCGCCAGGTTGCGCTGCATCGCGACCAACTCTTCGCTCTCCAGCGTGATATCGGGAAGCTCGGTGTAGGCCGCCACCATGTAGGGCGCCGATTGCGTGAACTGATCGACTTTAAAAACTTGCTGTCCGGCCACGATGCAACGCAACGTGCCGTCCGGCACCTTCAGCATCTTCTGAATCGTACCGATGGTGCCGACGCGCTGGACATCGTCCGGACCAGGATTTTCGGTGTCGCGATCCTTCAGGACCGTCAAACCGATCGGTCTGCCTTCGCGCAACGCCTCTTCGACGAGCTGGATGCCGGGTTTCTTGACGACAGCCAACGGGATGACGGTGTGCGGAAACAGCACCGCTTCTTGCAGCGGCAATATACCGATCGTGCTAGCCGGTACCACCAGGGTTGATTTTTTCCGAGCGGGCATCTACGAATGAGTCCTCTTTACCAAAATGCGGAGTTCCGTGCGCGCGGTCGGACGATACGCCGTGGCGGCGATCGGAAGCGCGATTATCAGAAGGCCGTCTGCGTAACTTGCGGCAACGCCGTCGAACTCGACGGCGACCGGCAAATGGATCCGTTTGGCGAAGTCGCCGTACGCGATTTCCTTTTGCACGAACGAAGCGCTGCGTAGCCGCAGCGGCTCCCGGCGGGTGCCCGCGATGTACAGGTGACGCTCGTCGACCTCGACCCGGAGCGACTCCGGGTCGGCCCCGGCTACCTCAACCATGGCCACCACCCGGCCCCGATCCTCATCGACCAGAACGTCGGCGTTAGGTTCGGGGGCCGCGATGCGGCTTCGTATCACGAACTCCATGCTCTGATAGAACTCCCCGTTTTAGCACTCGGATGCACCGGGTGCTAAAATTGCTGCCGGCCGGGTTACATGCTCGGATCGGGAAGCGGGCGTCCGGCCGGCCAGGCGACGCAGGGCAGTATTACGATCTGGAGCGTAGACATCGACGCTCCCGAGACTTGAACCCGGAAAAACTGCGTGTACTTGGTCGCGATCCCGTTGCGCATTTGCGGGGGAAAGGTCGAGATGTTCTGGCCAGGGGCGTGTGTGATGCTCAGAACCTGGTTGATCTGGTTTGCAGCGGCGCCCGACATGTACTGCTGCGCGCGCTGTCCGAGCCACGTCGAACCGTCGCCGAGCGTGTACAGATACCCGATGGTCTCGCCTGGAAGCATCGTCGCGGTTGAGACGACGCGGTCGATACGGACGACCTGCATCGAGCGCTCGATGGGGGGCATCAGCACGCGCGGAACCGGTCGCGGCGCATCCAAACACGAGCCGCTCTCTAACGTTTGTTGCGAGGGCGACGCCAGTTGGGCTAACAGCGTCTGCGTCGAAGGGGTTTGTCCCGGCGCGGCCTGTGCGGCGATCAGCGCCGAAAGGATGATCGATGCAAGCATGCGAGGGGATTCGCACTAGAGCGCTCCGCTCCCGTTGCCTCCGCGTGGATTACCGCTACTCGCTATCGACCGGCCGCGGGTCGATCGGCTCTCTTTCGAAGTACGTCTCGTCGAACGCCGCCGGTATCGCTGCAAACGGCCGAGGCGGACGGGAGAAATCGAAGCAATCTCGTTCCGGCGAGATCGCGCGCTTGTCCGAAGCCGCTAAACGCGGCAGGCCGAATTGGTCCTCGACGAACTTTAGAATGCTGCCGTGCTCGAACTGGACGTGCGAAACGTACCCTTTCTTGGCGTACGGCGAAATGATAAGCAATGGAATGCGGATACCGAGACCATCGTAGTCGACCATCTTTGGCGGAACGTGATCGTACCAGCCACCGTATTCGTCCCAAAAAATAAAGATGGCACTGGAGTCCCAATATTTGGACTTGCCGATCGCATTGACGAGCGACGCCACCCAGACGGGACCGTGATCCGACGAACAACCCGCGTGGTCGGAATTGCGGCACGACGGCGTTATCCAGGTTACGGGTGCCAGCTTACCCGCCTTGATATCCGGGAAAAAACGTCGTGCCGGAGCGACGACGCGATCGCTCCAATCCGGCCCGTATCGAATATGCCGAATCGCACGGTACGCACTCCAATAACTGCCGCTTCCCTCTAAACCGGACGTATAGTACTTCCACGACATTCCCGCGGCGTCCAATTCGTCGCCGAGCGTTTGATTGTTGAAGCAACTCGAAATAGGCGTTCCGATCGTACGTTGGGCGGTCAGTGTCGGAACGGTGTCGATTGGACCGCCTCCACAGCCCCAGATCGTTTCCGGGAAATTGACCGAAGAACTCGACTGACCGGCGATGATGTACTGATGCGAGGTAAAGCTCGATGCGTCCAAGTGTGACGTGAACATGCGATCGGCGAAGACGTACTGCTCGCCCATCGAAAAATACGGCTTCGTCTCGCTGTGCGGGACGAACCCGTACTGCGGATTCGGCGGGCAGCCACGAAGACAGCTCGTGGTTTCCTCGTTGAATCCATCCATCTTGCAGTCCGTCCCCGGCAGCGTCCCTCGGCCGTCGCACGCTTCGAAAAACGATTGCGAGCTATGGTCGATATCGTACGGAGCAGTTAACGGAACGGGCTGCAAGCGTATCTTCGTGCCGTCAGTATTGTATCCGTACGGACGCGTATCGGCGCCCGGAAAGCCTTGGAACAGATTATCGACGCTGCGATTCTCCTGAATAATAATAATGACGTGTTTGATTTTGCCCGCGGCGCGATCGTCGAGCCCGTTCAGAGCGGCCGTCGCGACCGGAGCGTTGCTTTGCGGCACGACCAATGCGGCCGATCCGGTGCCGTCTCCACACCGAGCGAGGAGAACGGCACCGGCGGCGAGAGCGAGGGGCGTTGTAATTCGTCGTGTGTTGAACGCTGTCATCATTCCGTATCCGTTGGGCGAAGGTCGAGTGGTTCGCGCTCGAAATCGTGCCGGCCGAGCGCTGCCGGAATCGTTTGGAACGGCCTGGGAGGGCGCGAGAAATCGAAGCAATCCTTTTCCGGCGATTTCGCTCGCTCGTCCGATGCCGCAAGGCGGGGCAGTCCAAACTGGTCTTCGACGAATCGAAGAAGGCTGCCGTGCTCGTATTGCACGTGCGAAACGTAGCCTTTTTTTGCATACGGAGAAATGACGAGCAACGGGACGCGGATACCGAGGCCATCGTAGTCGACCATCTTCGGAGGGACGTGGTCGTACCATCCGCCGTATTCATCCCAAAAGACGAAGATCGCGGTCGAGTTCCAATATTTTGAGGTCCCGACCGCGTTGACGAGGGAGGCGACCCACTCCGGTCCGTGATTCGAGTCGCAATCGGCGTGATCGGAGTTTTCGCACGTCGGCGTCACCCAACTGACTGCAGGCAATTCTGCGTCGTCGATCGCCTTGAAAAATTTCGTCTGCGGACTTATGACGTTTCTTTTCCAATCGGCTCCGTACCGGATGTGCCGGATCGCTTGATATGCGTTCCACAATTGACCGTTCGCGTCCAACGCCGACGTGAAGTATCCCCAAGAAATACCCGCTGCGTCCAGTTCGTCGCCTAGCGTTCGATTATTGAAGCACGGACGAACCGGCGTCCCTTGACGGCGCCGCATCGTCAACGTCGGAACCGTATCGGTCGAACCACCGCCGCAACCCCACAACGAGCTTGGGAAATCGTCCGACGAGCTAGACTGACCGGCAATGATGTATTGGTGCGACGTGAAGCTGCTGGCGTCGATATGTGAAGTGAACATGCGGTCGGCGAAAACGTACTGCTCGCCCATTGCGAAGTATGGCTTGGTTTCGCTGTGCGGGACGTAACCGTATTGAGCGTCCGGTTTGCAGGTGAGGCACATTAACGCTTCTTTGTCGAAGCCGTTCATCCGGCAGTCCGTGCCGGGCATGCTTCCACTTCCGTTGCACGCTTGCAGAAAGGACTTGAGGCTGTGATCGATATCGTAGCCCGCTTCCAGCGGAACCGGCTGCAGCCGG
The DNA here is from genome assembly GCA_036490475.1 of Candidatus Tumulicola sp. Classification (NCBI taxonomy): domain Bacteria; kingdom Bacillati; phylum Vulcanimicrobiota; class Vulcanimicrobiia; order Vulcanimicrobiales; family Vulcanimicrobiaceae; genus Candidatus Tumulicola; species Candidatus Tumulicola sp. Next base: position 639,786 of record DASXDT010000006.1, read on the forward strand.
ATCTTGTGATTCTTGCTATCGTAACCGTACGAACGTGTATCGGCCCCGGGAAAACCGGTGAAAAGGTCGTCGACGCTACGATTTTCCTGAATGATGATAACGACGTGCTTGATTTTTCCGCTCGCCGGCTGCCGCAAATCGTCGAGACCGCCGATCGCTTGGGCGCCGCCGGCGGAAGATGTTGGGAACGATGCCCCGCTCCATCCGTTACATGCTGCGAATGACAGAACCAGCGCCGCACCGAAGAAGGGCTTCGAGATTTTCATCATTCTGCGTCCGGAACGCGCCGGTCGAGCGGCTCGTTCTCAAAATACGTTTTGCCGAACGACGACGGAATCGTCTTAAAGGGGCGGGGCGGCTTTGAAAAATCGAAGCAGTCGGCTTCGGGGGAATTGGCGCGCGTATCCGATGCCGCTAGGCGCGGGAGGTCGAACTGGTCTTCGACGAACTTCAGAATGCTGCCGTGTTCGAACTGCACGTGAGATACGTAACCGCGCTTCGCATACGGCGAGATAATTAATAACGGGACGCGTAGGCCTAAGCCATCGTAATCGAGCATTTTTGGCGCGACGTGATCGTACCAGCCACCGTACTCGTCCCAGAAGACGAAGATCGCGCTCGACTTCCAATACTTTGACTGACCGATCGCATTGACGAGCGACGCTACCCAGTGCGGACCGTGATTCGACTCACAACCGGCGTGATCGGAATTGTTACACGTCGGCGTGACCCAGCTCACGGCGGGAAGCGTTCCTTGGGCGACCGCCTTAAAAAATTTGGTTTGCGGGCTAAACACGTTTCTCTTCCAGTCCGGGCCGTAGCGAATGTGCCGGATCGCCTGATATGCGTTCCATATACTATCGGCGTTATTGAGGGTCGCCGTGTAATATCCCCACGAGATGCGCGCCGCATCGAGTTCGTCGCCGAGCGTCTGATTCGTGAAACACGGTTTGATCGGGGTCGATTCGCTGCGCTGCATCGTGAGCGTCGGAACGGTATCGTTCGCGCCGCCGCCGCAGCCCCACCGCGAGGCCGGAAAATCGACCGAAGAACTGGATTGGCCCGCGATGATGTATTGATGCGATGTGAAGCTGCTGGCATCGATCATCGACGTGAACATGCGGTCGCCGAATACGTAACTCTCGGCCATGTCGAAATAGGGTTTCGTTTCGCTACGCGGCACGTAACCGTACTGGGGGTTCGGAGGGCAGCCGACCAGGCAGCCAACCTTCTCGTTATTGAAGCCGTTCATTTGGCACTTCGTCCCGGGTAGTTTTCCGAGTCCGTTACACGCGGCTAGGAACGACGCTAAACTATGATCGATATCGTACGACGACTCGAGTGGCACCGGTTGCAAGGCGATCTTGTTGCCGTTGCTGTCGTAACCGTACGATCGCGTGTCGGCTCCTGGGAGGCCCGGAAAGAGGTCGTCGACGCTCCGATTTTCTTGCACGATGATGATGACGTGCTGGATCTTTCCGCTTGGTCTATAGCCCGGCCCATCGAGCGATCGCATCCCTTTTCCGCCGACATCCGGTAACGACGCTGCGGCGCTCTGGTTGCAGCCAGCCACGAATAGCGACGTTGACAATAACAGGCCGACGGTAATCGTCCTCTGGACGAACCCGAGCCGATGGAGAAAAATCAAAACAATCCCTTTTGCAAGACGTCGCGCGCGCATGCGACACGGCCAAGCCTTCCAGCCCGATCGACCTTCTACTTAATGTGGAATGCTCCGCCGGTTCGATTGCGTTGACGAGCGAAGCGACCAAATGCGCGCTCTATTCGGAGTCCGGAATGCGCGGGTCGTTCGGCTCCTTTTCAAAATATGCTCGCTTGAGTTTGGACTGAATCGGCTCGAACGCTCGAGGTTTCTGCGTGAAATCGAACGCATCTTTTTCGGGCGACGTCGCACGCGTATCCGACGCTGCCAACCGAGCTAGTCCGAACTGATCCTCAACGAAACGCAGTATGCTGCCGTGCTCGTATTGGACGTGCGACACGTAGCCTTTCTTGGCATACGGCGAAATAATCAACAGCGGAACACGTAACCCTAAGCCGTCGTAGTCCAGCATCTTTGGCGCGACGTGATCGTACCAGCCGCCGTATTCGTCCCAGAAAATAAAAATTGCGCTCGAGTTCCAATACTTGGATTCACCGATTGCGTTGACGAGCGAAGCTACCCAGTGCGGCCCGTGATTCGACCTGCATCCCGCATGATCGGAGTTTTGACACGTCGGAGTGACCCAGCTTACTGCCGGCAGCGCGCCACCGTCGATGGCTTTGAAGAATTTTGTCGCCGGCCAGTGCACGTTTTTGTGCCAATCCGGTCCGTAGCGGATGTGATCGATCGCCTGATACGCGTTCCATATATTTCCGTCGCCATTAATCGACGCGGTGTAGTATCCCCACGAAAGGCCGGCCGTGTCGAGTTCGTCGCCGAGCGTCGTGCTTGGAAAACACGGTTGAATCGTCGGCCCCTCCACTCGCTGCTGGGTGAGCGTCGCAATAGAGTCGCTCTTTCCGCCGTCGCAGCCCCAAATCGAGGTGGGAAAGTTGACCGACGACTGTGCCTGGCCCGCGATAATGTACTGATGCGAAACGAAGCTGCTGGCATCGATCATCGACGTGAACATATGATCGGCCAACACGTATTGTTGCGCCATCGCGAAGTATGGTTTGGTTTCGGAGGCCGGGACGTAACCATACTGCGGATTGGGCGGACACTGCGACGGTCCGTGACCGCACGTTACGAGCTCCTTATTGAATCCGTTCATCTGACAATTCGTCCCAGGCAGACTTCCCGTACCGTTGCAGGCTTCGAGGTACGACTGTAGGCTGTGATCGACGTCCCATGGGGTTTGGAGCTTAATGGGCGTCAGGGCAATCTTTTTTCCAGTACTATCGTAGCCGTACGACCGAACGTCGGCGCCCGGATAGCCTTGGAACAAATTGTCGACGCTACGGTTTTCTTGGACGATGATGATGACGTGCTGAATCTTGCTCGATGCGGCTGCGTGCCGTTCGATGGCGCGAAGATCGGGCAACGCGCCGACCCAGCTCGGCGCTCCTGCGGTCGGAGTGCTGCAGGCCGGCAGCGCGACGGAACAAGACAGAGCTAGAATTCCCAAACAAGGCAAGCGCATAAAATTCATCTACAATGACCTTCTCGGCGAGGGATCGACACTGACGCGGTCACGCCGCGCCCTCAAAGCCTACCTTAGGGTTCGCCCTTGGTTTGCTGCGCTTTACGTTTTCTTTACAAATCTCAGGGCCACGATGAAGGTCGTACCCACCCAACCTTCCAAACTCGCGTCATCGACCTTAGGGTAAGAGCCCTTGGTTGTTTCGGTAACCCTTCGCCCACCCCAAGGCTCGTTTTGACGCCTAGAAAAGGGAAACATTTACCTATGAATATGCCACAATCGGCAAAATATATTTTGGGCGTGGCCGCAGCGGCCGCGCTCCTCGCGGGTTGCAGCAGCGGCGCAACCTCGTCGCTTGCTCCGTCGGGCGCCCCGGTCGTCGGCGGCGCCAGCAAGCTCATGCACAACGGCCACGTCCTTACGACCTCGATCCTCGACCCGAAGGTCGCGATTCGTAAGAGCGACCTCTCGAAGTCGCATCCGCTTCACGGCAAGATCGACTCCAGAACAAAGACGTTCTGGATCAGCGATTCCGGCGATAACGTAGTTCAGGTGTACTCCTATCCGTCGGGCAGCTACATGGGCGCCCTCGCGGCCCCGCCCGAAGGCTTCTCGGAGCCGCAAGGCATGTGCTCGGACAAGAACGGCAACGTGTTCATTGCGAACACGGAAAACAGCAAGATCGACGAGTACGCTCCCAGCGGCACGTTCACGCAAGCACTGTCGGATCCGGGTGAGTTCCCGGCCGGTTGCGCAGTCGATCCGAAGTCCGGAACGCTCGCCGTTTCGAACATCATCAGCACCAGCGACTATGCTGGCGGCATCAGCCTGTATGCCAACGCTTCGGGCGCCCCGCAGCAGCTGACCGATCCGAACATGTTCGAAGTGTTCTTCATCGGCTACCTCGGCAAGACTGGAAACCTCTACTACAGCGGTTTCGATAACTCGTTCTATGCGGCGATCAGCTCGTACATCGGCGGCAACTTCGCGCTCCTCCCGATCAGCGGCGCGACGATCGGCTTCCCGGGTACCGTGTCCAACGCTCATAAGACGGGCTCTTTGGCCATCGGCGACCAAGACACGTTCAGCGGCCCGACCTTCTACCAGGTCGACGCCACCGGCACCGTGAGTGGTTCGACCGTTCTCAGCTGTCCGTCGGGCTACTGCGACGTCGTTCAAGCGACGATCAAGGGCACGAAGGTCGTTGCTCCGGATGCCGAATCGCTCGACGCCGGCGTCTATCCGTACCCGGCGGGCGGCGCCGCGCTCGTCACCGTCAGCGGTTTTGGCCAGCCGATCGGTTCGGCAGTCAGCTCCGTCAAGAACTAACACTCCGAATCGACCTCGGGTCGACTCAAAAGGGGCCCGCTTCGGCGGGTCCCTTTTCTTTGGGCGTGGCTTCGAATTGGCAACGGCTCGCTTGCGCAGGCCGTTGCTTTTTACGTACGCGCCGAACATACTGGAAAGGCATGGCCGCGACGTACTCGCCTGCTCTGACGTACGCGCCTGCTCTAAGGGGGGTTCTCGATCATGCGGCCATCGTCGCAACTCACATTCGTCGCCTGCACCGCGCTGCTGGCCGGCATGCTTTCGGCGTGTTCGTCCAGCCCGACGTCATCGCAAAGTAGTTCGTTTTCGCCTCAGGCGCAACGGTACGCACCGGCCGGAGCGAATAAAATTCAACACGTGGTCATCATCGTTCAAGAAAACCGAACGATCGACAACCTGTTTCAGGGATATCCAGGTGCCAACACGCAGTCGGAAGGTAAGAACTCGAAAGGCGAAACGATTAAACTTACGCCGGTCAGCTTAAAGACGCAATATATTATCAATCATTCGGCTGCGGCGATGTTCGACGCGTGCGATGGCACCGGAAGTCTTCCCGGAACGAAGTGTAAGATGGACGGCTTCGACAAGGAAGGCTCGTACGGAGGTCCTACCAACCCGGAATACGTCTACGTTCCGCACAGCGAGTCCAAACCGTATTGGGACATGGCAAAAGAATGGGTGCTCGGAGACGACTTCCACACGTCGCAATTGGACGAAAGCTTTGCGTCGCATCAGTACATCATCGCCGGGCAGGCTGCGACGAGCGTCGACGTTCCCGAACCGGGCGAATGGGGTTGCTCTGGAGACGGGCTGGTCGAAACGCTGACGCAGGCCCGCACGTACGGAGGGAGGCAAACGCCGTGCTTCGATTACACGACGCTGGGTGACGAACTCGATGCTGCCAGCCTCACGTGGCGTTTCTACTCCAGCAAGATCTCGCAACCAATGGGCGGCTTTTGGTCGGGATATCAAGCCATCAAACATATTCGATACGGCAAAGACTGGGCGAACGTCATCACTCCACAAAAAAGGATCCTTAACGACGTGCCTGCCGGCAAACTTGCCAGCGTGACGTGGGTAACCCCGACGTGCGAAGAGTCGGATCACAGTGCGTGTGGCGGCGGCCTCGGACCGGCCTGGGTAACCTCGGTGGTAAATGCGATCGGCGAAAGCAAGTACTGGGATTCCACCGCGATTTTCGTCTTTTGGGACGACTGGGGTGGCCTCTACGACCACGTGAAGCCGCCGATGGTCGATTACGATGGACTCGGTTTTCGTACGCCGCTGCTCGTTATCTCACCGTATGCCAAACGCAACTTCGTTTCTAAGGTGCAATACGAGCACGGCAGCATCTTGAAGTTCACCGAAGATATTTTCGGACTTCCGCGGATGGCAGACTCCGACACGCGCGCGACATCGGTGGCCGGCGACTGCTTCGACTTCAACCAGAAACCGCGAACGTTCGTGCCGATTCAAGCTCCGCAGAAGGCAGAGTTCTTTTTGACGCGCGCCGCCGACGAACGGGCACCGGACTACGAATAGCGGCTCGGCGTGGCAAGGGGGTTCGTCGAGCGGTCACTAAGGCCGCACTCTTGCCTACACTGCTCCGGCGACTAGGGACACGCGATGCCGCGCTCATCGTCATGGGCGGTATCGTCGGCTCCGGAATCTTCATGAATCCGTCGGTCGTTGCACGCTACGTGCCGTCGGCCGGCGGTATTTTATTAGCATGGGTTGCCGGTGGCGCAATCGCATTGTTGGGCGGCGGTCTGTTCGCCGAGTTGGCGTCGCGACGGCCACGCGATGGCGGCTTGTACGCCTACATGTGCGATGCGTTTCATCCATCGGTCGGATTCCTCTACGGATGGACGCTACTGCTGGTGTCGCAGAGCGGCGGCATGGCGGCCGCGGCCGTAACCTTCGCCAATTACTTCGAGCCGCTGACGGGGTTGCACGTTTCGGCGCGGACGCTCGGCGTGCTCGCGATCGCGTTGTTCACCGCGATCAATTCGCTCGGCGTGCGCTCGGGCGCCGGTACGCAAAATGTATTCATGGCAATTAAGGTCGCCGCCATCGCAGGCTTCGTGTTGGTCGGAATCGCGGCGCCGCGCGCAGCATCGGTGACGCTCGGACCGGCCGCGACCGCGGGGGCATCGGCCGCAGCGATCGGTTTGGCAATGGTGCCGGTACTGTTCGCCTACAGCGGCTGGCAGACGGCCAGCTTCATGTCGGCCGAGTTGAAAACGCCGGAACGGACGTTGCCGCGCGGATTGATTCTTGGTTTGTCGTGCGTCGTGATTCTCTATCTCGCCGTAAACGCAGTGTGCGTTCGCGTACTTGGGCCGGCTGGATTGGCTGCGACGCGAACGCCTGCTTCGGCGATCGCGCAAACGGCGTTCGGTCCTGTGGGTGGGCGGATCATGGCCGCCGTGGTAGCAGTGTCGACGCTCGGGTTTTTGAGCAATCAAATCCTGACGTCGCCGCGCGTCTATTTCCAGATGGCCGCCGACGGCACGTTCTTTCGCAGCTTAGCGTGGATCGATCCGCGCACACACGTACCATCGTTCGCGATCCTCGCGCAGGGTGCGGTTGCGGCGATCGTCGCGTTATCCGGCCGGTACGATCAAATTCTGAACTACGTTACCAGCGTCGACTACGTGTTCTTCGGATTGGCCGGCGTCGCACTGATCGTCTTCTGCCGTCGCGACGCAGCCGAATCGAGAACACGCCCGCACATACGGTTGCCGGGCTATCCGTGGAGCGCGATCGCGTTCGTCGTCATTTCGTGGGCGGTCGTCGGCGACGTCGTTTTTAAATCGCCCGGCGACACTTCGATCGGGCTCGGCATCATGCTGGCCGGGTTGCCGGTGTACGCAATCTTTCGCGCCGTCAACCGGCGCCGGACCGCGACATCGTGAAGCGCTCCGTGCGCATAACGCTCGTAATTTTGTTGGGGCTTTTCGAGCTTGGGTCGATCGTCGCGACGCTCGCGACCTTCGACCAGAGCGTCGGCGAATACGGTTATAATATCGGGCCGGATGGAATGACGGTCATCGCGGTCGAGCCGGGGCTTCCGGCCTCGCGCGCCGGCATCGTCCCCGGCGATCGCATCTCGTACGAACATCTCGCGCTTCCCGGGCGCATGAACGCGATCCTCAACTCCACGATGTCGCCCGACACACCATTGACGCTCGATCTCCGGCACGGATCGAGCGTTAGAACCGTGCACTTGATGCCGGCGCTGCTCCCGCGTCTCTACGGCGCCGCGGATCTTTCGTTCGCGTTCGCCGGATTCTGTTTGGGCGCGGTGAGCCTCGCGCTCGTCTTGATGCGCCCGAACCGCATGACTTGGGGCTTCGCGTTGGTCGTGCCGCCACTCGTACTGCCCGAAGCGGCTTTCTTATGGGCGCAGCACGCACCGCTCGCGCTAGGGTTGTCCTACGCGATTTTTATCTCGCTGCTATACGGTTTACAGTCGTATGGAACCATCGCGTTCGCCAGCCGTTTTCCAGCCGACGAACCGGCCGGCATCGCACGCTGGATCGACAAGTTGGCGGCTCCGGCGGGCATAGCCGCCGCTTCGATCTATATCGGCACCGATTACGCCATTTGGCTGGCCTCCGCGCCCCCGCCGCATTGGTTGCTCGTATCGCAAGACTATCTCGCCCCGATCGTGCCCAACGCGTTCGCACTCATCGCGATCGTAGCCACTTACGTACGCAGCGACCGAAATCTGCGCAGCCGCCTCGCGCCGGCGTTAGCCGCGATGGTGCTCATGATCGCCAGCGCGATAGCGCAACAATTCGGCGAAGTGGGAACCAGCAACGCGACGATCTTGCTCGCCACCTATTTCGCGTTCGCCGGATCGGCCGCGTTCCTGGCCGCGTCGGTCGCATATGGCGTGGTTCGCCACCGCGTCATCGACGTCAATTTCTTTATCGGCCGCACCCTCGTGTACGGAACGTTGACGATCGTCGCCGTCAGCATCTTCTCGCTGATCGAATATTTGTTTGGAAAGTTGCTCGAACGCGGCGGACTGGCGACCGTTCTCGAGATTCTTTCGGCGATCGCGCTGGGGTTGTCGCTGAATGCGCTGCACGGGCGCCTCGACTATTTCATCGACGTCGTACTGTTCCGCCGGAGGCACATCGCCGAGGCGCGCGTCGCGCGGACGGCGCACAACGTTGCGTTTGCAAACTCCACCGAGATCGTCGAAGAGATGCTCGTGAACGAACCTGCCGACGCGTTCGATTTAGCATCGGCGGCCGTGTTCGCCGAAGATCCCCGCGATGCGTCGTTCGTTCGCCGGCACGCCGTCGGATGGGACGACGGCAGCGCTGCTGCGTTGGACGGCGACGATCATCTTGTAGTTCGGATGCGTGCCGAATTACGGGCCAGCGATCTTTCGGATTTACGCTGGCCAAGGCACGACGTTCCAGCCGGTGCGCGCCAACCGATCTATGCGATTCCAATCGTTGTCGGACGCCGTTTGCACGCGATTGCGCTATACGGTGCCCACTCCAGCGGCGAAGACATAGACCCCGACGAGCGCGCCGGCCTACGGCAACTCGCGGCCGGCGCCGCATTGGCCTACGATCATCTTGCGACCAAGGCGCTGCGCGATCGGGTCGCATCGCTGCAACGCGAAAACGCCGCGCTGCGCCGCAGCGAAGAAACGCTGTCGGCTATTGTGGCGGAACGATTGCCGCGGTCGCTTGAACCGGACGGCGCTTGATCAGTTCGAGGCCGACTGCAACGAGAAAAACCGCGGTCGGCAGCGCGCCGAAGATTCCCGGGCCGGTGTTGCTCGGTGACATAAATCCTTCCCGGAAGAAAATTGATAACGTCGCGATGCCGTTTCCGGCCGCAGCAACGTACCCGATCCACACGAGCCACTCGGGCGCGGAATCGTGCCGGCGCATGCTGTGCGCAACTGCGAACGTGAAGATCGCAGCGGGCCCGTAGGCCAGTCCGCCTTGCAAGAACACGAACGTATCGTACACGGCGGCCATACCAAAGGATTGAAAAACGTCCGCAGCGGCGTACGCCACCGTCGTTTCCAAGCATGCCGCGACGATCGATAGACAGATCATCACGACGCCGGCAACCAGCGCGAACATCGAGAGCCCCTCTTGCCGTCCGGGTGCGTGTGACAGATACGTCCGAAGACCGACGATGAACCACAAGAAGAATCCGGCCGCCGGAAACATCAACCACGCGCCCAGGAGCAGCGTGGGTCGATGCAGGTCGAGCAACAGACCGATGTCTGTCGCTTTCAACGTCGGCGACGGGAGCGGGCTCGTCACCACGGTCGCTATGAGGATCAGCGCGACGAAACTAAGAATCGACCAGCCCGCCGAACGCTCGGCATGCACGTTTTCCATAAGGCCCGTTTACTTGGTTCGGAAAGCCGGTCCTCCCCGGCTTGTGTCGCCTTGCATTACAGGCCATAGTACTTAAACGAGGGCCACATCTGCGCCAGCGGCGCATGTGGATGCGTGCACAAGTAGATCGGAAGCGGTCCTTCAAGAACCCAGCGAAATTCGTTGCGATAGACGGCGATTTGCCGCACGCTTCCGAACGCGCGTAAGAGGAGCGGATAATCCGTCGCACCGACGGCCAGCATCGACGCGCCGGAATATCCTCGAACGCCCCAGACGTAATATTGATTGTTTGGGCTAATCGCGACCGGTAACCCGTAGCTGGGTCCGTAGCGATTTAATGCGCCGGCATAGGCATACCGGTCCGCGAAGATTGCCGTCTGCGCGCGCTGCGGTTGCGGTATCGATCGATAGGCGAGCGCGACGGTTTCCACCATCGCTTTCCATCCCAGCTGATCGGCGTAGAGCGGATTCATCAGCCGTCTGCTTCCGTCGTGCGCTATCGAATCGCCGATGCGGCTCACACCGATCAACGATTCGTATTGCATATAGGCGGGCAACGACAAGATCGGGAGCGCGATCGGAACGAATATCGCCGCGACGATGAAGGCCGCCGCTGCGAGGGCCGCACGACGACGCGGATGTGGGGCTAACCAGCGTTCGACGGCTACGCCGCCTGCTGCGAATAAGGTTGGATAGATACCGAAGATATAATATGGACGCCCGACGCTGACGACCGCAATTGCAAGCAACACGCCGTATGCGACCGCTACGAAACGCGCGTCGTCGCCGAGACGCCCACGCGCGGACGCGACGACACCGGCGATCCACAGCGGCGCGAGAAATGCATTGAGATAGAGAATCTGCCCGATCGCCAGAAACAATGCGTTGCGGGCCATTCCAGACGATTCGTCGGCTATTCCGTTGGCCAACGCGTGGCGGTTCGCGCGATCGCCGGCGATCACGCCAAGCATCGGAATATGGTGCGATAATTGCCACCAGACGTTCGGCCACACGAGCACGACGGTCAACAACGCGCCGAGCGCGAGCCAACGCGACCGCAACACGTACGCTTTTCCGGTGAGCAGTAGCCCGAGAGCGAGGGCGAGCGCGCACGCAACGATCGAATACTTGGCGTAGAAGGCGACCGCGACGATCAACGCCATCGCAATATACCATCGTCCGTCGCGCGTGCGAACTAAGCGTAGCGTGCAATATGCGAGCGCAGTCCATGCCGCCGGGGAAAGCAACTCGGTCGACAGTCCGTACCCGAGACCCAGCAACCCTGGAGCGAGCGCGGTTCCGATCGCAGTCAACAGTTGCGCGTACGCACCACCGCGCAACTCGCGTGCGACCGCGCACGCCAGCAAGACGGTGACGCCGGCAAAGATTGCCGGCGGTAATCGCAGCGCCCACACCGCATAGCCGGCGGGTGCCGACAACCACGCTACGAACGGCGCGAACGGCGGCTGATCGACGTACCCCCACGACAGATGGCGAGCACAGTCGATGAAGTACAGTTCGTCTCGGTAGTATCCGTAGCGGTGGTTGAACGCGACGTGCACCAGCAGCGTTGCCACGGCCGCCACGTAGGCGACCGGATGCAGCTTCTTCACGCAGCGCCGGGGCGCGATTGATATCCGGCTATAAAGAGTTGCGCCACGCAGACGCCGGCGATCCCGGCCAGCGCGATGCATCCGAAGGTAAAACTCGCATCCCACCACGTCCCGCCGAACATCGGGAAGGCGAACAGAAAGTACGCCGCCATATACGCTGCCGGCACGACCCCGCCGAACCAGCGCAAAGCGCAGGCTCGCACGACCGACGGGCGATATTTCGCGACGATCGCGTCGCCCGCGGCACCGGCGACGATCGATGCGAGCAAGATCAATACGAACTCGCCGGCATCGGTCGATAATTCGCCGCCGATCCAACATTTTTCCGCGACGCACAGCACGATCAACGCACCGGGGTGCAGTTGTTTGCGGCTGCACATGTAGATCGTCGCTGCAGCCAAAACCAAGCTTTGCCAGATGACCGTCAAGATCTCGGTAGACTGCTTGTAGAACAGCATCACCGACAACACGAATTGTTGATGGATGAATTGCTGTTGCGAAAGCGGATGGTCGCGCAGCAGCGCCTCGGGATAAAATCCGAACTGCGTAACGAACTGCACGACTTCGAACGCGACCCCGAGGGAAACGAGCATCGGCAACTCGTCGACTAAGTTCGCGGCATTCGGCCTAGCCAGTCCGCTCCGCACCGGGCCGGTCACCAAGAAGAACAATCCCGTTAGTAAGACGAGGTGTGGCGGACTCAACAAGAGATCGAGCTGGTGCTCGAAGCCGAACACGGAATGCCACGCCGCGTCGAGCGCCCCGCCGAGAATCAAGCAAGCGGCACCTACCACGCTTTGCGTGTAACCGTGCGGGATAGCCGCCCAAAAGGAGCGACCGGGCTTCTGGTTCCGGCGAATCTCGAGCGTCAGGATGACCGCTGAAGCGATCGCTCCGCTGTACAACGTGACGTGCCAGGGGTTGAGAAACGTGTCGATCGTTTCAAACAGGTGCTGATGCGCGTCGATAAACAGGCCGGTCATCATCCAAACGGCTGCTATCGTTATGTACCAGTCCAAGCGTGTGGGTACGCCGGGACGAGAGTCGATAGACTCCTTTGGGATGGTAAACAAGGCCAGGGACGTCCCCATTAAGAAAATCGCGAGGCTCACCTCATGTTTCGGCTCGCCACAAAACACCTGCCGTGGCCTGTCGTGGTTGCATGTTGCATCGCGCTTGTTGGATGCGGCGGTTCACCCGTTGCCGTACCGTCCAACGTCGTCGTTGCAGCCCACCAACCGCGCGAATGGCCCTCGGCCGTCGTACGAACCCCCAACGCACCGCCGCATATGTTGCGCGTGTGGCTTTCCACGTTAACGCTTCATCCCGGCATGTGGCTCGACGGATCGGTGGTTGCCGATACGAACGTGGCTTCCGTCGAGATTCGAACCGCAGCGTTCTCGATCAACTGCGAGCACGTCGGACCCGGCTTGTTCCGGTTTCACACGCTGTTCTTGGAGCTGCCGCCGCTCTCGCGACGGCATACCTATCAGCTCGATATTATCGCGCGCAATACGCCCGGGGACGAAGAGATCGAACACGCGCCGCTGCGCATCGAATAATCAGTTGCGTTAGGGCGTCCGAGCTACGACGCGATGGTGCAGCTTCCCCAGCGGCAGAAAGTGCCGCAATGGAAGCTCGGCGGTGGCGGCGTGCCGGATGCCGGCGACCGATATCAGCGTGACGACGCCGACTGCGACGCACACCCAAAAAGCGGCGATCAGACCGCCGGCGAGGGCATCGGCCGGCGTTGCGCCGGCGTGCAACAACGCGCGGGCGCGCAGCTCTTGCGCCGACGCACCGAGTGCGACACCGAAGCCAATTCCCAACTGCAGCGCGAAACTCAGCGCGGCCGAAGCACTGCCTTCGTCGGCATCGTCGACATGACCGAGGCCGGCGATCATGCCGCTCTGATACGCGAGCATTCCACCGAAGCCGCCGATCACCGTGGCTGGAAGTAGGCCGTACCAGAACGGGGTGGATGGGTGGAGGAACAACAAAATCGCTTCACCCGCAACCATCACCGCGCTTGCGATGAAACCCATGGCACGCACGCCGATGCGGCGCACGATCGTCATCGTCAATGGAGCTGCCACAAACGATGCGATGACCGACGACGGTAAGAAGGCAAGACCGGCGTCGAGGGCGCTATATCCGGCGACGCGTTGGGCGTACATCGACGTAAAGACCAGCACGCCCGCATACGACATCGGCTGCAACAGCATGACCGCCGCGCCCGATAGCAAGTCGGGATACCGAAATAAGCGTGACGGCAAAATCGGCTCGGCTGCCCGGCGCTCGATTCGGACGAGCAGCACCAACAGCGCGATCGTCGCGACGATGCCGGCGCCGGTCGCAATCGACGTCCATCCGCGCTGCGGTACCGATTCGATCGTGTAGACGAACGTCAGCAGTGCGGCCGTCAGCGTTAGCGCGCCGACGACGTCGAGACGCGACGAACTTCGCTGCGGTGTGTCGCACGGCACGTACGTTCGCACCAGTACGAAGACGGCCACGGCAAACGGAATGTTGACGAAAAAGACGGATCTCCAGCCAAGAAATTGTACCAAAATCCCACCGAACAGCATCCCGGCTGCGATGCCGCTGCTGCCGATCGTTCCCCACAATGCAATCGCGCGCGAACGCGCGGGCCCGGCCGGAAACAACGACAATACGATTGCCAGCGCGGCCGGATTGACCATTGCAGCGCCAAGGCCTTGCAGTCCGCGCATCGCGATCAGGAACGTCCCGTCGTGCGCGAGACCGCCGAGTAGCGACGCGATGGTAAAGACCGCGAGGCCTACGATAAAGAAGCGGTAGCGGCCGTACAAGTCGGCGCACCGGCCGGTTAACATCAAAAAGCCCGCCAGGAAGATCGCGTACGTGCTGACGATCCATTGTCCTTGACCGGCGCTGAGATGAAGCTCGGTCTCGATCGTCGGCAACGCGATCGAAACGATCGAGAAATCGACCAGCAACATAAAGAAAGTCGCGCTCAAAACGAAGAACGCGACCCATGTTTTGCGACTCGGTGCCGCTACGGCGATGATTTGATCTTCGCGAGGAACCTGTATTGTTTTCCGCTTCTGGTCGCGGTTCCGGAGATGGTTCCGTCGTTCTCGAGCTTCCCGCGTACGGTGTATCCACTGATGCCACCGACGTCGAGATAGATATTGCCGCCGGTCACGGTGCCGGTCACATTGATCGTCCGGCCGTACATCGGGTCGGGCTTGACCGAGGTCGCCGTGTAGGTTCCGGAGATGATTCCGTGGTTGAATTTGAGCTTTAAGTCGCCGGAATACGGAACGCCGCCGTTCCACAGTGGATTGTATGCCGCGACGTAGGTCGCGCTCCATTGCGAAGCGTGCACGGAAACTGCGGCCGGTGATGCCGCACAGCAAATCGCGGCCAGCACGGAGGTGAGAAATGTAGCGCGCAAATATCGCACGGCGGCTCCTTTCGTTTATGCGGCTACGGCCGCATCAGCGCATCCCAATCGGTTCGGGAGATGCGCAGCGATTCTTCGTCGTGGTCTACCAGCGAACGCTTAGGCAAGCGTTCGCGTTCGCAGAGGTCGCGTGCGTTCGTATCGACGTAGAGCAGGCCGGTGACGAACTCCCCGCGCGCGGTTGCTTCATGGATAACGCCAAGCGCTAGACCGGCGTTGGTCGGATCGTAATCGACCTCCAGCTTGCGCAGCAGCACGTGCGATCCGTCATCGAGCTCGACGTCGCGCACGGTTCCGGGTTCGTAGTCGACCGTGATCTCGCGGCCGCCGGCGATGTAATCGGCCGTATGCAGCACGATGTCGTGATCCTTGACATACGCGTAACTCTTGGTCGAGCCTTCGTGATCGTTGAACGTAACGCACGGACTGATGATGTCGATAATCGCCGTTCCGCGATGCGAAAGGGCCGCTTGCAACAGAGGTACGAGCTGCTTGCCGTCGCCCGAAAACGAGCGGGCGACGAAGGTCGCGCCAAGTTCGATCGCCAGGCCGCAGACGTCGATGGTGGCGTACTCGTTTACCTTGCCGCCCTTTTGCGTGGAACCGACATCGGCGGTCGCCGAAAACTGGCCTTTTGTGAGCCCGTAGCAGCCATTATTTTCGATGATATACGTGAGGTCGACGTTGCGTCGAATCATGTGGCAATATTGCCCCAGTCCGATGCTGGCGGTATCGCCGTCGCCGCTGATGCCCATGACGACGAGATTGCGGTTCGCAACTTTCGCACCGGTTGCGGCCGACGGCATACGCCCGTGCAAGCCGTTGAAACCGTGCGCCTGCTCGACGAAGTACGCCGGCGTTTTAGAAGAGCAGCCGATACCGCTCATCTTGGCCAGCTTGTGCGGCTCCAATCCGTAGTCGTACAGCGCCTTGATTAAATGATTGGTAATCGAGTTGTGACCGCAGCCGGCGCACAGTGTCGTCGGCAGTCCTTTGTAGACTTCGCGGGTGAGCCCGATCAGGTTAACCGTCATGTTTCGACCCTTTAATCGGCGACGACCGCCGGCTGGCGTTCGGCTTCGAGCAGCGGCTCGACGATGGCGTGTGCGTCGATCGGCACTCCGTTATAATGCCGCACCGATTGCAGTCGCTGAATGAGATGCGTCGGCAGTTCGGTGCGTAGAATTCCGAAGAGTTGGCCGTCGCGGTTCTGTTCCACGACGTAGACGCGATCGTAGCGCGCGATCGTCGTCGCGACGTCGGGAGACAGCGGCAGCGCTCGCACGCGGATGTAGTCGACGTCGATGCCGGCGTCGTGCAAGCGGTCGCGTGCCTCGACCACGGCGTGATGGGTCGTACCATATGCGAGAATTGCAACCCGCCGTCCGGACGCCTCGACAATCGGCGCCGGCACGGACATGCGCGCCGATTCGTGCTTGCGCACGAGACGATCGAGATTCCGCTTCCAAACGTCGGGAAGTTCTGAATAGCGCGCTTCCTCATCGTGGCCGGTTCCGCGCGTGAAAAAGCCGGCGTCGCTGTGTTTCGTGCCGGGCAGCGTTCGATACGGGATGCCGTCGTTGTCCACATCGCGATACCGGCCCCACGACGGCAGCCGGTTGAGATCCTCGGCCGTCAAAACTTTGCCGCGATCGAACGGCTTCGTCGGATAGTGCAGCGGTGGCGTCAGCCACGAGTTCATCCCCAGATCCAAATCCGAGAGCACGAACACCGGCGTTTGAAAACGATCGGCCAAATCGAACGACTCCATCGCGAACTCGTACGCCTCCTCGATGGTAGCCGGCAGCAGTACGATGTGCTTGGTGTCGCCGTGCGACAGCGTGTACGCAAAGGCGACGTCGCCCTGCATGGTGCGCGTCGGCAAGCCGGTCGACGGCCCGGCGCGCTGCACGTCGAAAATCACTCCCGGCACTTCGGCAAAGTAACCGAAGCCGGCATACTCGGCCATCAGCGACACACCAGGCCCCGACGTGGAGGTCATCGCACGCGCCCCGGCCCAACCGGCGCCGAACACCATGCCGGCCGCGGCCAGCTCGTCCTCGGCTTGGACGATCGCAACGGCGCGCTCGCCGGTCTCCGGATCGGTGCGGTAACGCTCGCAAAATTGAATGAAGTATTCGACCAGCGACGATGACGGCGTGATCGGATACCAGGCGGCAACGGTGCAACCGCCCATCACGCACCCCAGTGCCGACGCGCGATTACCTTCCATGAAAAGAAGGTTCTCGGTGGCACCGGTCATCGGTTCGAGCTTATACGGGTCGCGTTTTTCGAAATGTTCGCGCGCGTAGTCGTAGCCGACCCGGACCGCCGCCATGTTCGATTCGATTGCCGCCGTTTTTTTCTTAAACTGTGCGCGGAGGCCGGCCTCGACGGTTTCCAGCGGCAACTCCAATAGCTGCGCCAGCGCGCCCACGTAGATCATGTTGGTGAGATACTTACGCAAGTCGCCGCGATCGCCGAAGTGCTCCTTAGCGAGTTGCGTGAACGGCACTCCGTAATACACGACGTCGTCGCGCAGCGTCTCGCCGGCCACTGGATAGGCGGCTTCGTGCAGAATCGCCCCACCCGGCTTGACGCCGGTCACGTCGGTCGCCCACGTCGTCGCATTCAGCGAAACCAGTACGTCGACGTCACGCGTGCGGCACCGATAACCTTTGGCGGTAACCCGAATATCGAACCACGTCGGCAGTCCCTCGATGTTCGAGGGAAACACATTCTTCGGCGCGACCGGAACGCCGAGCCCGACGATGGCGTTGGTGATCGCCAAGTTGGCAGACTGGCTTCCCGACCCGTTCACGGTGGCCACGCGAATCGTAAAATCGTTGACGGCACGCTGCGTCATGCGGCGTAGTTCCGACCGCGTACGGAAATACCCTTACGAAGGCTACGCCCCGCGGATTGGTGGCGCTCCGCGATTGCCGGGGCCGTTCGACATTTGAGAGTTTACCTCGAGAGTTCTGGTCCGGGTCCGAACGTCAGGCCGGGAACGAAATGCAGCGCGTAGATGTTCGTTCCATTGACGTCGTAGAGCGGCCAATAGGACGGGATAACATAGGCATCGGCAGCGCGTCCGGGTTGCACGAGCGCTGCCTTTTGCCGTACCTGCATTCCGTCGATGAGCCAGAATACTCGCGACATCCGCGCGACCATGCTGGTAGTCGCGTCGGCGCTGACCGCAACATCTTGGATCGCAATCGTTCCAAATTCGCGCCGAGTAATCGTCACAGCGTACGTGGCCGGCACGAGCGAGATAAAGACGAAGTGCCCGGCGGCGTCGGTGACGGTTTCCTCGCGCTGCGCCGGCGACGTTGCGACGACGGTCGCGCCGGCAACCGGCGCGTGACGTTGATCGGTCACGACACCGCGCAACGCACCGGTCGTCTCGGCCGAGACAACACCAGTCAAGAATGACGTCGTCAAAGCGACAACGATCGCGCAGAGAGCGCAGCGACGCAGCATCATCGCGAGAGCGCCGGTCCGGCACCGAATGTTACGCCGGGAATGAAGTGCAGCGCGTAAATGTCGTGCCCATCGAAGCTGTAGAACGGCCACTCCGAGGGGATCGAATACACGTCGGAGACGACGCCCGGCCGTACGAAATTCGTCATCAGCCCAGGCCCATCCACCACCACGTGCAGGATCTGCGGGCGCAGCTCGACAGTGAGCCGCGATTCGTTGTCGGCACTAATCAACACGGTGCTTCCTGCGTTCTCGTAGCCGTACCGGGATACGCTGACAACGTACGAGCCCGGCGCAAGTGAGACAAAGCAAAAATACCCACGTGCGTCGGTTGTCGTTTGTTCTTTTTGGACTTCAGATGTAATGGTCACGGTTGCGCCGGCGATCGGTGCCTGCGAATTTGGATGTGAAATTCTTACGGTGCCAGCCAGCGCGCCCGTCGTACCGGCAACGCCGGCAACCGGGAGCAACGACGCGACGGCCAACACGGCCGTGACCAGCAAAGCCCTCATACGGTTCGAACGTTCGTGCGGTGCGTGCAGTGACCCGCACAAATGAAAACGGGCCCGGCAATCGCCGGACCCGCTCGAAGCTTCCGTCGGAACGGAGAGCTACATCATGTCGTAGCCGCCCATGCCGCCGCCGCCGCCCGGCATTCCGCCGCCGCCGTCTTTTTTCGGCTCGGGCTTGTCGGCGATAAGGGTTTCGGTGGTAAGAATCAGGGCGCCGATCGACGCCGCGTTCTGCAGTGCCGAGCGCGTTACCTTAAGCGGTTCCACGATACCGGCTTTGAACATATCGACGATCTCGCCCGACATCGCGTCGAATCCCATCGGAGCGGATTTGCTCCGGACGTTATTCACCTCGACCGAACCCTCGAAGCCCGCGTTATACGCGATTTGCTTGAGGGGCTCTTCGAGCGCTTTGCGGATAATGTCGATGCCGATTTTTTCGTCGGCCCAGGTGCTGGCGTGTCCGTTGGTCTTCGGCGGCTCGTATTTGTTGATCGCCTTAACCGCATGTACCAGCGAGCTTCCGCCGCCGGGGATCATGCCTTCTTGCACGGCAGCGCGGGTCGCGCTAAGCGCGTCCTCGATGCGGTGCTTCTTCTCTTTAAGCTCGGTTTCGGTGGCAGCACCGACTTGAATCACGGCGACGCCGCCCGACAACTTGGCAAGACGCTCTTGTAGCTTCTCGCGATCGAAGTCCGAATCGGTATCCTCGACCTGCTTTTTGATCATTTCGATGCGACCCTTGATAGCCTCGGGCTTGCCGCCGCCATCGACGATCGTCGTCTCTTCCTTATTTACGGTGACGCGCTTGGCGCGGCCGAGCTGTTCGGGAGTGACTTTGTCGAGCTTGAGTCCGAGCTCTTCGGAAATCACGGTCGCTCCGGTGAGCGTCGCGATGTCCTTGAGCATTTCTTTACGGCGGTCGCCGAAGCCGGGCGCCTTGACGGCAACCGACGTGAACGTACCGCGCAGCTTATTGACCACCAGCGTCGCGAGGGCTTCGCCTTCGACGTCTTCGGCGATGATCAGCAGCGGCTTCTGCACTTGGACGACCTTCTCGAGAAGCGGCAGGATGTCGGCGATGGCCGAAATT
This sequence comes from Candidatus Tumulicola sp., assembly GCA_036490475.1. Taxonomy (NCBI): domain Bacteria; kingdom Bacillati; phylum Vulcanimicrobiota; class Vulcanimicrobiia; order Vulcanimicrobiales; family Vulcanimicrobiaceae; genus Candidatus Tumulicola; species Candidatus Tumulicola sp. The sequence continues at coordinate 659,794 of DASXDT010000006.1, forward strand.
TTGCGCTCGGTCACGAGAATGTACGGATCGTCGAGTACGGCTTCCATGCGCTCGGAGTCGGTCACCATGTACGGCGAAATGTAGCCCTTATCGAACTGCATGCCGTCTTTGGTTTCGACTTCGGTTTTTAACGTCTTCGATTCTTCAACCGTGATGACGCCGTCTTTGCCGACCTTTTCCATCGCCAGTCCGACGAGATCGCCGATCTCTTTGTCGTTGGCCGAGATCGACGCGACTTGCGCGATCTTCTCTTTGGTGTCGACGACTTGTTTGAACGATTCCATCTCGCCGACCGCGATCTGCACGGCCTTCTCGATGCCGCGCTTGATCAGCAACGGGTTGCTGCCGGCGGTGACGTTGCGCAGGCCTTCGCGAATGATCGCTTGCGCGAGCACGGTTGCGGTGGTCGTGCCGTCGCCGGCGATGTCGTTGGTTTTTGAGGCGACTTCCTTAACGAGCTGCGCGCCCATGTTCTCGAACACGTCGGCCAACTCGATTTCCTTAGCGATCGTGACGCCGTCGTTGGTGATCGTAGGCGATCCGAATTTCTTGTCGAGAACGACGTTGCGCCCCTTCGGCCCGAGCGTTACCTTAACAGCGTCGGCCAAGAGATTGGCGCCGCGCTCTAACGCGCGCCGTGCGTTCTCGTCGAATACGATTTGCTTTGCAGCCATGTGTAGTTTACTGAACTCCTTAGACGCCGGCCGCGACTTTGTCGACGACAGCGAGGATATCTTTTTCAGGAATAATGAGGTATTCGGTGCCGTCGATCTTGACTTCGCTACCCGAATACTTGCGATAGAGAACGCGATTACCGACTTTGACGCTCATACCGAGCTTCGTGCCGTTTTCCAGCACGCGGCCATCGCCGATGGCCCGGATCACGCCCTCTTGGGGCTTCTCTTTAGCGGTGTCGGGCAGAAAAATGCCGCCCGTCGTTTTATCGTCTTGCTCGACGTGCTCGATAACGACGTTATCGTGCAAGGGCTTGAGATTCACGGAAAAAACAACCTCCACAGCGGTCCCGAAGAACGATTAGCACTCTCGGCATGAGAGCGCCAGCTGTGCCATTTTAGCAGAGCCGCCCGGCGAGTGCAAGGGACTTTTGGAGCAGGCTTGCTTAGGGGACGAGACGGGCGAATTCGGCCCCGCCGAAGAGGTAGCTGACGACCAGCATCCCGGCTAAGAAAATCCAAAAAAGCCTCGTAGGAGGCCGTTCGGCTGAGAGTCCAACCACCGCGATTCCCGCTCCGACCGTTACGACTGCGGCATGCGCGGCTGTCTGCGCGTCGCTGTGCCGAAGAAAAAGCCAGAGTCCGAATGCGCCTCCCAGCCCGAGCAGCGCCCCCAGCAGCGATCCGGCCGTCCAGATGACGACCTCGGTCGGTTCGGGAACCGAATGCTGCGGAAGCATGGCGCGATGATACCGCCGGTTCCCTAGGTTTGGCTGGGGAACTCCAGGCGAGCGAATCGCAAACGCGAAGGCCCGGCACATGGCTACCTCCGTGCGCCGCCTTCCGTGGGGCGCCATCGTCTCGCGCGGGCTTGCAGCCGGGATCACCGGCGCCATCGCAATCGACGCCTATCTCTGGTTGACGACGCTACTGCCCGTTCATGCGCCGATTACGACGATCTGGCAGTGGGTCGCGTCGACCGCCTTCGGGAAAGGCGCGCTCGCCGATCCGGTTTTCGTGTGGGTGGGATTGGCGATGCATCTTCTCGTGAGCGCGGGTTGGGGCGTCGGATATGCGTACATTGCGGCGACGCGACCGTCGATCACCGCGCGTTGGCCGGTCGCCGGCATCGTCTACGGCATCGTGGTGTACGCGATCATGTCGATCATCTTATTGGCCGACAATAATTTCACGTATCCCCCCACGATCAACGCGTTCCTAAACGCGGTCGCGGCGCATGCCGTATTCTTCGGAGTTCCGGTCGCGTTCGTCGTCGACCGATGGAGGCGCCGTTCGGCGTGAGCGCGCGCGTCGTGGTTTCGCTAGCTGCGCTTGCGCACAACGCCGTCGCGTTACGCGACTTGGTTGGCGCCGGTCACGCCGCCTTCGTCGTTAAAAGCAATGCGTACGGCCACGGACTGGTCGAAACCGCAAAAACCGTCGAACCGTTTGCCGTTCGATTGTGCGTGTACGCACCCGGCGAAGGCCTCGCATTGCGCGAAGCCGGCATCGCCATTCCGATTTTGGTGCTCGGACCCGTCGAGCCGCACGACGCCGATGCAGCCGTTGCGGCCAACTTGGAATGCGCGCTATGGGACACCGGCGAGTTCGCCCACGCGCTCGCAGCCGCGGCGCACGCGCACCGAACGCGCGCAGGCGTGCACGTAAAGATCAACACCGGATTGAACCGGCTCGGTCTCGAGCCGCACGAATTGGCCGATGCGCTGGAAGATTATTTGCGACGGCCCGAGCTACGCGTCGCGGGCGTCTTTTCGCATTTGTCGTCGGCCGAGGAACTGGACTCGCCCTCGACGATGCGACAACTAGAAACGTTCGAACAAGCTATGGCGCCGGCAGCACCGCTCTTCGAACAACACGGCATCTCGCCGATACGGCACATCGCCGCATCGGCAGCCGCCATGCTGTGGCCACAAACGCGTTTGGATATGTCCCGGTTCGGCATCGCGCTGTACGGATTGTGGCCGTCGCAGCAAACCCGCGAAGCGATGAACTCCCACGGACTAGATCTGCAACCGGCGCTATCGATGACCTCGACGCTGGCGGTCACCCGCAGCGTACCCGCCGGGTCGCCGATCGGCTACGGCGCGAGCTATCACGCTCCGCGCGATATGCGCGTCGGCGTCGTTCCGGCCGGGTACGCCGACGGTATCCCGCGACTGCTTTCAAATCGAGGATCGTTTTTGGTCGACGGCGCGCTCTGTCCGATCGTCGGACGCGTCGCGATGAACGTCACCGAAATCGACCTGACCCGCGCGCCGAACGCGCACGCAGGCTCTACCGTCACGTTGATCGGCCGAGACGGTGACGCGAGCGTTACCGCCGACGATTGGGCGGCGTGGAGCGAAACGATCAACTATGAAATCGTCGCGCGGCTACCCTCAGAACTGCCGCGGGATTACGAGGACTAAGAGGCTAGACTACGCGACGGCTTCGATCGCCGCGCGCAGGTCGAGCGTGCCTTTATACAGCGCGCTACCGACGATGCACGAATCGACGGTTAGCGGCACTTCGCGCTTGAGCGTCAGCAAATCGTTGATACTGCGCGCACCCCCCGACGCCGTAATCAACACTTCGGCCGCATTGGCAACCGCGTTGAGCGCGTCGATATCGTAACCCGCGCCCATTCCGTCGTGCTGAATTTCGGTGAAGATGACGCGGGTTACGCCCCATTGCGCTACGCGTTTCACCAACGCATCGCGATTGACGGGCGTTCGCTCTTGCCAGCCGTGGGTGGCGACTTGCGTTCCGCGCGCGTCGATGCCGGCCAACACGCGGCCCGGAAAGCGACTGATGATGTGGCGCGAGAGGCGCTCGTCTTCAACCAGCAGCGTTCCGATGATGATTTCGGCTGCGCCGGCGTCGATCGCCGCTTCCGCGTGCCGAACGGCCCGCAGGCCGCCGCCGGTTTGCACCGGCACGTTGACTGCAGAACAGATGCCCTCGATGGCCGAGAGATTTTCGCCCGATCCAAAGGCGCCGTCGAGATCGATCACGTGTAATCGCGTCGCGCCGGCCTGCACGAACGCTTTGGCGCGCTCGGCGGGGTCGCCGTCGTACGTCGCGGTGGTGGAGGGGTCGCCGCCTTCCATCCGCACGCATTTTCCGCCGCGCAAATCGATCGCGGGAATAACGATCACGTCAAGAGTTCCTTGCCACGGTGCCGTCGCGCTTGTCGATCGGGACGAACGGTCCTGCCGGCGGGCCATCGTACGTCGCTTGCGGACGGATGAGACGATTATCGGCTAACTGCTCCAAAATATGCCCGGTCCATCCTGCGATCCGGCCGCACGCAAACAGACACGTAAACTCGTCGCCTGGGATGTTGAGATCGGCCAACACGGGCGCCGTGTAGAAATCCACGTTGGCGTAAATTGTGTTGTCCGGCTTTTTCTCTTGCAACACTTTGCGGCTGGCTTCTTCTAAACTGTGCGCGATCTCGTACCAGCGGCTCGAACCTTGATGGTCGGCCAGCTTATGCGCCATCTCTTCTAAGTGCCGCGCACGTGGATCGCGCACTTTATATTCGCGATGCCCCATGCCCATGATGCGCTCGTTGCGTGCCAGCGCATCTCGAACGTATTGCTCGGCGTTTTCTGGCTCGCGGACTTCGGTCAGCGTATGATAGGACGCGCTGGCGGCACCGCCGTGCAGATCGCCTTGCAGGGTCGCGAGCGCCGCCGTAACCGACGCGTAGACGTCGGCACGGGTCGACGCGGCGACTCGCGCGGCAAACGTCGATGCGTTGAACGAGTGATCGGCGAGCAACACGAAGTACCGGTCGAGCGCACCGGCTTCGATAGCGTGCGGGACCTTACCCGAACGCATATATAAGAAGTTCGCGGCTTGCGACAGATCGGCGCGCGGGTCGACCGGCTCCAATCCGCGGCGGATGCGATCCCACGCCGCCACGATGGTCGGCATTTTGGCGACCAGCTCGATGGCCGTGTGCACGTCGGATAAATGCTCGCCATGCGCGTTGACGGGCGAAAACAAACCTAACCCACTTACGATGGTACGCAGCACGTCCATCGGCCACGCCGATTTGGGCACGTTCTGCATCGAGCTGATGAGCGGCTCCGGCAACGAACGCCGGGTGCCCAGCTCGCGACGCAGCGTTTCCAGTTCGATCCGGTTCGGAAGGCGGCCGTACAACAGCAAGTGCACGACTTCTTCGAACGTTGCGTTCGGCGCGAGATCGTCGATGTCGTAACCGCGATAGGTTAACCGGCCGGTCGTGCCTTGAACGTTACTGAGCTGGGTTGATCCGACGACGACGCCTTCTAGGCCGCGATCGACAACGGTTGGCAAAGAGATCCTCCAGTGACGCGCTCCGAAGGGGCGGAGCGTTCGAGTGTTTCTTGGCGACCGTGGCGGCTCGCCTGCACCCCCCAGACGAAAAACGCTCGGGAAGCGAGAAATGTCACTCTGTGCTGCGACTTCTCACGAACCGAGCGTCCGACGGCTCGTAGGGACCGTTATGGAAGCGGCTTACGCGACCGCGTCACGCATGTCGCCGCGAGCGAGCGCATAGCCGAGTAGACGGTCGACCAACGCCTCATAGGTGATGCCAACACTCGCACAGGCTTCCGGGAAGATGCTGGTGGCCGTCAAGCCCGGCAGCGAATTTATTTCGAGTATCTGCGGACGCTGATCGTTGCTAACGATGAAATCCGTTCGCGAGCAGTCGCGAAGCCCGAGCAGCCGGTGTGCCGACAGCGCGAGCATTTGTAAGCGCGCGGCAAGATCTTCGTCGATCTGCGCCGGTACGATGTGCGTGCTCCCGCCCGGTTCGTATTTGGCGTCGAAGGTATAGAACGCATCGCGGTTCGGCACGATTTCCACGATCGGCAACGCTTCTTCGCCCAACACCGCACATGTAAACTCGCGACCCTCGATAAACTCTTCAGCCAAAATCTGCGAATACGATTTCGAGGCCGACAACATCGCCGCCGTCCATTGTTCGTGCGTGCGCACGATCACGACGCCGATGGCCGAACCTTCGAAACGCGGCTTTACGACCAGCGGCGGATCGAGCGAACCCGGCAGCAGTGGCAACGTGCCGCCGCTCAAATCGAACAAATCCCATGCTGCAGTCGGCAGACCTTCGGCAGCCAGCAGTTTCTTCGTCAGGTGCTTGTCCATCGACAGCGACGACGCTTCGACGCCGCTGCCCGTGTACGGGATCGAGAGGTAATCGAGCAGCGCTTGCACGTGGCCGTCTTCGCCACCCGGGCCGTGCAGCGCGTTGAACACCGCATCCGGCGCGAGCGAACGGATTGCGTCGAAAAAGCGATCGTCGTATTCGATCGGCGTCGCGTCGTACCCGAGCGACGCTAGCGCGCGCAGCACGCCCGTTCCGGTATTTTTCGAGATGTCGCGTTCGGCGCTGTTGCCGCCCATCACGACTGCGACCTTGGCTTGACGCTTCATCGATCTACGAATACTCCGACAAGATGCACTTCGAGTTGTAAGTCGACGCCGAAACGTTCGGCGACACAACGACGAACGCGCGCGAGCAAGACGGCCACGTCTCGCGCGCTCGCGCCACCGACGTTATTGATAAAGTTGGCGTGCAGCGGCGAGACTTCCGCTCCGCCCTCGCGCCATCCCTTGGCACCGGCCGCCTCGATGAGGCGTGCCGCTTTATCGTCCGCCGGATTGCGGAAGCACGATCCTGCGTTCGGCAGCGCGATCGGCTGCGTGTGCTTGCGCCGAACGAGCCGCGATTGCATGACGCCACGCACCTCTTGCGGCTCGCCGCGCTCGAAGGCTAAGGTGGCACGCGCGACGACTGCATCCCGCGCCAGCGAGGAGCGGCGGTACTGATACTGCACCGATACCGCGTGCGGCGCCGGACGCGATGGCGATTGGATCCACACGGCCCGCACGAACTCGCCGATTTCACGATCCGTCCCCGCGTTCATCCGCAACGAGCCACCGACCGTTCCGGGGATGCCCGAAAGCGCATCGATACCGGTGGCGCCGGCCGACGCCGCTCTCGCGGTCACCGTCGCCATCCCGGCCGAGGCCCCAGCTTCGATTACGACCTGCTCGCCATCGGTGCGAACGGTGACGTCCGCAAACGCGCCGGCCAGCCGCAGAACGACTCCGCGTATGCCCCCGTCGCCAACCAACACGTTGCTGCCGGCGCCGATTACGAACCACGGCAATTTGCGACGTCGCACGAGCTCCAGGACGGCGGCTAACTCATCTTCCGACTCGAGCGTCATCAAGGCGTCGGCCGGGCCGCCGATTTTCCACGATGTGTACGGCGCGAGCGACTCGTCGAATGCGGCGCGCGTGCCTGCGATAGATCGAAGCGAGGCTCGATCGTCGTCGTCCAACAGCGACGCCATAGCGCGTTCGGTCGTCAGGCTCACGTGGCCACCGGCGAGACGGATGCCACGCGTTGCGCTAGCCGGTGCGCGACGTTGGTGATCGTGCCGGCGCCCAACATTAATACCATCGTGCCGGCCGGCGCTTCGTCGAGTAGTACGTCTTCGAGTGCGTCGACACCCGGCACGTAGCGCACCGTCGCGCCCGCAGCTTCTAGCGGTTTGCCGATCGAACGCTCGCTCACGCCGGGGATCGCAGGTTCGGACGCCGCGTACACGGGTGCCAAATACACGCGGTCGGCGCCGGCCAACGCCTGCGCGAACTGCGCGGCCAAGAAAGCCGTGCGCGAATAACGATGGGGCTGAAACGCGACGAACAGCAGTCCGCGATGATAGCCGCGGGCGGCGGCGATCGTCGCAGCAACTGCCGTGGGATGATGGGCGTAATCGTCGACCACGATCATGCGTTCGACATCGGCCAGCACGTCGAAACGGCGGCGCACGCTGCGAAATCCGCGCAACGCCTCGGCGACTCGTGCGAAGGGAACTTCGAGTAAACGCGCGACCGCAATCGCTCCCAACGCATTCTGCACGTTCATCGCTCCGGGAACCGGTAGTTCGGCCGTTCCCAAACACGCGCCGCCGGCGATGACGTCGAACTGCGAGCCGAGACGATCGAACCGCAGATTGGTCGCGCGAACATCGGCTTGCGCGCCGAACCCGAAGCGCGTTACCGGAACCGGCAAGTCGTGCGACGCCAAGGATGCCGAGTGCACGTTGTCGGTGCCGACGATGGCGGCGCCGCGGTCCGGAAGCTTGCCGAGAAACTCCGCGAATGCGCGGACGAGCGCCGGAAGTTCGTCGTCGCTGGCGAGATGATCGTTTTCAACGTTGATAACGACCGCAACGTCCGGCTCGAGCAACGCGAAAGAACCGTCGGATTCATCAGCTTCGGTAACGAACCACGGCGAGGTACCGTCGTGTGCATTCGTGTTCAGCGTGCCGTCGATTCCGCCTAAAATCAACCCAGCGTCGATTCCGCCCGCGCGAAGAACCGCGTGCGTCATCGCGGTGGTGGTCGTCTTCCCGTGCGTTCCGCAAATCGCGATGCCGCGACGACCCTGCATGAGGCGCGCCAACATCTCGCCGCGATGCAGTACCGTCGTCCCCGCGCGGCGCGCGGCCGCAAACTCCGGATTGTTGCGATCGATAGCGGAACTGACGACCACGATCGATGCGTCGCGAACGTTGTCGGCGGTGTGGCCGATCGCGACGTCGACTCCCTCTTGGCTCAAGCGGTCGAGCAGCAGCGACGGTGCCGAGTCGGAACCCGAAACGGCTTGGCCGCGTTCGAGCAGCACCCGTGCGATCGCACTCATGCCGATCCCGCCGACCCCGACGAAATGAACTCGCTCGCTCCTCACGCGCGTTGTGTTCTCGAAGCTAGCCGTTCGACCCGGGCAGCGATGCCGGCAAGCGGATCTTCGGCAGCCATTCGCCGCGCCGCCGAAGCCGCATCCGCCAAACGGACCGTCTCCATCGCACCTTGCAGCGCAGCGATCAACCCGCCATCGCGCACGTCTCGGTCCGAAACGACGGTCGCCGCGCCGCCTTTTGCGAACTCGACGGCGTTGCTCGTTTGATGGTCGGCCGCGGCGAACGGATACGGCACGAGGACGGCCGGCTTTCCGACAGCCGCCAATTCGGCCAACGTCGAGGCGCCGGCACGAGCCAGCACCAGGTCGGCTGCGGCGTAGGCGGTCGCGGGGTCGTCGAGATACGGCCGCACTTCGACCCCCGGACGCTCCGCCGCGCGATAGGTATCGAAGTCACGGTCACCCGTCACCACGATGGCTTGCCAGCCGGGAAACGCGCCGGCACGCAGTCCCGCAATCAGCGCATCGTTGATCGAACGTGCACCCTGGCTGCCGCCCATCGCGAAGAGAATCGGCTTGGCGGGATCGAGCCCGAACGCCGCCGCCGCGGCAGCGCGGCCCGGAAGTTGCCGCAGCCCGGGGCGCACCGGTACTGCCGTGCGCACGTACTTGCCGGCGAATCCGGCGTCCCCACCCGCAAACGGCCCCCATACCTCGTCGACCCAGCGCGCGGTGACGCGGCTGGTCAAACCCGCAGCCGCGTTCGGTTCGAGCATCGCGATGCCGGCCTTCGATAGGCCGGTGCGGCGCAACAATGCGGCCGCCGCGACGACCGGAAAGCAGACGTACCCACCGGTCGCGATGACGACGTCCGGTCGTAAGCGTCGCAACAGCCGCGCACTTTGCGTCACACCCCACGCATTGGCGAAAGCGTTGACGAGCGTTCGTTTCGGGGCGACGAACATCGGTTGTGCGCTCACCGCATATAATCGATAGCCTTCTGCCGGTACGATCCGCGCTTCCAGACGATCGCTCGTCCCGACGAAGTCGATGGTTGCGTCGAAGCGCTCGCGCAACGCGCCCGCAATCGCGAGCGCGGGATAAATGTGACCGCCGGTGCCGCCGGCGGCGAAAACGACTTTCACGCCGCGCGCACGCGGCGGTTACGTTCCGGCGCGCAGGCGCCGGTGCCGCCCGACGTTCGCGATCAGCGCGACGGCCACCAGATTCACCACAAGCGAGCTTCCACCGAACGAGATGAACGGCAGCGGCACGCCGGTCACCGGCCATGACGATGTGACGACGCCGATATTGATGAAGGCTTGGATCGCGATCATCGCGCCGAAACCGCACGCCAAGAAAAAGCCGAACCGGTCGGGTGATGCCAGTGCGATGCGAATCGCGCGGTACGTCAGGGTGCAGAACAACACGACCACGACGATCGCGCCGATCAGGCCCAGTTCTTCGCCCAGCACCGAGAAGATGAAGTCGGTATATTGCTCGGGCAGATAGAAAAATTTGGCTCGCGACGCGCCGAGGCCCATGCCGAACAAACCGCCGCTTCCCAGTGCGAGCAACGATTGCACGATGTGAAAGCCGGTGTTCTGCGGGTCTTTCCACGGATCCAAGAACGCGAAGACGCGCGCCCGCCGGTACGGGCTCGCCACGACCGTCAACGCTGCGATCGGCAGCGTCACCGCGGCGACAGCGATGAGATGTGCGATACGCGCGCCGGCCGCAAAGAACAGCGCGAAGGCGGTAAACACGAGCAGGCTCGCGGTGCCCATATCGGGCTCCTTTAGCACGAGAACCGCTATAACCAGCACCGGCGCGAACAATGGAAAGAGTCCGCGCGGCAACGACGTGATATGTTCGCCTCGGGTCGATAGCACTGCCGATAGATAGACGACGAGCGCGAGCTTGGCAAATTCCGACGGTTCGAAGCTCAGCGATGAAAAGCCGATCCAGCGACGCCCGCCGTTCACGACGAAGCCGATATGCGGCACGAACACCAACGCCAACGCGAACACCGACGCCACCAGCAAGTACGGCGCCGCCCGTTTGAGCTTGAGCAAGTCCATGCGATAGGCGAAAAATGCCGCGACGATACCGACCACGAGCCATATGAGCTGGCGCTTCACGTAGTAGGCGATATCGGCGTGCTCGGCATACGCAGTCGCGCTCGAAGCAGAGAAAATCATGACGAGCCCGATCGCCACGAGCGTCGCGACGACCGCAAACAGCACGGCGTCGGGCCGCGCCGCCACATACGAGCGCAACGGAGCGCGATCGCTTTTGGTCGACTGCACGATCCGCGGACGCGGCTTAGATGCAGTATTACGCACGCGCACGCTCCCCCAAGCCGGCGACGGCTTCGGCAAAGCGTTCGCCGCGATCTTCGGCAGAGGCGAACATATCGAACGAGGCACAAGCGGGAGAGAGAAGCACGACGTCCCCCGGCGCTGCAGCATCGCACGCTCGCTCGACGGCATCGCGCATCGACGCTGCCTGGGCGGCATGCAGGCCCGAGGCGCGCGCGATCTGCGGCCCGGCTTCGCCGATTGGAATCAACGCTTTCACCCGATCGTGAATTTCGCGTCCGAGCTCGTCGAAGTCGCCGCCCTTCGCTCGACCTCCCGCAATCAAAACGATTGGCTGGGAAAAGCTACGCAGCGCGGCGATCGTCGAGTGCGGCGTGGTCGACTTCGAATCGTCAACATAGGCGACGCCCGCGCGTTCGACGATCCGTTCGAGACGGTGATGCAGGCCACCAAAAGTCGCCAACGCGCTGCCGGCGCGTACCGGATCGCACCCGGCGGCAATCGCGGCAAGTAACGCCGCCATCGCGTTCTGCACGTTATGCGCTCCCGGTAGCGGCATCGACGAGGCGCGCGCCACCGCGGTTGACTGCCGCCCGTCGCCGGGCGAGAAGATCAGCATTCCGTCGCGGACGCACATGCCGGCGCCTTCTAACGAATCGGACAGCGTGAACCACAGTTGCCGCGCGCGTAATTCATCGTTGCCACGCAACCCGGCGACGCGCGCGTCGCCGACATTCCCGACGAACCAGTCCCGGGCATCTTGCCGGGCAAACACGTTGTATTTGGCGCGCGCGTAGTCGTCCATCGACGAGTAGCGGTCGAGGTGGTCGGGCGCGATGTTGAGCAGTACCGCGACGCGCGCGTGAAACGTGGTCACGGTCTCGAGTTGAAACGACGAAAGTTCCGCCACGATCCACTCGTATTCGCCGGGCGCATCGACTTCACCGACCAGCGCGTTGCCAATGTTACCGCCGACCCGCGCGCGCAGTCCGCATGCGTTGAGAAGATGCCCGATCAACGCTGTGGTCGTCGACTTGCCTTTGGTTCCGGTGACGGCGACGATCGGCGCGCGACGCAGGCGATACGCCAGTTCGACTTCACCGATGATGGGCACGCCGGACGCGGCGACAGACGCAACGACTGCTGCCGTCTGCGGAATTCCTGGCGACAGCACCGCCATCTCGAATCCCTCGAGTCGACCGCGCAATTCTCCGGGCGATTCGAAGCGTGCGCCCTGCGACGTGATGCCGGAGATCGCTTCGCTTAAGCGTTCGGGTTGCTGTTCGTCGGTCGCGACGACCGTCGCACCGTGCGCGAGCAGCGCCGAAACGCTGGCGCGACCGCTCCGTCCCAAACCGATCACCAGTACGCGCCGGCCCTCGAACGCCATCATCGAACGATTGCCAATCCGACGATCGAACAGGCCAACGAGGCCAGCCAAAACCGCGACGTCACTTTGGTTTCCGGCCAGCCGCTCAGCTCGAAATGGTGATGCAGCGGGCTCATCCGCAGAATCCGCTTGCCGCCGGTGGCCTTAAAATACGCTACTTGAAGGATGACGGATACTGCCTCCGCCACGAACACGCCGCCGATCACGATCAGCAGCAGCATCTCTCCGGATAGAATCGCGACGCCGGACAGCAGTGCACCCAGCGCCAGCGATCCAGTGTCGCCCATGAACATCTTCGCTGGGTGCCGATTGTAGAACAGAAACCCGACGCACGAACCGACGCCCGCCGCCGCGCCGATCGCAGCTGCCGGAACGATCGTCTGCGATGCGATGGCGACGAACGCGGCCAGCGGCGTCACAACCGTGCCGGCTGCGAGACCGTCGAGCCCGTCGGTAAGATTAACGGCGTGGATCGTCGCGGTTACCGCCAACGCACCCAGAACCAGCCACAACCAATACGGTCCGGTCAGCGCCCACGTCCCGGCGTGGAACAGCACGTTACGTGGGAAAAAGGCCGGCGAGGCCGCCAGCATGCGCAGAAAGATAATTGCGACGACGGCGGTCGCCAAGAATTTGGTACGCGCCTTCAACCCGCGATTCCGGCCGAGCGCGATTCCGAGCGCGTCATCGAGCAATCCGATCGCTCCGCACCCGACGACGAGCAGCGCAAGCTCAAACATCAAGGGCGCGCGCGTTGCCATCGCCACGACGATCGTCGTGAGAATGAAGACGAGCCCGCCCATCGTCGGCGTACCGCTTTTGACGGCGTGCGTCTTCGGCGCATCTTCGTACGCTTGCTGGCGCAGTTGCAGGCGGCGTAATAACGGCAGCAGCAAGGCGCCGCCGACGGTAGCGACGAGCAAACCCAGCAACACCCACAACGGTGCGGTGGCAAACAAACGCTCGGGCGTCAGCGATAACGTCGTCGCGCTAGGCACCGGCGGCCACCAAACACGGATTGCGGCCGTTGCCGCGCCACTTTATCACGACCACCGGCGTCTGCTCGTCGCCGTTGCCGTGTGGATTGTCGAGCAACGCTTTCTCGACGGCGTCGCGATCGACGCCGCTCGAAGCGCCCAACACCTTGGCTTTCTCGAGATCGTTGGCGTCGACCACGGTACATTCGACCTGCAACCGTTCGAACACCGACTGCGAGAACGCGTCGGGATTGCGCGGCGCCAACACGATGGCGCGTTCGAACGGGGGCATGGTTCCGGTATAGCCGTCGATTGTGGAAATCGCCTCCCCGAGCACGCGATAGAAGCCGCCCGACCGTCCCGTCAAGCGACCGAGCAATTGCGCGAACGTCGCATACACCACGCGCCACCAGCCAACGCGGTCGATGACCAGTTGTACGGATTCAGGTTGGCTCATCGTTGCCAGCGCGCCCGCGCGGCGTGCGAGCGTATATGCGAGCTTCGACGGCCGGATGTGCTCGGCTACAACGAACTCGCCTTGCGCGATCGCCAGCGCGGTTTCGGACAGCGCGATCACATCGCCGGGTCGCGCGATACCGGTAACGGCGCGTTCGACGACGTCGACCGGATCGTCGCCGGGACGCACCAACGGCGTACGCACCGGTATGGCGATCAATCCCGCCGGCAGTTCGGGGCGCGCGACCGCCAACGCACGAGCCGCGCTCACGATTGCAACTCTTCCAGAATTTCCTCGAGCCGGTATTTGCGCGACCCCTTGAGCAACACCACGTCGCCGCTGCGCGCGTTCTCACGCAGCCAGCGCGCGGCGCCGGCGTTCGAATCGACGCGCACGACATCGGCGGCGCCGGTTTTCGCGCCGCGCTCCAGCGCGTCGGCATAGTCGCCGGTGACGACGACCACGCCCGCCCGTTTCGCGGCGTGTGCGCCGACCCGTTCGTGCAACTGCGTCGACTCGTCGCCCAGTTCGGCCATGCTCGCGAGCACGGCAATAGCGCGGCGTGCGTGCTGGTCGTCGAGCGCGTCGAGCGCTGCAATCGTACCGCCGGCGCTCGCATTGTACGCGTCGAAAATCAAGCGCCAGCCTCCGCCCATCTCGAAGGTTTCGAAACGTCCGGCAGGCATCTGTAGCTTGCCGAGTGCGTTGGCGACATCAAGCACGTCCACGCCCAATTCGATCGCGCAAGCCGCCGCTGCGGCCGCGTTGGGGCGGTTGTGCTGGCCCGGTATATCGAGGCTAACGTGCAGGTCGACCGCCGCGCCCCCGCCGCCATCGATAAGCCGGTTACCGTCGACGATCGCCGTGACGTGTCCGGGCATGCGAATCGTTTCACTCGAATCGTAGGCTGCGAACCAATGCGGTTCGTGCCTCAGCATGGACGCGCGGGAGAGCGAAACGTCGTCGCGTGCGTTGAGAATCGCGCGCGCGCCGCGTGAGAAGAGCGCCCATTTCGTTTCGGCCAAGCGTTCGCGCGAGCCCATGATCTCGACGTGCGCGTCGCCGACGTTGGTAAGGATACCGACATCGGGCGTAGCCGCGTCGACCAGCGTCGCGATGTCGCCGGGGTGCCGCGCACCCATTTCGACGACCGCAATGTCGTGTTCGGCCGGATCGAGCCCTAGCAGTAGTTTGCTCACACCGATCTCGTTGTTTTCATTGCCCGGCGCCGATGCGACGCGCGCGCCGTACCGCGGAGCGAGTAATTGCACGACGAAGGCGCGGGTCGTCGTTTTTCCCGTGCTGCCGGTAATGCCGATGACCGGCCCGTCGAAACGACGGCGCGCTAGCGCTGCCAACGCCAGATACGCAGCACGCGTGTCGTCGACCAACAACGCCGCAGTTCCGGCAACGACCGAATCGGCGCCTTCGACGACGACCATTCGGGCGCCGCGTTCGACTGCGGTCGCAACGAATTGGTGGCCGTCGAACGACGGCCCCCGCAACGCCACGAACGTTTCGCCCGGCTGCAAAGCGCGCGTGTCGGTGGTTACGATAACGTCCGCCGGCGCCGCGTCTGCGTCGATCAATCGGCCGCCGGTCGCGGCGACGACATCTTTCAACGGCAGTTTCATACCGCACTCCGAGCGCGCAACGCCTCGCGGGCGACGGCGGCGTCGTCGAAATCCAATACCCGATCGGCGACGATCTGGTACGTTTCGTGTCCCTTGCCGGCGATCAGCACCACATCGCCAGGTTCGGCGACGGCAATCGCACGCACGATGGCCGCACGGCGGTCGAATTCCACAGTATATTGCGCTCCGGCCATGCCGGCGGCAATCGCATCGACGATCGCACGCGGATCCTCGCTGCGCGGGTTGTCGTTGGTTAGGTAAATGCGATCGGCGTCACGCGCGGCGATCGCCCCCATTTGCGAACGCTTACCACGATCGCGATCGCCGCCGCAACCGAAGACCACCGCCAACGACCCGCGCGTGGTTTCGCGCAGCGCCTCGAGCGCGCGTTCCAACGCGTCGGGCGTGTGCGCGTAATCGACGACGGCGACGACTCCGTCGCCCGCGATCCGCTCCATCCTTCCCCGCACGCCTTGCGCGTCCGCGAGGGCGGCGGCGCTGCGCGCGTCGTCGATACCGAACTCGCGTGCCACCGTCACCGCGGCCAGCGCATTCAGCACGTTGAAACGACCGCTCACGTGCAGTTCGAACGCCGTCCCATCGAGTTCGAAATTCGTCCGATCGTCTCGAACGGCGACGTCGACTGCGCGCACCGACGCTCGTTCGCTCGTACCGTACGTGACAACTTTTGCACCGGACGATAGCAGTTCGCCGCTCCAACGCGCGCCTAATTCGTCGTCGAGGTTGAACGCGACCACCGGAGCCATATCGAAAAGCTGTCGCTTGGCGGCGGCGTACGCATCGAACGTCTGGTGAAAATCGAGGTGATCGCGCGTCACGTTGGTAAGGACGGCCATTCGAAAGCGCACGTCGTCGACCCGTTCGAGCGCCAACGCGTGCGAACTGACTTCCATCGCAACCGCGCTCGCGCCGTCGTCGCGCATTCCAGCGAGTACCGCATGCAACTCGTTCGGAAGCGGCGTCGTGTGCTCCAGTGGCCAGGCGCGCGTGCCGAAGAATGCCCCGATGGTTCCGATGGTCCCGCACGGACGCCCCGACGCGTTGCAAATCGCAGCGATCATATGCGTGGTCGTCGTTTTGCCGTTCGTTCCGGTAACGCCGACCACGTCGAGCGCGTGCGACGGCCGTCCGTAGAATGTGTCGGCGAAGGCTGACAACGCGGCGCGCGCGTCGTTCACGGATACGCTTGCGATGCCGGACGGCACCACAACCGGGGCGTCGGCTAGGATCGCGACGGCGCCCGCGGCGATCGCGCGCTCCACGAACGCCCGGCCGTCGTTGTGCTCGCCACGCAACGCGACGAACAACGCGCCCGGTTCGACCCGTCGCGAGTCGGTGGCGATGCCGGTGATGGGAGTACGGGGATCGCCCTCGATGCGCCCGGGTATGGGGAGGGAGTTGGCCAGATCGCGGAGCGAGACGGTTCGGTTAGCCATGTGGCGATGCCGTCGGAACGATTCCGGCGTGCAGCATCGCCGCCCTTGAAATGGCCGCAAACGCCGGCGCCGCGACGAGCGATCCATAGTAAGAACCGATCGGCCGTTCGACCTTCACGTAGACGATGTAGCGCGGGTGCTCGTAGGGCACCATGCCGATAAACGACGCGGCATAGTAGCCGCCGCGATATTCGCCGTCGACGACCATTTGCGCGGTACCGGTTTTCCCGGCCGTGGTGTAGCCCTCAATTTGCGCGCTTGGATTACCCGTCCCGTGTAACACGACTTGACGTAAAAATCCGCGTAACTCGCTCGCGGTACGCTGCGAAAAGATGCGACGCACGACGTGCGGACGCATGGTCCGCTCCAGATTGCCTTGTTCGTCGTATACCGCGTGCACGATTTGCGGCTGCATCAGCAAACCGCCGTTCGCGATAGCGCAATAGAAACGGGCCATCGCCAAGGGTGTTACCGAGACGCCCTGTCCGAACGACATCGTCGCGAGCGACGAGGCACTCCAAACGCTAGGTGGCGGCACGATGCCGGGATTTTCACCCGGCAACCCGATGGCGGACCGATCACCAAACCCCGCGCGTCGTTCCATGTTGTAGAACGTCCGGCCGCCGATGGAGAGGCCGACTTCAGCCGCGCCGACGTTGTGCGAATACTGGATGATCTGTCCGAGCGTTTCGCTGCCACCGGCGATCGCCATGCCGTCCTCGGCGTTGTGAATCGTGCGGCCGCCAACCTCGATCGCGTCGCGCGCGGGGAAGAGCGTGCTGAGATTTACTTTCCGCGAGTCCAGCGCAGCCGCCGCGGTGACGAGCTTAAAGGTTGAGCCCGGTTCGTAGGCGTCCATTACGGCGCGGTCGCGCCGCTGGTCGTCGCTATATTTCCAAAACTTGTTCGGATCGAAATCCGGTGCATTCGCGAGGGCGAGCACTTCGCCGGTGTACGGATCCATTACGATGGCCGTGCCGTCGAGCGCGTGAAACGCAGAAACCTGCTTGAAAAGCGCACGCTCGGCGACGAACTGCAGATACGAGTCGATGGTGAGCTGGACGGTAGATCCGGGATCGGCTTTCTTGAGCACACGCTCTTGTCCGAACGGAATCGGATGCCCGAACTCGTCGGCTTCGAGCATCACGCTGCCCGAACGGCCGCGCAGCAACGCGTCCTGAGAATACTCTAATCCGTCGAGCCCGTTTTCGTCGGTGCCCACGAACCCGACGACGGTCGACGCCAACGTTCCCACCGAGTCGACTCGAAGTCCCGTTTCCTCTTCTTTGAGGTTGACGCCGGAAAGCCCCAAGGCACGCACGCGCTCGGCTTCGTCGTGCGGCACTTTTCGAGCGATCCAAACAAACCACGACGTGCGATCGTGCAGCTGCGCGATCGTTTGCGGCGTTAGCTTGCCGATCACCGACTTCAGCTTGGCGGCAGCCACATCGGGATCGGCGATGTCGCGCGGAACGGCATAGACACTTTCGGACGGCATCGATTGCACCAGCACGCTTCCGTTGCGATCGACGATACTACCGCGCCGTGCGAAGACTTCGACGGTGTCGGAACGCTGCGCCAAGGCCTCGCGGCCGTATTGCGCGCCGTGCAGCACCTGAACGTCGTAGAGACGCCACGTCAAATACGCCGCGACGATCATCCAAATATAGAAAAGCCATCGCGCTCGAACCGGCGAAACGCGGGCGAACGTGCGCTGATGCACGCTAGACGACTACCGGTGGTGCTCTACTGCCGGGAGAAACATCCCGGCCAACGACGAGAGCACGGCGACGTGCGAACGATCGTTCTCCGGATGTTGTTGCGGAACGCGGACCACCGCGAACCGTTCGGGATCGCGCATGCCGAGGCGCGCGGCAATAATCGATAGCCGTTCGTCGGATTGCAACGCGTTGATTTTGTCGTCTAAACGCATCGATTCCATTTGCACCGCCTCGCGTTGCCGTTCGGCCGACGCGACCGCATACGAAAGACCGGTCAAACTCGACATCAGCACGACGTACGACATAAATGCGATCAGCAGTACGCCGATCACCCGTGCGGCCCGCCATACGTCGGTGTAGCGTGCGCGAGATTTGCGTACGGTGCGACGTTCGGTGGCAGCACGCGCGACGCGCGGATTGGAGACGCGCGGGCGCGGAGCGGGGAGCGCACGAGGTTGGATCACTTAACTGGCCTTCCGTCGGGCTGCGCGCAGTTTAGCACTGCGCGAGCGGGCGTTTGCCGAACGCTCGGTATCGTCGGCGACCACGGGACGTTTGGTGAGGACCTCAAGCCGCTCGTCGCCGCGGAACGTTTGCTTGACGATCCGGTCTTCGAGCGAGTGGAAACTAATAACGACGACGCGGCCCGCTTTACGTAAACGGCCGATC
This sequence comes from Candidatus Tumulicola sp., assembly GCA_036490475.1. NCBI lineage: Bacteria > Bacillati > Vulcanimicrobiota > Vulcanimicrobiia > Vulcanimicrobiales > Vulcanimicrobiaceae > Candidatus Tumulicola > Candidatus Tumulicola sp. The sequence continues at coordinate 678,826 of DASXDT010000006.1, forward strand.
GCCGCGTGCATGCCGTCGCGCAACGCGTCGAGCTCGTCGTTGACGGCGATTCGCAAGGCTTGAAATACGCGGGTCGCAGGATGCACGCGTTCGCGGTGCCCCGGACGGTGCACGACGCCCGAAACGAGCGATGCGAATTCGGTGGTTGTGGTCGGAAGCGCTCCGGCCGAGCGACGTTCGACGATCGCATGCGCGATGCGTCGCGCGGCGCGCTCTTCGCCGAAATGAAAGAAGATGTCGGCCAACTCGCGCTCGCTGGCGGTGGACAACACGTCGTAGGCACTTTGGCCGGCGTGCGCGTTCATGCGCATATCCAGCGGAGCTTCCTTAGTAAAGGAGAAGCCGCGATTGCCGTCATCGAGCTGCATAGACGAAACACCAATGTCGAACAGCGCGCCGTCGATGGACTCGACGCCCAGCCGCTCCAGCACCGAATCGAGTTCTCGGAAGTTCGCTTGAACGAACGTCAGGCGCGGATCCCCGATCGCGTTCGCTCGTTCCGCCGCCATCGGGTCGGCATCCAGTACGATCAGCCGGCCGCGATTCAGGCGTTGTAGGATCGCCTGTGAGTGACCGCCCGCTCCAAATGTGGCATCGACGTAGATCCCATCGGGGACCACCGCCAGCCATTCCAAAACGGGCTCCAATAGAACCGGAACGTGCGTCATAGTTGGCGCACATCAGTACAAGCCGAGGTCGGCCATAAAATCGGCGACCCCCTCCTCGGGTTGCGAGTAATCGGCATACCGCTCCTTGGCCCAAATCTCGACGCGGGTCAGAGAACCGACCGATACGATCTCGCGCTCGATGCCCGCGTACGCGCGCAGAGCTGCGGGAATGAGGAGCCGGCCTTGTGCGTCGCACGCGACTTCCTCGGTGTGGGCGAACAAATGCCGGATGAACCGGCGGTAGCTTTCGGGCTTACGCGGTGCTGCTTCGAGGCGATTGCAAACGCCGGCCCACGTGACGCTCGGAAAGAGCGCCAGGCAAGGGTCGGGTTCGGCGATCGTCAGCACGAAGCCGGCGCCCAAGCGCTCGCGAAAGCGCGCGGGCACGATGAGCCGGCTCTTGTCGTCAAGAGCATGCTCGACGGACCCCGTAAAACGCGGTAATTCCGCGTGCACATAATCCTCCCCGTAGCACCACCGGACACCACTTCACACCACTATACGCCCCAGGGAATGTTAAGGCAAGCGTAAGCAACCGCGAGTTTTGTGAAAACTCGAAGTGAATGCGACTTAGGCGTAGAGAGTGCTACTATTGCGAAGAGGATGCTATTCAGTACCGCGCACGATCTGAAAGGCTAAATTGCTCCGAACGCAAGTTCGGATTATCAAGTGGTGCGGCCAGTTGGGAGCCTAGGAAGCGCGCTCTGGACCGTTCGTGACCTTGACTGTGCGGCGGCGCCGCAAATTCCAGAGTCTACACTGCAAGGGTGTGCCGATATTAGCCGGCTGTGCCATTGGCTCTTCTATGAGCGCGGAAGGCCTCAAGCAGCAATACCTTACCGATCTAGGCGCAATTGCAAGATCGAAGCCCGCTAGGAGTGGAACGACGTAGGGAAAAGGGTCTAGGGCGCGCCGCCTCGTTAGTCGCGTTTGTTTTGCTCATGGTCAGCAAGAACGGACGCGGCGACGGTGCGCTCGGACTTATTTCCGTCATGCATAAGGCTGCCAGCGAGTGACGCTACGTGATTGCGCGTATGAGCTGGCGGATTTGTGTCTGACAGTGCCGCTGCAGCGACGCTGCGGACGTCAGGTTTTGGGCTCGTGCGAAGCAGTTTGCTAGCAAGGTGATCGACGTTTTTGTGGGTGGACATAGGCCTCCAAAAAGTAGCGTGGGAACGTATGTTCGATTACACCATGACCACAGGCCGTCGCGCTACACCCGACTTGAGGAGCTGACTTCTCACGTCAATCGAGCCGGTTCTGTGCTGAATCGTCCAAATGGTGTCTCGTCTCCGAACTAAATGAGCACTCCGATCGGAATGTCGCGATAACGCATACAGTTCGTGGCTGTGCGCGCGTCTTATGTTACAATGCACAAATGGCGCCGACAGAATCGTCGCCGGAAGATTTAGAGAATAGCCGCGATCACCGGGTTCTCAGACAACGAATTGCTCTGCAACAGGTGCTCGTAGCGAATCTCCGTCTCGCGAAGCGCTCTAGAATCGACTTAGCGCTCGATCCGGCACTTATCGAACCGGCCCTCAAACAGGCCGAGGACGAACTGAGCAACCTGACAGCACAGGCCGGCGGCCGCATTGAACCTCGAAAGAAGGCTAAGGTCGATTCCATCGAGACCTGCACGGTGTACATTGATGAGTGTGGCACGCATTCGCTAATGGCGAAAGAGGAATTTGGAGCCTTTTGCCTCGCCGGTGTAATCGTACGAGATAAAGATCTTGAGGCGTTTGAGGCAAAATGGAAGCATTGGAAGTTAGAAAATTTAGGAGCTGAACTACGCAAGGTTCATGAACCGGATGTGCGCAGACGCACCGGATCATTTTGGCTCGGAAAAGACACCGCTCGACAGGATAAAGTGATTGCATCGTTGTCGGAAGTGCTCGGGGAGCTTGACTATACCGCAATCGCTTGCGTTCTCCATCGTGAAAAGTACCTCGAACAATACGGCGATGACGTTATGGATGCTAGTCTGCCTCGTCACGGCTATCTCATGACCGTGCACTTCTTGGCCGAACGAGTGGCCATGGCGTTGCAACACCAATTCGGTGGGGCGAAGGCCCGTTTGATCCTCGAATCCAGGGGCCCAAAGGAAGACGCGCTGATTCAGTACGAGTTTGCTCGTTTGTTTCTCGACGGCACGGCCTATCTTGCGCCGGGCTATTTTCGACGGCAATTCTTTCCTGGTCTCGAGTTTAAGTCGAAAGACGACCACGTCACCGGTCTTGAAATAGCTGACCTAGTCGCTCGGCCATGCGCGGACAAGGTGTTGGACCCAAGAAGCGACCCGGCACGATGGCAGGACGTTCGTAAGAAACTGTGTCAAGGGCAGGGTACGAAACACTCGATATTGGGCCTTAAGGTTGTCCCGTGGGCGGCCGAATATGCTGACCTTTGGAAAAGCTGAAAGGACCGCTTTCGCGATCCCTCCCGCCGACCAGGCTAAATCCTAGCCCTTGAATGCAGTATACGGACAGTAGGCAGTCAAGTCAAGGTCGGACATTTTACCACACGGTCTATCCTGTGAGCAAATTAGAGGATTCTCCTTTCGGTGCGAAATTTTCCGGGGAAGCCTAGTGCCACGGGCTTCGTCCCTTCCGGTTCTAGACTTATAATTGCACGTGTCTGCGGATCGCCGGCGCGTCGTAATCGGACCCTTTCCAGAGGGCATCGTTCGATTGGACTGGGTCGGCCCGATGCAACGGATGGAAGACGGACCGGTCTTCCCGGTCCAGTTTTCAAGGCTTCGGCACGGTCTAAGCGTCGTAACGGAGGACGAATCCATTTTCGAGCCGCGCCGGATCGTCCTACGAACGGGCTTTGGCTACGCTCCAGTACTTCAGGCTGGTACGATTTGGGAAGATCGCGTCTTTAAGAGGCGTTGGCCTTTCAAAGAGACTGTATTCGAAACCGTCGTGTCTACGTCGGTTCCAGTCGTCCATGCTTACGGTAAAGTTGGAATCGACGGTAATGAACGATTCATCATACCTTCCGGACAATTTTTTATTGATGCTCGAGTCGCTGGTTCAAAAGTATGCTGCTTTCAGGCAATAACCGATGGGAAACCGGTGTTACTCCTGATCCCGTGTATGGAAATCTTTCGGTTCTATTACGGTCATTCCACAAAACTTGCGTACAGAATTTTGCGCGGGGACTTTCTCACGGCGCCGTACTCGGTATACATTGCTGATGGCAGCTTCGTTGCGTCGGACGGGACTGGGCGGCTTGAGCTCGCGCCCACAATGGACGGTGGCGATGCGTATACAGTTGCGCGGTTCGTCCTCGACCCCACAGGATTAGCGCGCGCTCGGGTTATCGTTGAACGAGCGATGCTTGACGCGGCGGGGTCGACTCCGATTGATGTGCTTCCGCCATTCGACGGTCTTTGGCGGTTGAAAGTGCGCGGAAAGTGGCTTTCCTATGGTCGCGAACACGCGTTTCTCGTTTTCGCAATCGTGCGTTGCGCAGCGGCCGTGTCGTTCAACCACTTGGAGGTCTTCGGCGGTAGGGCCGCCGACGTAACATCTAGGCCTGCCGCTACGATCCGGGAGGAGCGCCGGGCACCAATCGAACGACGCAAGGGCGTACCACCGTCAGCCGATCTCACCTTAGAAAAAGGCGAACCGAGTGCGCGAAGCTTACCACAAAGACTGCCTACGCTTGACTCGGACGATCGATATCCGCAGATGGGGGTTCGGTACGCTATTCGCCGACGAAAGAAAAATTTGAGCCGCGGACGCAAAGCTAACATAACGGCAGTTGAAGACGATAGCTCGGCAGCCGTAGCCGATCTACTGTCTGAAACTGGTCCGAGTGAAGGTTCCTTCGGTGCGAAACGAACAACTCGTAAGTCGGAGATAGTAGAGGGACGCAATATGTTGGACCTTTATGAGAGGGCACTCAATGCGCTCCCAAAGATCGCCCGAGAGATCAGTATCTCTTGCATCATCGAACGAAGGACGGTTGACCTAGTAGAGGCGTTTAGCGGTATAGCGCCGCCAATCGCCTTTATCGATCGTAAGTCTGAAATTTCGCGTGTGGTATTGCTCGCCGAAGTTCAACTAGGAGAAGCGCGGGCGGCGGTGATGGAGATTCAGCGTAGACCGGGGGTGCGCGAAGAAAGCCGAACGATAATCGTTATTGAAGAAGCGTTCAATGAAGTTGGAGAGGAGAAAATCAACAAGCTGCTCGTTCTTTGGGCCAGTCGGGGTGGGCACCTTCGCGACATACGGGGCCTGCCGGCACTGCGGAATTTACGCTTATCTGGAGTCAATCACCGTCAAAGCGACACTGCGGAGACGTACGCAACGAGAATGCTCGATGGACTCGTTCGTCTTATCCTTGATATCGAGCCTGACGTAGCACTCCAAGTGACGCCGTTGAGTTTTGAAGAACCTTAGCCACTGACTCGAATGTCACGCATCTAAAAGAACTTGCAGCCTACCGCTCGTGAGGATATTTCTTAAAATATTGATCAAGCGTATCGACACCTGCATCGTCGAGGATTCTAACAAGTGTGGCGTCAGGACGCCGTCCTGGAGCAAACTTCGGATACATTTCACGCAACGTGACGACACGCGTGTCGCGGCGCTTCTTTCGTCCGGTCCCGTCGCTATCTCGTTGACGTCCTCCGGGAGCGGGCTGAAACCGACTGGCCATGACTCTTCCTTTTCTAGTTAGTTGAAAGCGCCGTGATTGCGCAGTTGATTGGCAACAGCTTCTGCTGCGATGAGGGGCGTGGTGGTTCGTAGGAATGTCCATTGTCTTGGAGCGGGACTGTCAGGTGTTACCGGCTGCGGACCAATGTATGGGAAAAATGGATCTGCTTCTTCGTCGGGTTGTCCGATTCGGTTCATCAACAAGACCGCATAAAACTTGCCAAACGTGCGCGGTGAGTAGGGGCTATTAAAGGCGTCATGATCGGGTTGCTCCATGAGGATGCCGAGCGCGTTCCAATATGCTTTCATCCACGCGCTCCGATTCGCGAATTGCCGATCATAACGTTGGATCTCGACCAGTTTCGCGATCTCGGACGGGGGTCTTTTTAGAACTTCCTTGATCGCGATCGCCGCCAGCAGAGAGAGGTTGCCATCCGCGACCTTTCTAGCAAAATTACAGAATTCGTCGTACACGTGGTCTCCAATGCTCACGGAAAACTTCATTGAGTCGACTATACCATGTTTTCATACCGCGTCAAGCAAGCTGGTAGCATTACTTGTGCCGTGGTACTTGACTTTGTTCCCTAAATATAGAACAATGTTCCGGATGACTGCAACCGAACTAAGAGCATTTTTGCGAGAAGCGGGGCTTTCGCAGAGTGACCTAGCCGCTCTACTTGGTATAACACCCAGAGCCGTGGCTTTCTGGCTGACAGGAGAGCGATCGATCCCTGGGGCGGTTCAAGCATACGCTCGTGTGTTTCAGGCTTTGCCGACAAGTCATCGGAACGTTGAGCGATCTCGCCTGAAGGAAAGACAAATTAGCATGAGAGAGGGTATGTATGCTGTTTCTTATCAGAACGAAACGGCGACGAACTATGGTTACGCTACCGTAATTCTCGAGAACGGAAGAATTCACGGCGCCGACGTACTGGGTAGCAAGTACGATGGTAACTATGCTTTTGACGAGACAGTAGCTCGCGCGGAAGTGCACCTCAAGGTGACGTTTCCACCCAATGTGGCTGCGGTCTTCGCGCCGGCTCAGCCGTTCGAGTGGTCGGTCGATATGTCGACCTACATGGATCCTGAGTTCGATCGAGGCTTCCTCGAACTGACAACGACGCTCGGTCAGAAGGTACACGCGCGATACCAATTCTTGCGCGACTTACCAAGTGTCGGATCTTTAGCCGCGTAAAATCTCGATCCGTCGAGGATATTCTCGGAGCTACCGGTTAAACCAGCCTAACACTGAGCGATAGCGGGGGCGTAGAGCGAATGGCGTGGACGACGATGTCATAGATCTTGTGCAGATCGATGTTCGTCGCACGTCCGAGTTCGCGGACAGTGAGCGGACCGTTGGCTGCAAGGCAGATGAGAGCACGATCCGCTCCACCTCGGCCGAACAGCCACGGAAGCTTCGTGCGTTTCGGCCTGGAACGCGAAGCTTTCTTCGCGTCAGTCACGTTTTTCGACGAGTTCCGGCGGGTGCTCCATCAGCAACGTGAGGCAGTCGCGGAGATGAAACAGAACCTGCCTTCGCTGCAGCGCGTACGGCAGGCTGAAGTCGCGGGCGACTGAGGCCGCCAGCAAAATAGGGTCCGGAACGGTCCATTGAAGGTCTTTGGGCAGCGAGGCCGGGGTGGGAAAGGTCGTACCGTCAACTGCTGCCCAGATTTCCCTCAAGCGCTCTAAGATCTTCTTCTAACCCCGAAACTCTTTCGCGTGTAGGTCCGAATACAGAGTTCCATCGAGACTTGAGAAAAATGTCATTTCTCCGGCACGGATGCAATAGAAAGGGAAAAACGGGCTCCGTGATTCGACACACAACTTCCATACGAGTGTATCTCTAACCGTCGCGTTTGCTGTCTGCACCAGTCCTCGACCGGGAACCTTAATCTCTCTCCGCGATCTTAGTTTCTTTTGCAACGATTCCACTGAGAGAATGCGTTCGGCTTCATCATTCGAGATGAACCGCGTGCCTCCGAAACTTCCGCCTTTTTGGTCGACCATACTGAGCAGAGCCCCGCGCTGACTGTGCCTCAAAAGCACGAGAAAATATTTTGCATCGGTGTCTAGTCTCTCAACCAGGAAGACGGCTTTTGAATTAATGCCGGGTCTAGTCACGAAATTAGCGTTCAGCGATTCCAGCTCCGGAACGAGGCCGTTTGCAACGAGTCCTCTTTGGGTTGCCGCAATGGCGTCGTCGGGCGAAATCGGCCCTTCAGGTTCTACGTCCATGAACGACCTTGCCGAAATAGGTGGCACAGGGGGCTTTCCGCCCCCGCCGCTTGGCGGGACCAGTACCGAAACAAACAGCGCAGCGCCGCTGCCAATATCTGTTGCGTTGAAGTACTTGTCACTGTTCCAGGCTGACCAAGCGAGGTAGAGGTTCGGCTGTCCGTTCTGCGTACAGGAGTCGGGGTCCGCGTGCGGGGGTATAGGGCCGGCGGGAACTGGAGGCCATGGGTCATTCACCCATACGCCGATGATGTTCGACGGATCGCTCGCGTTTGCTGGAACGCTAGTTTGAACACCTTGCACCACAACCCAGTGATTTCCGTCCTGTACTAGCGCAGCTACAGGCGACTGCCCTTCGGACAGTGCGCCGAAAATGCGGGCCATGGCAAAAGCCACGTCCGCTTGTGCGTCGACGGCAAAAGTTGACGTGAAGGCAGCGGGTTTCTCTTGATTCATGCAGGTCCGTAGTCCATTCGGATGTGTGTACCACCCCGCAACCAGAGGATTGCCATGAGTCAAAGTATAGAGCGTCACTTGATCGATGAGGCTGGCTCCTATCTTATCCAACAACATTTGCGCGGATGCTGCTCCGCAGTAATAACTTGTGTCCTGTTGGTGATAGGGAACGTTAAGATTGACAATCGTCGTCATGAAATAAATCCGCCTATGAGGTCACGCCTTGCTCGGGCCAGCGTGCAGCTACAATGCTGTTTGCAAACACGAGAAGTGGAGCAATGAAGATGACCAACAACGAGACACCTATGGATCGAGACGGGTCAGCGCTAGGCGGATTAATCCAGACCGTATCGATGCCCAGAGCATAAACAACGAAGCCGATGAGACCGGCGACAAGCTTCCAATAGGGGAAGACGAAATTCGGTTTTGGGTTACCCGGGGGCGCCGCATTCAGCTTCCTGTTGAAATCAAGGAACTGCAAACCCAGAATCCAGAGCATCGTGAAAGCAATGCAAATCCAGAATGCGATTGCCGCGTCCGTCCGCGCCCACATCGGATACGACGCGATGTCTGGTTTCGACTGAGTCGACGTTCCGACCATGGCTGAACTAGCATTTAGGGACCCTGTGGCGGCTGGCGAGTGGGTCGCTGCCGTAGTTGGGGGCGAAGCGAGAGCTGCACCCGTCGGCGATGGCGCGGGTTTGCTTGCGTCGGTACCTCTATCGCTTGAGCTGGTTTGCTTTGCTTGCGATGTTCCCGCCGAAGCGGCTGCTCCGCGAACAGCCGCTTCGGCGCTGACGTATATCGTCAGAACCTCACTAGGAATGAACACAACAACGCTACTTACGAAAGTCGCCACCGGCTGCAGTACAGGACTCGCACCGCCTCTTATAGCGATCGTTCCTTCGGTTCCAAGAACCATAGATGTCAGGCTCATGTATTCGCCTTCTTTCAAGCATCAATGGATTGCCTTGTTGGTTTATTCCGTATGAATCAGCATCCCGGCGGCGCTCCGAAATTGAAATGCGGGCCCTCGAGCGGCTTTTCGACATTGCCGTCGATTGCGAGCGGGCCCTTGGGTGCCATTAAAACCCCATCTTCCGACTTCTGAGGTAGCTGCTGCAATATTCGGTTAATGCTGGTAAGCATCGGCAACTGCGCGCGCGTTGCGACGTCGCATGCGACATCATGACGAACGTCCGCAGCGTAGACGCTCTCGAGCGCCCCGATAGAAGAGATGCAACTCATGGTCGACAGACTCGTAACACAATTTGTCAAGCCACTTACGTTGGAAGTCGCCGCTTCCCCGCCGCCCTTCGTCATGAGATTTTCCAAGTGCTGGTTGACTGAAGTGGCGACTGAGTAGAGGTATTCTCCGCGGAGTACGTTGTAATCGTACGAATGGTCCATGTCCAGACCGATGATCTGCTGATAAAGACTATTTCCAGCGGAAAAAGCCGTTTTCAAATCAGTAGCATCTATATATGGTGCGACGTTTTGGGGATCAAAGCCGCACGTCGTGTCGTCGGTTTTGTCCGAAGCGGCGGAAGTGCTCGGCTTTGTCGAAACGGACTTGGCAGAGTTATCCGAAGCAGCGAAAGTGCTTGACTTGTCCGAAGCGGGCTTTGGGGATCTGTCCGAAGATCCAGATTTATCCGATGCCTTGCTTCCAGCATATATGAGCGCGTTCCAGCAAGTGCGTAGGGTTTCGAACTGGGCTCTAGCGCCTTTCCATGTACTCTCAGATATAGTTACCGGCGGATATCCAGGTAGCTTGGGTTTGGTGCGAATAGCGTCGAGTATATAGATGTTGTCGATGATGCTTACGCGAAGGTTGCGTAAAGAAGACGTCGGATCGTTCCGTTTCCAGTCGAAGTTCATGAGTTGATCGGCGGCGGCCCCCTGTGCGTTGGCCTGATCGGCGTCATGCTCGAACTTCGCGACGTTATATACGGCGTAACCGCCGCAAAGGATGATGCAGGTCCAGGTTGTACCGCTTATTTCCGCGCGGGCGGGCGATGGGCGGCCTACGACGAGCGGCACAACCAAAAGCATCGCTATCGCGATGCGAGTCGATCGTGCCGTAGCGAGCCGCGAGAAAAGCGACGATCGCAATGACGCCTTGGCAGCGAAAAGCGTGCTCACAGTCGATATCTCCTCTCGGGCTGGATCCTTTACTTAAGGCGCATGCTAACATCAGTTGCCCCTCAAATCAAGGGGTTAGTAGCTAAACTAGGCTAGCTATTTGGGTCTAGTGCCTCTCGGCCCACGAGCGATTAGGGAATCGGGCGAGTGACGGTGCCGCCCATTCCGGTCGTCGCGGTCACGTTAGCGTCACACTTCCTTGTCCAATCGGAAGGCCGGCGGGCGAAAAGTTGAAGTTCCTGCCATTGACCTGAACCGAGGCGACTCGGACGCTGCCGACGGCAGCAGAAAGCAGTGGCCGCATGGCTCGACGATGGATCGCTCGACAAGGTCGATTTTCGGCGCGAATCTTGCCAAGCTTGCGAGGCATCACGGTCCGCGTTATCGCAGATGCGCTGGGCATTTCGCAGGGCTCACGCATCGAAGGCCGCGGTGGGAAGACGCCGCCGCATAAGCGGCATTAGAAGGTTTTGCGGGACCTGACTCGGCTCGCTAAATCCGAGTTAGAACCCGCTCGACCTCGCTCCACACAACGCCATGGCGCAACATGGTGGGACTCAATTGCGCCGTTGGAAGCCGTTCAAGTGGAAGGCGATCTTCTAGACGTGGAGATTGACGGCCCATGGGACTACATGGATACAAAGCAGTCTGCATTTAGAGCGCGTATGACGTCACAAACGAGCAAGAGACGGCTATGGAAGGCCTCGCAGCCATAGATTTCTCTACGATGATTGCCTCGCTGGGATCGTCTACGCAGCCTGGCCCGGCCTTGAAATTACTGGAGTGTTTTCCCGCCATCAACGGTTGCTGTCGATACCGCAAAAAGTAGTCAAAGCATGGTCGAAATCACCGAGCCGCTGCTTTTATGTCGCTCCCCGTCAAAAAAGGTCAACCGACCCCGTCTTACTTACCAAAGAAAAATTTACGCTTGGGCTGCTAAGCAATAGAAGGGGCTTCAAGACGGGCTAGAAAAGGCTAGAAAAGGCTAGTTCCCGAGCCGCCACTGTGCTCAGCGAGGTGTGGGCAAAGTCGGTAGGTTGGAAAACTCATCGAGGTCCGTTACGCGGGACACCGGAGCGACTCGGCATCGCTTGCAAAACAAGGAGCCAACAAATAATGCGTATGTCTACTTTAGTCACCACGTCGTTGATCGTCGGGCTGGGTCTTTCGGCATGCAGCGGCAGTCAACCAACCGCGACTCCGGGACTCACCAGCGCGAGTGGCATCAGCCAGCCCACGCATCGGGTCAAACCAGATTTCACTTCGACGTCGGTCACAATAATAAACAACTACAGTTCGGAGATATTCAAACAAGCCCTTAGCGCTTCATGTCTAAGTGGCACGCCACCGTCGTCTATCCCGGCAAATACGTCGGCGTCCCCGTTCACAGTCTCGTATAACATCGGTTGCACTCAACCGTCGTCGTTCTTCGACGTGACGTACGGGCCGACTGCCGCCAGCGGCGACCAGTGCACATTCAACATTGGCTACACTCCGTCGACAGGCGTTTTCTCATATGGGGTTACGAATGGCTCGAACACGAACTGCAGCACGCCGTCTACCTCGGGTGCTGGCGTTACCTTCAAGTACTCTCACATGTGACCGACGGCGTCACGAAGATCGCTGATGCCGTAGCATATAGTAGGTAGAAATGATTCTCGCTGCCTGATATGCAATTTCCGTAGCATGGATCGCACCGGCTATCCCACTTCCCGCACGCTAAACGACATAATAACCAACCTATCGGCGGGGTCCCACTGTTCGTTTTTAGAGCGTGTGGCAAGCCTGTCCTTAGACGGCGCTTTATTCGGAAGTCTTCCATATAGAAATTTAACCGATCACGACCGCGAATCTCGTGGAGCAAAATCATTCCTGGAGGCTCTTACGTTGGCTCGCGGGCTGGCTTTTCTTAACCTCGGCAGTTGCGTTGGTCGTCGCACATTGCAACCAGATTTCGAAGTGCGACTTCCTAGTGGATGTGAGGTGGGGATCGAGGTGACCGACGCTTTCCGAACTGCTTCTTATCAGGGGCGTCTTCAAAACATTCGACTAGCAATAATTGATCGTATCCGGTCCGAGCCCTTAGCCTTGGATGGTCGACTCATCATGTTAACGTTTCGCGCGGTTATGGAAACGAGCGTTGCGATGAATCTCGGTCGCGAACCTACTGTCCCGGACCAAGCGATTCCTTACAAACGTTCAGATGTGGATGCCTTCGTTTCAGACTTTGCAAGCTGGATATCCGCGGGAGAGCACCGCACCGACCGAAAAATTTCAGATGAATTCAGCGACCAGCGTTTCCCAGAGTTAACGCGATGGGACGTAATGTTGTCGTCGAGTTCTATGGGGGACGCGCACCAAGGCGAATTCGAAAACTTACTACCCCACATTGGCCAGAGCTCCGCGCAGGTACGCTCAACAGTCGAAACGAGGATCGACAAGAAGCGTCGAAAGGCTGAGACCTACGGACTCCATCGGCCGCTTTGGTTGTTTATCGAGATCGCAGATCGCAACGTTCGCGCCTCACGCGCACTTGAAGAAATCGTCCAAGCGGCAGATACATCGGTTGCTCCATTCGAACGCATCGTTCTCATTTACGAGGCATTCGCCGTCGACCTACGGCCCGGCATGGCAACGAGGATGGACATGGTGTCTGTTAACCGAGATATACCATATTGGCCGGCTATCGGTGGTTTCTAGCGCGGATTTCTCGCGGCGTTCGCGGACCCCGACAAAAGCGATGATCAATTACCAAATTGTCGCCCGCTACGATAACATCGACCAGTTCTTCGCAACGACTGCGACATCGAAGGCATATCGTTGCTAAAACGCGGCGACCTACCACGCGGCATCGATGGAGGCTGTTTCCGCGATCAAATGGGTGACACGCGCCAAGGTTATTCGATCCGAATTCGTAACAAGCGATGCAGTGGAGCGCGACGAGAGTCTTCTTTCAAGTCTCGAATCCAGCATTGTGGAAAGCAGTAGAAAGTTTCGACAAAGCCAGTTGGCCTGCCCGCGGTGCAGGGGATTCCAAAACCCGCGTTGACCGGGAGGTGGTTCCCGCGTTTGCGAGAGGCTCCGGCATGCTTCGGCGGGAGCGTCGGTGAAGCTCATGTGAGGATGGCTGAGAGCAACGCCCAAAAGTCGCAAGCGGACCTCGAACAGATGTGTGCGCGAAACGCTGAGCGCCTAGAAGCGCTGCGCGCAAGAATATTTACCGGATTGGTAGACGCTGCCGGTGCCGCAAGATTAATCTCGCGGTCGCGCTCGACTGTTCTGCGGCTTGCACGAACGAAACGGTCTGCTGGCAGTTCGCGACGGTCGTCGCATTCAGTATCCTCGATGGCAGTTCCACGAGACGTCTGGGCGGATGCCATATATTACGCCGCATTGCGAGCTGTTGCGTCCAGTAGGGCTGACACCGCAAAGAAATTGCCCGAGACTACCGGAGACTAATTGTAGGCGGTTGGCGCCATCTTGAGAACCGGCTAAGGGAAAAGGCGACGACTTCTTCTCGCCATGTTATGTAGTGCGTCACCTTGACTCGAGGGTGGTATTTATGGCTGTAAATGTGCCATCGCAGTTGGCGTGGTGCTCTATGAGTGATCTGGAGGTCCAACCACTTTTGAGATTTGGGTGGGGTGAAGCAAGTTTCGACGAAACGTCTCCATCGGCGGTCGTGCGTGAACTCGTCGAAGCACTTGGTGCAGTTAGTTGCCACGATAGCTTTTGTGTGACGGAAACGCGCGTCTTCGCAAGTACGAATCGGTGGCGCCGTGCGAGCATTCCCAAACTAAGAATTCACCCCGCTACAGTAACAGCGCAGCTTAATAGTCCAAAGGTTACGAGAGGGGGTAAATCACTCGCAGCCCTTTCGCCTATAAGTAACGCAGCGCGCATTCGAGACCGCGTCACCCATTCGTCACGTCATGCTAGTCCCATGGTTGCACGAAGAAGACGCGCCGCCTTAAGTCGCGCGCCCTTTTTACGCTTGGCTCCCATAACGTCGATAACGTCAATTTCATCCTTGCGTGTGTGCATCACATTGCGCATACGTGGATTTCGCTCCATTCCGAGACCTATGAATGTTACTTCTAAGGCCTTGATGGCCTTTTCGTTATATTTGGATTCAAGCGCCAAGAAGTACATCCATGCGGTCCCACGATGTCTCGCAAGAATGTCGTTGTACTTCTCGATCTTATGGGGCTGGAAGCACTCGCTGGCGAAGTCGTTCAGGGTGTGGCCAACATAATATGGATATTCAGCGCCACGCGAAGTTCTCAGCGTGAACACGTAAACGCCCCGATCGTCGGCGCACTTGCTCTCTTCAAAAAAAGTCCGCATACGGTCTTTATCGATCCTGCGCCCGTGAGGCATCTTCGCTATTGGAAGTCGAAATGGTCCAAGCGGAACGAACGTTGCCATGATGAGGCCAAATTATCCAAACTATCTCCGGGACCCTGCGCGCTTATTTTTATGCCATTCAGCTTCGCGGTAAGGACAACGACATACGACGTTATCGCCAGGCGTGCCCTTTCCGCATCAAATTTTTATCGGTTGCTTTCACAACGACTCACTCTCGGACCGAAAGTATACTGCCTTCTCTCGCAGCATAGCAAAAATGGGCTGGAGTTTACAAGAGCGAGCCGAGTATGCCGTACCTCGTGAACGCGCGCGCGCTCTATACAAGATGGCGGAACTGTTGTGCGGATCGACAATCGACCGGATTTCGCAAGCTTCTGATACGGGGATCGATCCTTGGCTCGTCAGGTGGATTCTTAACAACGCACGCAAGCGCGCGTCGGACCTCAGGGGCGTGAATGCAGCGCGCGGCATAGTGATTCCGATCCGAAGCACAGATCTGGTCGGATGAAGCGACGAAAAGCGAAGCTTTGGAATGCTGAAAAGTGAAGGCGAACTTCCGACGAACGGTCGTATCGGTGCTGCTGAGCCTATGGCGGCTTCGCGGTCGCTTTTAAACTAGGATCATTACGTAAGCGACTGCTGAGATCCGATTTCTCGGAGCCCAAGGCGTTTGCTCAGGACGATTGATTCGTAATCTTGACGTTGCCATTGGTGTCGATCAACCTCTTCGAAGCCAAGACGTTTATAAAATAGCAGCAATTCCATTGCGGTGCTTGCTGTGTCGCAGCACAGTTCCGACATGCGGTCTGCGACAGCCCTGTCTTCAACATGCGAAAGCAAGCTGCGTCCGATACCAAGGCGCTGTTTCCAGGGCGCGACGGCAAATTGTCCGAAGTGACCGACACTTGTGTGCGCATACCATTTAGGTTCGGCTCGCGGATACCGAACGTGATCGTAGTAGGAAATGACGCCCACGATGATTTGTCCCATTCTCGCAACCCACGTGGCCGTTGCCGTTTCGATTCGGCGGCGGGTAACCTTCAAAGATTGTGTGGCTGCCCCGAACCGTATTCCCTGGTCATTGTGAAGCGCGTATGCCTCATTGATTAGTTCCGTCGCGATGTCGAAGCGATCGCGATCCGACGCCCAAGGAGCGATTTCGACTTTTTCCATGCGATGCCCAGTTCACCATCTTCGACGATCAATTCTTCATTATCGACGACTAAGCAGCTCCGCCGGCACGTTTCTGATGTGCGACCAGCTACTGCTGTCCGCCGGAGAGTTCTGATTACGCGATGACTCGGTTATCGTTCAGCTCGGCGACGACGATATGGTAACCACTTACCAACATTGGAGCAATTCCTTCAGCGATCTCTAAAGCCCCGGTTCCTGGCATCGCTTCTATGAGCAACACGTTCGGCACAGGATGCGTAAAAGGGTGTCCACGCTGCGCAAGAAATTGTTCGACGTCTTGCGCTTGCGCCACCGCATTCGAGTCGGGTGCAAAAAAGATATAGAGTAGAAAGACTGCGCCCATGTTCAAGTCACCTCCGAAAACGATTACTTAGTGAGTCTACCGTCAGTAGCATACTGAATTGATGCATGCTACAGCCCCCGGTGCGAGGAAACGCCCTATGCTCTTCGAAGATTGAAGCAGCGTTACGGTACTGTCCGCTGTTAAAAGCTTGCCTGAGAGTTTCGTGCCATTGCCGTCTCTTGAGAGAATTTCGGGAATTACTCACGCCGCATTATACGGGAAGGGGCTTGAGTTGCCCCTTCCCCCTTCCGAGGAGTTGGCCGCCCGGCATCCCTCCCGGGCTTCCGTCGCCAAGCGGTGCGACCACGGTCACTTCATGAGAACTGATGGAGTGACCGGTTGGAGAAAACAAGAGAAGAAGCGCTAGAAATAGCGCCATTTGTAGTGCCTCCGCAGTCCATCGACACGAGGTCGAAAGGACTAGCTCAGTAGCTAGCTAAAAGCAGCCACCAGACTACGCTACTACGGAAGCACATCCAAGGCAACAGGGCGCTTGATTGGAAGCAGCATGCTGTACCAACGACGCTTGCCGGGAAGAATGGAAGAGTATGATGGCCGATTACTACTCGATCAACGAAGGTCTTAAGCCCGTCAATGAACGGGTGTACCATAACAACGAAAACTGTCGCGCGGGCCGCGACATTCCGAAAAATGAACGAGAGGAAGGCAAAAACGGCTATCGGCTTTGCAAAGACTGTTAGCCCCTTCGTGGGGGCACCGCTCTCGATAGCGCGGTTGAACGCCGTATTGCTTCGACATTCGAGCTCGCGCTTTGTCAGTTTTATGGCGCGGTTAGCTAACGTGCTTCATGCGTGAACGATTCATCTACACCCTCATGAAGACAAAACAAAGCTTACTGAGCAATCCCTACTGTGGCGGATCAAAAAATCTGACGAACGCCGCAACTGAAGAATCCCAACAAAAAATCGACTTAAGTGTTTAATTTGCTAGATTAGGCGCTCGAGACTTGCGCAAAATATCGGAAGCCTTGACTCAAGGAAGCGCCTGAGAGTATTCTTACATCGAGCCAAACCTCTTTAGAGGTCGGGCTGCGAAGCCAACACATTGTGCTGCCTTCAACGCACTTTCGAAAGGATTCGATTATGTCTCCACAAGTACGATATCTGCTAAGTGGGGCCGCAGGATTTATTCTCGCGGCGTGTTCTTCGGGGAGCTTCACCGCAGGTCCGACGACTGCTGCTAGTTCTACGGTTCATGGATCCGTTGCGAAAAAGAACGCTAACGTGACTGTGTCTGCCCTGAATCTTGGTGGAAGCACCGCAACAGTAACCGTATATTCGAACGCCGGAGCTCGTCTGCTTCGGACGATTTCACTAGTTGCGGTCGATGATCTAACCAAGAAGCTGTTCAACATGACTGCCAGTAGTTCGGGCTTTCTCTATATCGAATTGCCGGCTGATCCCGGTCAAGTAAAGAGTCCAGGACTTTTAACGATCTACAAGGGCAAAGGCGCCAAGAAAATCGCCTCGATTGGCCTTTCGAGCAATTATTATTTACTCGTGGCCGATGCGGTCGGCAATGTGTACACGATGTGCAAAAACAGATTGATGTGCGAATATAACGCATCAGGTAAGTCCGTACGAAAAATTAATGTTGGAAAGTACGGATGGAACGGAGCCGAAGCGCTCGCAGTAGATAGTTCCGGTGATTTGGCCATTGTCTATAACGATGCGGCCATGGTCTTCCCGCCTGGAGCTACTAAACCGTCGTGGTCGATCGGATCTTCTCAAGGGATGGGAGGGAACATTTCTGCGACGTTCGACCCATCTGGAAACCTATACATTGCCGGTATAAATGACAAAGTGTTCGTGTTTGCCCCTAACGCTAGTTCACCGAGCTATGTGATCGAAGATGGAGTAGCCAACCCCTCGGAAGTAGTCTGCGACTCGTTGGGTAACCTGTACGTGCTTAACGGCTCTACGATTGCAAGGTATGCACAAGGTGAGAGTACGCCGGAGAGTACAATCGGCGTTGGGCCGAGCGCAGTGTCTATGGCTCTGGATGCCGCTGACAATCTCTATGTTGCCAACGAAGGCGGAAGCGGCAATACTGGGAGCGTTACGGTGTATGCGGCGGGATCAAATTCGCTTGTAAGGACCGTTACAAACGGAATTGAAGGTCCCGCTTCCGTCGGCGTTAGTCCATAGTTTAGCAGCGATTTAAGAACCTAAAGCTAAGGAGAACGTAAATTGACATCGATCCCTGCCAACGTGGACCTATCCGCGCTTGGCATCTATAACGTAAAAGATTTTGGAGCCGTAGGAGACGGCCTGACCGATGATTCGCCGGCTTTTCAGCTGGCCATTAATGCTGCATATGAAGCGGGAGGTGGCATCGTGTATGCTCCTTCGGCGTCGTATCTGCTCAATGGTGGTCCGATGTACACGCCGAGTGGAAATCTACCTGGAGACCCCACCGGCGTCACGTGCTCTGGCTTGGCTCCGATTCCGCCCGGGGTTGTTTATGCAGAGCTGGCCGGAACCAACTACATCGGACCGAACTGTCCTGCATCCTTCGGCAGGGGCGGAACGCTACCGGTTGACGTGCTGCCAAACGGACCACTTCTTTTGTTCGACAACGTCATTCTTTCAGGAGACGGTCCGGAACAAACGATCTTGTTGGCGGGCGAGCAGTTTTACGGAGGCTTGATGTTTAGCCCGACCGGTCCAACGGGTGAGCCATATGAAGATCTTGCGACTCCTCAAGTTGGCACGGTGATCGCTACGATGAATTGGTGGTCAAGCTATCTGGCCGACATGGACAATTTTCCCGACGGCTACTTTGCTAAGAAAGTGTACGTGCGCAATCTCTCCATTGATTGCCAAGGTAGCAAGGGCATCAACGCGGGTCTCCCAACTCAAGTGTTTCTGGAAGAGAGCGATTATCCCGTTGCCAATCCGGCGATTGCTCCTTCCGCTCAGCCACCGACCCCCGCTGGCGCGCTGTACGGCTCGTGCATTTCACTCCAAGACGCACTCGACTGTGGCGTCGATAACGTGTGGGTTTATAATGGAAACGTTAATGGCATAGTTTTGCTGGGCACGCAGAATCTGGATGCGCACGAATCGGGTCCCGTACCGATCTCGTACCAGCAAACGCTTGCTGGATATCCGAGTTTTGTCGCCTCACCCCCGCTCTCTCAGCAAAACGTGCCTACGATGAACGGATCGGTGGCGAACTGCAAGGTCGACATGAATTACCCGGTCTGGCTCGCTGGCAGTCGTACTAATCCTGGCGGAAGCGCTGGGCAATTACCGATAAGATCAGTCGGATTGAGCGGGGTTCTCATAGCACACAACAAAGTTGGTCAGCGCAACGTCCCATCCGATTTTCCTCCTCCCGAGGAAGGCTATAGTAACCCACCCGCTGCCGGTCCGGGCACAAACGACGCGTTAGATTGCCCGGGGAGCTGGCACATACTCGTTCATGGAAACACCCTTACAAACTGCGGGGATGGAGTGGGAGCCAATGGCAACGGCGACATGGTTGTTTCCAACAACGTCATGTACAACTTCGGATCCGTAGGCTTTAGCGCGGGTTCGGGAACCGGCAAGAGTGCAAGCCAGACAATTTTTACCGGTAACACGATCTTCCTAGGATCGGATTTTGGCTCCCCGCAATCAGCAATCCTCATTCTCGATCAAATCCCACCAGACCCCGCTCATGATGTTCCGGCAACCGCAACGCCAGGCTCGTTAGTCATCTCTAATAATGTCATTTACGGGCCCGGCTACAACAGTATGGTCGATCTGACTGTCGTAGGCGCTACCGTCATCGGAAATGTATTCGATTTCGGTTTCGGCGGTAGTGGGGGCACCCCCCCATATGGACAGCCAGGCTCAGCGGGTTGGGCGCTGCCTGGAGGTTATGGCGTACGAATCGTCGGCAATGACATCGTCATCGAGGGAAATATTTTTCGAAATGGATCCACGGTCGAGGGAACCGTGACCACCGGAATCTTTTTCCCGTCAGGATTCCCCTCGGTAACGCCCGCGCGGGTACTCATCAAGGGAAATATTTTCGACAATACGATAGGTCGGCCGATACTTGACAGCTCCTCTGGCCCCACGCATCTTCTCGGCGTCCGAATTTTGGACAATATCGGCATTAATCCAACCGAGACTCTGACGGCTGGGCTGACGCCTTTTCCGGCTTCAATGGCGACTTTTGAAAACCCATATCCTTACGATTGCTTTGTCAGCATCGCGGCAACAACCGGCGCAGTTTCAGCGGTAGCCCTCAACGGGGTTACCACAGGGGTAAAAGTCGCCACAAACGACCAAAAATCGTTCATTGTCAAGGCCGGCGGCAGTATTGCGGTAACCTACAACAACGTTCTACCGACGCCGACCTGGATTTGGGTCGGCCTATGATCAAGCTCGCACGTACACAAAATTGCTGCGTGCATGGGCTGTAACTTCGAAGTGACTTCGAGAGTTCTCTAATCAGTGGTCCGATTCGCCTCGAATCGGGCCACTGTTCTCTTTCCGACTTGTAAGCTGGCGATAACGACAAAATAGATGGCCGATGATCGAGCGAAGGGTTGCGCTTCCGGGGGGACGCGACATCACCACCCTAATGCTTTGTCCCGATCGGTGCCCAAACTCCCATCATCGGGGTTCGGCCGGACTCGCTATCCGTCGCCCGCGATCGCGCAGCAAGTGTCCTCGACGCCTGCGATGGCGTCGTTATTTCTGGCTGTCTTGAAGTGTTTCAGCACGATCTAGCAGTCGTTGCGGCTTAATTTCAAGTGCTCTTCCTATTGCGAAGAGCGTTTGCAACCGGGGAAACGTCTGGCCCGCCTCACTTTTCTGCAGATGCCGTAGCGAAAGGTTGGCTTCGTATGCCAAATCCTCTTGGGTTCTATGGGAGGCTCGGCGTCGTTCGGCAATCGCGCGTCCGAGCCCGAGCATGGATCGCCTTTTCGGACCATCTAATCATTGTTGGGGAAAGCCGCTCAACCAGCAACGTCTAGACAGACGCGGCATTAACACGCAGGTTAAATTGCCATCTTTACGTAGTAGGACCTCCAGAATAGTGCGGAGTCGCGGTGGTAGTATTCAGCGAATCATCAAGTCCAGGCGCTCGTGGCTTTTTCCGATGTCCAAATAGTGACCGTCGGCCGCTTAGCTTCCTGCGCGGCCCCCAATCCTCGAAGCCTGGGTAGAAACGGGGAAGACGCATCCATCCAGACAGCGCACGGAATTGTGTGAAAGTGAGCGAAGGAGACTCCAGTCGTCAGTATTCAGAAACCATCGATTGTGACTTCGACCGCCGCCGCGGCCGGCATCACTCGACGATCACTAGCGCGGAAGTGCCGGCGAAATGCTTGAGCGAGCGCGGAGTTCGTACGCGCCAGATAACCTCGCAATAAAACCGTAAAAAGGGCGATACAGATCCAGTTCTCCTATCTGGCGCATACGCGATATTTGAACACCGATGAGTGCGGTATCCGTGCGTCATCGATGATCGGTCAACATTCATGAAGCGACGCCGTCGCAAAACTGAAAAGCATGCTCCAAAGAGCGAGTCTGCTCAACGAACGGACATTGGGCCGATATACCGCGTGACGCGTGATGCGCGGGCGTTCGCGGCTTTGGCGGGAGATGCACAACATCTCTTCGTCAAAGATATCAATGGCAGCATGCGGTGCGTCACCCACGACAGACCAGCACCATCGTGCGTCCCTCCGTCT